>JBQEBC010000104.1:0-2570 GCA_052106035.1 Leucobacter sp. | reverse complement strand
GTGACGCTCTGGCGTCCATTCTGGGCAAACGCTGCATTCCCGATTAAGGATCTCGAAGATCCAAAGGGCGCTATGGGCGAAACCGAGTCACTCCACTTCCTCGGAACGCTTGGATTCTCTGACGAGTTCCCTGAGGCAGCAGAGTACATCTCGAACATCAAGCTTGATGACGACGCCTACGGCGCACTTGAAAGCCTGGTGACTGGCGACGAGTTCGCTGACGACCCTGAAGGCGCAGTTGATGCGTGGATCGCAGACAATGCGGATGCCTACCCCGGAATTCTCACTGACTAATTTGTTAGCCTGAGGGTTATAAATAAACAGTGAAATGCCGCCCGCAGAATGTTTCTGTGGGCGGCATTTTGCACGTCAAGAAGGAACGGATGAAGAAACGACACCTTACAGGAGCACTCGCACTCGCGGCATCGATGAGTCTTGTGCTTGCAGGATGCGCGGCAGGCGCAGAAGTCGACAGTGATAGTAAAGGCACCATCAAGGTGGGTTATGTTCCCGCATGGGCTGATGCGATAACCACCGCGTATCTCCTCGAGGATCAACTTGAGAAGATCGGTTACGAGGTCGAGCTTGAGCAGATTGGCGACGCTGCACTGCTCTACACGGCAGTAGCCGAGGGTGACATTGATATTTACTCATCAGCTTGGCCTGAGCGCACACAGATTGACTACTGGGAGAAGTACGGTGACGAGCTTGAATCACTCAGTACGTATTACGACCAAGGAATTATCACCCTTGCAGTCCCCGATTATGTTGATATCACCTCGCTCGAAGAACTCGCCGATCATGCTGATGAATTCGATAATCGAATCGTTGGGATCGAGCCTGGTGCTGGGCAAATGAAGGTAACTGAAGAAGACGCGATGCCGGCATATGGTCTCGACAACGACTTCGAATTGCTTTCCTCGTCAGTGGCGACAATGCTCATCTCGCTTGAGGAGGCTATCGAAAATCAGGAGCCGATCGTGGTAACGATGTGGCGTCCGTTCTGGGGCAACGTGAAATATGACATGCGTGACCTCGAGGACCCCAAGGGAGCCCTCGGTGAGGCCGAAGGACTGCATATGATTGCAACCAAGGGCTTTAGCGAAAAGTATCCCGAAGCAGCGGACCTCATCAGCGGGCTGCAACTCGAGGATGAAGCGTACAGTTCACTCGAGAACCGCATTATGAATGATTTCAAAGATAATGAGGCCGAAGGCGTGAGCGACTGGTTGAAGGAATTCCCAGACGCGTTCGACACCATCGTGACTGACTGAGCTCGCTCGTCTCACACGCAAGAGGCCCTGCGCAGGAACCCAAATCAGGTCCTGTGCACGGCCTCACGCTTAAGTATTGCTACAGCAGTTCGGTGCGAAGCTCTGCCGCTGATTTGGGAGAAAGTAATCCCGGTGCAATATCAAACGGAGTCTTAGCGCCAGATTCTCCCGCGGCTGCAAGACGCGCAGCCGCGCGAGCGAACGCGACAAGCACGCTCGACGTGAACTCGGGGTTTGAACCGAGCGTGAGCTGGTATTCAATCGTGTGCGAGTTACCCGGCGACGACTCCCCCGAGCGGATCACAAAGCCGCCGTGTGGCATACCGGCGTGGTCGCGTGCAAGCTCTTCATGCGAGATAAAGTGCACTGTGGTTTCATACGGTTCGAAGTAGTCTGGCATCGTGACGATCGCATTCCTAACGATGGCCTCGTCTGCACCGTCAGCGAGCACGACGTAGCATTCCCGCGTGTGCTTGTCTTTGGTTGATAGCTCCGGCTGCTCCCCCGATCGAACGCGCGCAATCGCCTCCTCTGAAGGCAACGTGTACTGAACTCCTCCTGCAACGCCAGAGACACGGCGCAAGGCGTCAGAGTGGCCCTGGCTGAGGCCACGCCCCCAGAATGTGTACGTCGTGCCATTGGGGATGATGGCTTCGCCATAGAGGCGGTTCAGCGAAAAGAGCCCCGGATCCCACCCGGTCGAGATCACCGCGACGGTGCCGGCCTTTTTCGCTGCCGCATTCACTGCCTCGAAGTGAGCAGGAATCTTCGCGTGAGTGTCGTAGCTGTCAACCACGGTAAACGTGGCGGCTAACTCGGGAGTCTGCACGGGGAGGTCATCCTTCGAACCACCACACAAAATAAGAACATCGATGCGGTCTGTGAACTCGAGGATCGTGTCGAGCGCATACACCGGTGTCGACGCAGCCAGCGGGGTGACCGTAGACGGATCTCGTCGGCTAAAGATGCCGATGAGATCGAAGTCGGGGTTTGCCTGAATAGCGGTTTCGACGCCGCGTCCGAGATTTCCATAGCCAACGATGCCCACACGAATTCGCTCAGTCATGTTCCAACCCCCACGTCATTCCCTCAAAACTACCAACAGACGATATTTTAGTAGACTGATCGTGTCTTACACCTTCAGGCACCAGCGTTTGATCACGGGAGTGAATGCTCCCACCAAAAGTTCAGCGCGACCACGCGGTGCCGTCCACATCGAATCCGACGTTTGCGTCGAGAACACGGAGCCCACGCATGAGTGCGATCCCCGACAAGCCGGTACTTGAAGGCCTCGAA
>JBQEBC010000103.1:0-2751 GCA_052106035.1 Leucobacter sp. | reverse complement strand
ACGAGAATAATGTGCTCGACGAATTCTTCCGAACAGGCATATACACGCCTCGCGGATCTGCAGACACCCACGCGACCTCGAGCCCTTCGATGGATATCTCAAAAGCGTCAAACCTTGAGCGTTTCGTGTTCGATCTGCTTGGACGTGACCCCAAACGGCTCGCCGCTGCGTGGAGCGAACTCGATGAACACGGCACCATCGACCTGAGCGCTGAATTGCCACGTTTTGAAGGCGAGTTTGGTTTCCAAAGTGGTACCAGCACGCACCAAGACCGTGTGGAGACGATCCGCAGCGTGCACGCCGAGACAGGGCTGCTCATCGACCCGCATACTGCAGACGGCGTGAAAGTCGCGCGCGAACATATCGAACCAGGTGTCCCGATGATTGTGCTTGAAACCGCAAAGCCCGAGAAGTTCCCTGAAATTGTGTTCGAAGCAACGGGGGAGCAGATCGGAATGCCCGAGCATCTCGCCGGTCTTCTTGATCTGCCCCAGCACGTCACTGAGATGAGCGGTGCTGAGGCTGACTTACGAACCTATATCGAGACGCACGTATAGTCTTTGCAATAAGGTCACGGAACAGGCCAACGACAGGAGAGTCACAACATGGTGAGATTCTTGATAAACGTTGTGGTGCAGTTCGCCCTGGCAGCGATTGCGCTGCTCATTGCCGCCTGGGCAATTGATGGCGTCACTGTGCGCGTTGGTGGGTTCTTTATCGCGGTTGGTGTGTTCGCGGTCGCCCAGGCGATCCTCGCGCCATTCGTATTCAATCTCGCACGCAAGTACGCATCTGCGATACTCGGTGGCATCGGGCTCATCTCTACCTTTCTCGCACTGTGGGTTGCAACACTTTTCGGTGGAGGTCTGAGCATTCATGGTGTGGCGTCGTGGATCGCAGCACCCCTGCTCGTATGGATCATCACAGCGCTTGGCACTTGGTTGCTCGGCGCGATGTTCATCGAGAAGTGGCTGGAAAAGCGCAAAGCACGAAAGTAACACCTCGTGAGTCCAACGTTGAATAAAGGAGCCTGAATGTTTGGCTGGTTGCGAACGCGACAGATTGAACGACGTGTAGATCGTCTTGAGCTTGCGGTCACCGGTTCGATCGCTGATCACTCCGACGAGGTCGACGACCGTGATGTTGCACTGGTGCGGCGCCCGTGGACCGATTCGTTTGGAATGGTCGCCACTAGGTCAGTGCAGATCATCATTGTGCTCGCACTCACGGTGCTCGTTGTATACGGCATGCGTCAGCTCACAACGGTCATTATTCCGATCTTGCTGGCGCTTATTTTCGCAAGCACATTCGCGCCTGTTATGGCCTGGATGGATCGTAGACGAGTGCCTCGGGTACTCGCGACAGTGCTCGTTTTGCTTGGAATCGTGGTGTTGCTGACGGGAATCGGCTGGCTCATCGTATGGGCGGTACGTGACCAGTGGGATGAGCTCTCGCAACAGGCGCAAGACGGGTTTACCCAAGTACTCGCCTGGGTGGATACGCTGCCAATTGCTCCTGACGAATCTCAGCTTTCTGACTGGGGCGATACAGTGATTGATTTTCTCACCAGCGCGCAGTTCGGATCGGGTGCACTCGCCGGGGTGGGCGTCGCCGCGAACTTTATCACTGGGCTTGTACTCATGGTCGTGGTGCTGTTCTTCTTCTTGAAGGATGGGCCGAGGATCTGGCAATTCATGCAGCGTCCGTTCCGCGGCGAGAGCCTCGCGAGGGTGAAGCGAATCGGCGGGAAAACCGTCGAGACTCTTGGCGCGTATATCCGTGGCACAGCAGCAGTTGCGTTCGTGGATGCGGTTGGCATTGGCATTGGCCTGTGGATTTTGGATGTGCCGCTCGCGCTCCCGCTCGCGGTGCTCGTATTTGTGCTTGCGTTCATTCCAATCGTCGGTGCCACGCTCGCCGGCATACTTGCGGCGCTGGTCGCGCTGGTAGCAAACGGCCCGCTTAGCGCGGTGCTCGTCGTTGGGGTTGTCGTGCTGGTTAACCAGCTCGAGGGCAACTTCCTGCAACCTGTGTTGATGGGCCGGGCGCTGAAGTTGCACTCCCTGGTCATATTGCTTGCGTTGACCATAGGCACGGTGCTCAGCGGCATTATTGGTGCGGTACTTGCGGTACCGATTGCGGCAGTGTGCTGGGGAATTATTAAGGTCTGGGACGGCCCAAATCTGCCGGCCCGCCCGTTCAGGCCGAAACCCGGAGAGCTCGTCTCATAACGCGACTCGCGCGAAAGCTCTGTTTTTAGGCTTCAATTTGTGTCGTTGCTGGGAGTGTGCCAATATATATGAGTTGTCAACGTGGGCTTTTGCCCTGACAATGCGACCGGCCCCATCGTATAGCGGCCTAGTACGCCGCCCTCTCACGGCGGTAACGCGGGTTCGAATCCCGCTGGGGTCACCAGCAAGAAAACCCCCGCTCAGGCGGGGGTTTTCGCATTCCTTCTGTGAGGCGCTACGAGGTGCTACGCGGCTTTTGGCAACAGATTGGCAACATCTGATCGCATCGCTGCTTGGTCGAGCGCCGTGGCAACACCGTCGAGGTCGTCATCGAACAGGTCGGCGTACACGTCAAGGGTCACAGCGGCCGAGGCATGCCCGAGCATCCGCTGTACGGCCTTGACGTTCGCTCCGGCGCTGACCGCGAGTGACGCGGCGGTGTGCCGTAGCTCGTGGGGTGTGAGCCCTTTGAGGCCGATTGCGGTTGTGGCGGTGTCGAACCAGCCGACGCGGTAGACGT
>JBQEBC010000102.1:0-2889 GCA_052106035.1 Leucobacter sp. | reverse complement strand
TCGAACGTCGAGAAAGCCCACAAAGCTGACATCGACGCGCACGCTGGTTCCTCACGTATCCCGATCCTCTTCTGTGGTCCGTTGCTTCACCGTCTTGGTGAAGCCTTTATTCCTGATCTCGGTGGGTGCCGCATCGGTGACCGTCCGATCGACTTTCATCTTGACGCACTCCGTGAGTTTGGCGCCGTCATCGAGAAAATGCCGACTGGCATTAGTCTCACCGCGCCAAACGGACTCAAGGGCGCAAACATCGAGCTTCCGTACCCGTCTGTAGGCGCCACCGAACAGGTGCTGCTCACCGCGGTGCTCGCTGAAGGGCAGACTGAGCTGCGAAACGCAGCGATCGAACCTGAAATCGTCGACCTCGTCTGCATTCTGCAGAAGATGGGCGCGATCATCACGATCGAGCCGAACCGAGTGATCTTTATCGAAGGCGTGAAAGAACTTCGCGGATACGACCACAAGGCCATCTTCGACCGTAACGAGGCCGCCAGTTGGGCGGCTGCCGCGCTCGCGACCAAGGGAGACATCTTCCTCGGCGGGGTGCGTCAAGAAGAGATGATGACGTTCCTCAACGTCTTCCGTAAGGTTGGCGGCGATTTCGATGTGCATGATGACGGTATGCGCTTCTGGCACCCGGGCGGCGACCTGAACCCTGTGACGATCGAGACCGACGTGCACCCTGGGTTTATGACTGATTGGCAGCAGCCACTCATCGTGGCACTCACCCAAGCTGAGGGCGTCTCGACAATCCACGAGACAGTGTACGAAGACCGCTTCGGGTTTACCGACGCATTGAACACGATGGGTGCAAACATAGTCGTGCATCCCGATGGCTTGCACGACGAGAACCGTCGCGTCAAGCGACGCGAGTTTGAGCAGGCGGCCGTCATAACGGGGCCGACACCACTCACCGCGGCCGACGTGGTCGTACCCGATTTGCGTGGTGGATTTAGCTATTTCATCGCCGCGCTCATCGCGGAGGGCGAGTCGAAGGTGTCGAACATTGGCATCATTGCGCGTGGCTACGAGAGCATCATCGACAAACTGCGCGAACTTGGCGTTGACTTCGATTACGAGGGCTAAATCTACGCACTTTGTGCGGAGTCTCACGCCGCACGGCAACCCATGCAGCTGCGGGCGCATGTTTCCGGGATAATCGAACCATGACTGAAACGGTGAAACTGCGCAGCCGCTCCGGTGCGGAGAAGCGTCGGCCTTCGATGTTCTGGCTGCTTGCCGGCCTCATCTTGCCGGTGTGGTCGCTGATGGTGCGTTACCGGTTCACACGGGACTCGTCGCTGCCGAAGACCGGCCCGTTCATTCTTGCTCCAAACCACTACAGCGAGATTGATCCGATCGCGGTGGGCGCCGCAGTGTGGCACCTCGGCCGCGTGCCGAGGTTCATGGCGAAGGCGAGCCTCTTCAAGATTCCCGTGTTCGGCCGAATGCTGCGCTCAAGCGGGCAAATCCCGGTTGAGCGTGAGGGTGCATCGCGCACCGGTGATCGACGAAATCCCATGGGTGCAGCGGCCCAGCTGATTACTCAAGAGTCAGGCCTCATTGTGTACCCAGAGGGAACGCTCACGCGTGATCCGGATCTGTGGCCGATGCGGGGCAAGAGCGGCGCGGTGCGGCTCGCGCTTGAGTCTGGTATTCCTCTCATCCCGGTGGCACACTGGGGCACTCAGCGACTGATGCCGCGGTATGGGAAATCGATCAAGCCGTTCCCGCGTAAGACGATCGAGGTCGCAGTAGGGCAGCCTATCGATCTTAGTCAGTTCGATGGGAAGCCGGTTGATCAGCGCGTGATTTCGGCTGCCACCAAACTCCTCATGGACGAGATTACCCAGCTGCTTGCTGGTCTGAGGGAGGAAACTCCTCCGAGAGAGCGGTGGGATCCGAGCAAGCACCAACAAAAAGAAACGGGACGCTTTTGAACGCGGGACGAGTGGGACCTTGCAAGGTCGCTGTGATCGGCGCCGGGAGCTGGGGTACTACCTTCGCGAAGATTCTGTGTGATGCGGGCTCAGACGTGACAGTGTGGGCGCGACGAGCAGAGGTTGCAGACGAGATCAGCATTGCGAAGCGCAATAGCCAGTATCTCCCGGGCATCAACTTGCCGAAGACGCTCAAGGCTTCCACCGACATCGCTGATGTGCTCAAAGGCGCTCGGCTTGTGTTTCTTGCGGTACCAAGCCAGACGCTCCGTCAAAATTTACTTGATATTGAGCCGTACCTCGAACGCTCAAGCGTATTGGTGAGCTTAGTGAAAGGTGTCGAGAAATCGACCACGATGCGTATGAGCGAGGTCATCTACGACACGCTTGACCTTGATTCTGAGCACATCGCAGTGGTGTCTGGACCAAACATCGCGATGGAAATTGCCAGGGAACAACCGACCGGAGCCGTTGCGTCGTGTGCCTCAATCGAGGTTGCCCGTGAGGTCGCTCAGGCTTGCTCAGGCCCCTATTTTCGCACCTATGTGAATACCGATGTGGTCGGCACGGAACTCGGTGGAGTACTCAAGAACCTCATCGCCCTCGCGATCGGCATTGTCGATGGTGTCGGGTACGGCGAAAACACGAAAGCTTCGATTATTACCCGTGGGCTTGCCGAGATGACCGAGTTCGCGGTGTCTCAAGGTTCAGAAGCTGGCACGCTCTCCGGTCTCGCAGGTCTCGGTGACCTTATCGCGACCTGCCAGTCGCCCCTGTCTCGAAATAACACGGCGGGAAGACTGATCGGCCAGGGGTTCACTCTAGATGAAACCCGTGAGCAAATGAAGCAGACTGCGGAGGGCATCACCTCGGTGACCCCCATCCTTGAGATCGCTGCGAGCAATGACATCGTCATGCCGATCGTGCAACAGGTGCAGATGGTGCTCGA
>JBQEBC010000101.1:0-2992 GCA_052106035.1 Leucobacter sp. | reverse complement strand
CACGAAAGATGGGGAACATGACCGCTCGTATCGCAATTAATGGCTTCGGCAGGATTGGACGCGGAGCACTCCGCGCAATTCTTGACCAGGGGAGCAACTTGGAAATTGTTGCGGTGAATGACCTGAGTGACGGGGCGTCACTCGCGCAGCTTTTTAACTTCGATTCTGTGTATGGCAGGGCGAAAGACCGGATGCGTTTCGAAGATGGCAACTTGATCGTCGGGACCCGCACGATCAAGATGCTTGCTGAGCGCGAGCCCGCGAAGCTCCCGTGGGATGAGTTGAACGTTGACGTCGTTCTCGAATCGACGGGACGCTTCACCGATGCGGCTGATGCTGCGCAGCACCTCGACGCCGGTGCTGGGCGGGTGCTGGTGAGCGCGCCCTCCAATGGGGCCGATGTCACGATTGCCCGGGGAGTGAACACTGAGGCGTACGATGCTGCGAAACACCGCATCATCTCGAACGCGTCGTGCACCACCAACGCCCTCGCGCCTATCGCGCAGGTGCTCAATGAACTTGCGGGCATCGAGCAGGGCTTCATGATGACTGCGCACGCATACACGGCTGATCAGAGCTTGGTTGACGGCCCGCACCGCGACCCGCGTCGTGCACGTGCGGCCGCGGTGAATATCGTCCCGTCTTCAACTGGGGCGGCGAAGGCCATCGGTCTGGTGCTTCCGGAGCTCGATGGAAAGTTGGAGGGTAACGCGCTCCGTGTGCCGGTGCCCGTCGGGTCCATCGTTGAACTCACTGTTATCGTGAGCCGCGAGATCACCCGCGACGAACTGCTTGCTGGCTTTAAGGAAGCCGCGGAAGGCCGACTTGAAGGAGTACTCGAATATTCCGAGGACCCGCTTGTGTCGAGTGACATCGTCGGCAACCCGCACTCGTCGATCTTTGATTCTGAGCTTGCTCGCGTTGACGGAAAACTCGTGAAGGTTTCGGCCTGGTACGACAATGAGTGGGGCTTCTCCAATCGTGTCGTCGAGACGCTGGAGATGCTTTCGAAGTAGCGCATAGCGCGCGTACGCAGGGTGGGGCGGCTTCGGCCGCCCCACCCTGTTGCGTGTGGGATTCTTGTCCTCCCGATGACTTATTCATAATCTTATGCAATTGAAGTTTGTTAATGCATTAGATTTTGGATTAACGTGGAGGGATGGCCACACTGCCGTGGCCGGAGAAGGAAGTTCATGTCCGACCAAGTGAGAACTGCACCTCAGATGTCTGAATCCATGCGAAAAGAGCGTTTTGCGAGTGTGCAGAAACGCACCATGTTCGTGCTTATCATTACTCAAATTGTCGGCACGTTAGGGCTTGGAGTAGCGCCGACGATCGCTGTACTGATCGCGGGAGATGTCACGCAGAATGAGGCATGGGCAGGACTTGCGCGCACTGCCAGTACGCTCGGAGCGGCGCTTCTAGGTATTCCACTGGGGAACCTCGCCGCAAAGTTTGGGCGTCGTGTAGCGCTTTCATGCGGCTGGTGGCTTGCCGCCGTCGGAACTGCGATTCTGGTCGTCGCGGCCGAGAAGAGTTTGATCGTTCCATTGTTTGCTGGGCTGTTGTTGCTCGGTGCTGGGGCCGCGACGAGTCTCCAGTCGCGCTTCACTGCGACGGATCTTGCGAAGCCCAAGAATAAAGCTCGCTCGCTTGCGCTCATCGTGTGGGTTGGAACCATCGGGTCGGTCATCGGGCCAAATATTGGCATTCCGGGGGCGTATGTGGGGGAGATGCTCGGCCTGTCGGTGTACGCGGCTTCGTTCCTGCTCGCAACTATCTTCTTAGTTGTCGCAGGAACGATTATTTTTGTCATGCTACGCCCCGATCCACTGCTCGTGCTCACTGAACACACTGTTCAAACGAGTGCCGTTCCGCAGACTCGAAAGAAGGGGAGTATGCGCAGTGCGATCTCCCTGCTTCGCACGAACAAACCGGCAAGAATCGCGGTTATCGCGATTCTTGTGGGGCAGGTGGTCATGGCCTCGATCATGACAATGACTCCGGTGCACATCATGCACGAGGGCGGGACGGTCGGGCTGGTTGGTGTGACGATCAGTATGCACGTGCTTGGAATGTTTGCGTTCTCTCCGCTCTCAGGTTGGGTCGTCGACAAATTTGGTCACCGCGTATCCATGTGGGTGGGTATCGGTATCTTCATGCTCTCGCTCGTGTTCGCGGCGGGCTGGCAGAGCGATATGAGATTCATCATGGCGTCCCTGTTCTTCCTGGGGCTTGGGTGGTCATTTGTGAATATTGCGGGATCAGCACTCTTTACGTCTGCCGTGCCTGATGAGGGACGCGCATCTTCTCAGGGCGGGGTGGATGCACTCTCGAACCTCTTTGGTGCTACGGCATCGTTCCTCGCTGGGCCATTGCTCGCGCTCACCGATTTCAAAGTGCTCGCAGTACTGGCGATGTTTGTGTTGGTTCCGCTCGGATTCGTCCTATTGCGCCGCATTCCACTCGTGGAAGACACATCGAATACGTGATACTCTGTAAGGCCCGGTCACGCCGGGATTGCCTGATGCATAATCGGGTCTGCACAGTGAAAACTCCATAGTGTGATGCGATAGTCCCGCGGTTCGCCTAGCGATCCGCGTATACGGGGCCGATCGGTTTCGACACGTCGATTTGAGACTGTGAGAAGCGGGCCGAGGATGCGAAGTTATCTCGTTAACGCCCTTCGCAAACAATAGGTGCCAGCAACAAGCGCACCGACTTCGCTCTCGCTGCCTAAGCACGAGACCGAGTCCGTCAGGTCGGGTGGGCCTCCGCCCCGGTTTTCCTGACGTCATCTAGGAGGCTTGCTAGTGCGTCGTGTCTCAGGGCGCACTGGGACTTTTACTGAGACTGGGCCTGTCAATCTAGGTGTTCGTAACAAAGATTGGGGCCGAGTAGAACGTCTGAACGAACTACGCTCGTAGAAGGCATGGAATCGTCGAAGTGGACCGGGGTTCAATTCCCCGCGGCTCCACCGGTATCGCATCAC
>JBQEBC010000100.1:0-3224 GCA_052106035.1 Leucobacter sp. | reverse complement strand
TTGCCGCGGTAAACAGCATCACGCTGCACGAACTTACCCCGGTAGGCACAAGCCTGGAAGACGCATACCTCTCACTCACTCGCGGCGAAGTCGAGTACGCGGCCGGCTGATCCGCCCGCGAACTCCTTTGCCGCTCATCACAGATTTTGAGAAAGACAGACAACATGACTACGACAACGTATACGCCAGAATTGGCTCGACAGACGTTTGCGGGGAGTGGCCCAGCTCCCAAGCTGAACTTCGGTGGCATCCTTAAATCCGAACGAATTAAGCTCACTTCACTGCGCAGCTTCCGGATCACTTTGCTGCTTACCGTGCTTGCAGGGTTGGGAATGAGTCTCCTCAGCGGGTTCGCGTTCACGAGCCAATTTGAGTTCCAACAGCTCAGTCCCGCAGATATGCCGGCCGAAGCCTTGCAAAGTTACCTGTTGAACGTATCGACATTTTCATCCGCTTTCTTAGCGCTTATCTTCGGCGTGCTTGGTGTCTTTGCGATATCAAGCGAGTACTCGAGCGGCATGATTCTTTCATCGCTTGCCGCGGTGCCCCGTCGCACACCGATGTACATCGCTAAGGCGATTGTGCTTGGGTTGATCTCAGCAGTTACCGCCCTTGCGCTCATGCTTGCTGGTCTTGCAATAGGCGTCATCTTTCTTCCTGAAGCTGCAGCAGAACTTACTTCGTCGGTGGTTATTTCAGGTGTGCTTGGTGCGACCGGCTATCTGCTCTTTATTGCCCTGCTGGGGTTCGGTATCTCAACCGTGCTGCGATCCACAGCAGGAGGGATTGCGGTGGTCGTCGGCATCACATTCGTGGCCCCAGTGGTCATGCAGCTTCTGACGCTTACGAGCTGGGAGTGGGTGCCCGTGGTGAGTAATTACCTCCCGATGACACTCGGTACCCTGCTAGGAATGGGAACTGTTGAGAACGAAGGCATGCCAAGCTATTGGATCTCCCTCCTCGCGATGTTGATTTGGGCCCTCGTGCCAATGATCGCTGGCCATGCGCTCTTGAAGTCGCGCGACGCCAAGTAGTTCACCTAGCGTGTTCGGCCCGTCTACAGGGGTGGGGCGGCAGGACTAAAGTGAAATAGAAGAGGGGAGGTGTATCGGTGCCAACAGGACGAGTGACTGAAGCAGAGGTACACCTCCCGAACCCTCCGGGAGCGATCAGACGCTGGCTTGCTGAACACCCCAGGGCAGTCGATATGGCGATTCTGGTGTGTTACCTCATCGGGGCTGTGCCATTATCGATACTTGATGTCTGGACAGTGGTGTTCGAACGTAACATTGGCAACTTTTCATTTGTTGCCGGTTACGCCGTACTCGTCGTACTGAGGGTTGCAGCTGGCATCATTGCCCTTGTTATTCGCCGCACAGCACCGTTTGTTGGCCTCATTATTTTGGTGGTCGCGCTGATCGGAGACGTGGGCGCGCTTACGGTGGCAAACGGGGTAGCCCTGTGTTTCCTGCTCTACGCTGTTCCGGTCTACAGAGACGTGAAAACTGGGTGGATCGCGTATGCAGTTGCCACCGCCGGGAGTGTGCTCGCGGGGTTGTTCGAACCGCTCCTTGGAGAAGTCAGTGTGTTTGGCACAGCTAGCACTCGGGATCTAGTAGCGGGGGGAATTACCGCTGCAGTGTGGTTCCTCGTCGTTCTCCTCATCGGTATCAATCTTGGTAACCGGCGTCGATACCTTATGGCGATCATTGATCGGGCACATCAGCTTGCACGTGAGCGCGATCAATTGGCGCTGCTTGCCGTGGCAGAGGAACGCTCCCGTCTTGCGCGCGAAATTCATGACATTGTGGCCCATTCGGTGTCCGTCATGATTGCGTTGTCCGAGGGAGGAGCGCGCGCCGTCGCGACTGCTCCCGACGAGGCCGCGCATGCCATGCAGCGTAGTGCGGAGACCGGACGCACGGCTCTCGCTGAAATGCGACGGCTACTCGGTGCGCTGCAAGCCGATGAAACGGCCGAGCTTGCCCCGCAGCCGGGCACCGAAGACATTCCGGCGCTCGTGCGCGGATTCGAAGAAGCGGGACTGCAAGTTTCGCTCATGAACTCTGGGGTAGAGCACCCCGAGCGACTGCAAGGTCTCGCTCTCTATCGTGTGGTGCAGGAGGGACTCACGAATGTGCTGCGTTACGCGGGCCCTGGCGCGCGCGTAGATGTCGCGCTTATTGATGCCGGCACGGGAATTGAAGTTCTTGTGCGTGACTTCGGGCGGTCTGCAGGGACGACGGGGCCGACGACAGGGATCGGGTCGGGGCGCGGGCTGGCGGGGCTTGCCGAGCGGGTGCGTGTGTTCGGGGGCAACATCGAATCGGGGCCCGTTTCCGGTGAGCCGGGGTTTAGACTTCGAGCGTATCTACCCAATGATGTACGGGCTACGCCGACTCAGGCAGGTGCACAGTGACCGATCCACACGGCATTCGCGTAATGCTTGTTGATGACCAGGAACTCATACGTACAGGCTTTGGGCTGGTTTTGCGTTCAGAGCCCGGAATCTCGGTCGTTGCCGAGGCGGGCGAGGGCCATGAAGCGCTTGCCGAACTTGCTCGGTTGAATGACCAAGGTGAAGGCTGTGACGTCGTCTTGATGGACGTTCGAATGCCGGGAATGAACGGGATCGAGGCAACGAGCCAGATCGTTCGTAAGTATCCAGCGACACGTGTGCTGGTGCTCACCACCTTTGATCTTGACGAATACGCGATTGGCGCGGTGCAAGCGGGGGCTAGCGGATTCTTGCTCAAAGATGCCCGACCGACCGAACTTGTGGATGCGATTCGTCGCGTTGCTGGTGGTGACGCTGCTATGGCGCCGGCAGTGACAGCCCGGCTGCTCGAGTGGATGCGCGCGAATGAAGCTGGCACTCAGGCGGCACAGTCTTTTGGTGCACCCGCAGATCCCACATCTGTGAGCACAGAACTTTCACCTGAACTTTCGCAACTTACCGAACGGGAGCTCGATGTGTTGCGATTGATTGCGGAGGGTAAAAATAACGCGGAAATCAGCAGCTCACTGTTTCTGTCAGAGTCGACAGTGAAGACGCACGTGGGGCGGGTGCTCGCAAAACTGCAGTTGAGAGACCGGGTGCACGCCGTCATCTTCGCGAAGCAGCACGGCCTATAGTGGTTCTTCGGTCGAGACCACGTATCCTAGACATATGAGCAATATCGCAGTGGTACCTGGGTCGTTCGACCCGATCACACTCGGCCACC
>JBQEBC010000099.1:0-3422 GCA_052106035.1 Leucobacter sp. | reverse complement strand
CGTTTGTTGCAACGAACACTGGGAACGTGACGTTGACTGGCGTGACCATCAACGATCCCATGGTTGGTCTCTCCGCGTTGGCGTATGTGTGGCCCGGTGATGCAGGAGTCCTCGCCCCGGGCGAGTCTGTCGCCGCGAGCGCAACGTACACGCTCACCCAGACTGACTTGGATCGAGGGTCAGTGAAGAACACTGCAATTGCGAGCGGAAATGACCCTAGTGGTACTCCGGTGAACGATTCAGACACAGTGACACTCGACCTTGAAGAGCTTGCAGTCACGGGCGGATCAGCAAACACACTTGCTTTCGTTGGTGCTGGCAGCCTGCTCTTGTTAGGGGCTGGACTGCTCCTCATGGCGCGTCGACGGAAAGAGACAGTGTGAGATTCAGAGTAGGGGTGGTTGCCGTCACCGTTCTTGTAGCGGCAACCACGTTGGTCGGGTGCACGAGCGATGAGCAACCTGACAGCCCCGAGACAGCAAACGAGAAGGTCGTCGAGATTCAGGATCAGCCCGGTTCTGTCGAAGGCTACGTTGGCGCGTTAGAAGATGCCAAAGTAACCATTTGTGAGATGCAGAATGATGTTCTGCACGTCGCAGGCACTGTGCAGAACCCCGAGACAGACCCACAAGACTATCGAATTTACGTCTCTGCTCTTGAAGGCAAAGATACAGTCGGCCTGGTGCAAGTAGACGTTCTAGACGTCGGCGGGGAGATATCCGCCGACTGGTCCACAGATATCCCCTACATCAGCGAAGACCTCGAGTGTGTGCTTCGTGTCGAACGATTCGCAACCCAGTAAGTCTTCGGCAGTGTCGGCCGGACCGCTACTTCAAGCGAAGCACAGCGGATCCGGCTGAGACATCAACCTCAATCTTGTTTCGCGCACTGCTCGATGTATCGAGCTGGTTGTCGAGCGACCCAGCCGACACGTCTGACCGCACGTCGTAGGTGCCGCGAGGCACGATGACATCGGCCTGGCCCGCACTCACATCGAGTGAGACCGATTTTGGTGCTTGGCCCGTAAACTCTGCATCGAGGCGTCCGGCGGAGAGATTGAGATCCGCCTCTTGGGCGCCGTCGACAGAGATTGTTGCCCGCCCAGCCGACACCTCGGTGTCGATTGAGCGCGCCGATCCATCAAAGGTGAGTGCGCCAGCTCCTAGGTCGAGGCCGAGATCACGGAAGCTGCCCGCTGCCGTGAGGCTCCCGGAGTTTACTGAGATGTCTGCATCGAGGGTGCCGGTGTCCAGCCCCTTCGGCAGCGTGAGTGTTACTGTTTGCTCCCCGACCCCGCACCACCCGATGCAGAAATCGAAGAAGCCGTGCTTGTTCTCGACGACGAGGTCGCCGTCGTCGACACGCATATCCCAGCGGCTGCGGCTATCGCCAGACACGTCGAGCGTTGCCTCCGTGACGTCGCCAAAGATCAGTTCGAAGCGGGCTGAATTTGATTCGACTTCGAGACCGGTGATACCGGCGCCATTCGTCCCACTGATATCGAGCGACTGAGATCCGCCGCTGTCTCCC
The DNA here is from genome assembly GCA_052106035.1 of Leucobacter sp. GTDB lineage: Bacteria > Actinomycetota > Actinomycetes > Actinomycetales > Microbacteriaceae > Leucobacter. The sequence goes on along the minus strand of JBQEBC010000099.1, from coordinate 1,892 downwards.
GAGTTCATATTGCCGATGGTCGCAACCGCTGCGGTCGCTCCGACGCCGAGCAGTACAACACCGCCGATAACCGATGACACTATTGCGACGTTGCGAGAAGTACTTGAGAAAGCATTCATGATGTTCTACCTAACTATGTGTGTCGCGCCGCTACACCTGCGGAGCGCCGCCCGAGTTTTCGATGTGTGCGAGAGCTGCGAGCACCCGGCGATTGCCAGATTCGTCTTGTTCGAGCCCGAGCTTGTGGAATATTGACGTGATGTGCTTTTCGACCGTGGCAAGCGACAAGAACAGCAGTTGCGCGATCGCCTGGTTCGACAGGCCCTCGGCGATGCTCGAGAGCACCGTGCGCTCGCGGTCAGTGAGGCGCTGCATCCGCTCGTCTTGGCGACGCCGCGTGAGTAACTGAGACACGACCTCGGGGTCAAGCACTGTGGCCCCGGCCCCCACTCGCTCGAGCGCGTCGACGAAGTCGGAGACGTCTGCAACGCGATCTTTGAGGAGGTACCCGATGCCGCCGGTGCGAGACCCACCACCCGTACCAATGAGCTCACTCGCATACTGCTCTTCGACGTACTGTGAGAGCACGATAATGGGGAGGGTTGGTTGCATCTTCCGCAGCGCGAGCGCCCCGCGGATCCCCTCATCGGTGAACGTGGGTGGGAGCCGCACGTCGAGAATGCACAGGTCGGGGGAGACGCGAGTTACGGTTTCAGAAAGCTCGGAGGCGTCGGCAAGCGCTGCCACGACCTCGTGCCCCGAATGCTCGAGCAATCGTACGAGCCCCTCGCGCAACAGTACTGAGTCTTCACAAATTAGAATGCGCACGGCACACTCACCTCCACTGCGGTTGGGCCCCCGACGGGGCTATCAATGTGGATCGTGCCACCCGCCGCACGCACCCGGTTCGTGATGCCGTCGAGGCCGCCGCCGGGCTGAACCAAGGCACCGCCGATACCGTCGTCTTCAACCCGGGCCCAGAGCATGGGACCTGCTTCGGAGGACCGCACCCGCACCGTTGCCCGGGCAGTGTTTGCGCGGGAATGTTTCGCGGCGTTTGTGAGGCACTCGGCGATTACGAAATAGACGGCGGATTCTGCAGCCCGCGCAACGCGACCGGCTGTGTTTGTGCCCTCCGCGCCCGCACCCTCCATACGCACATCGAGGGTAACCGGTATGTGGGAGCGGCCAGCGAGTGCCGAGAGCGCCGCGTTGAGCCCGCGATCATCAAGCACGGAGGCGTGAATGCCGCGTGCAAGCTGCCGAAGCTCGGTGATCGCTGCCTTGGTTGAGGTGTGTGCCTCAGTGAGAAGCGCCTTTGCGCTTTCAGGATCGGAATCGATCTTCTGCTGTGCGAGCCCGAGAGTCATGCCGACTGATACGAGCCTGGGCTGCACGCCATCGTGGAGGTCACGCTCGATGCGGGTACGCTCAACGTCTGCCGCGCGCACCGCACCTTCGCGCTGATCGCTTGCGACGCGCGCCTCGGCGGTCAAAGCTGCCTCGCGGGCTTGAGACCCGATGAGCGCGATCCCGAGCATGCGGTGCAGCAAGACGAGCCCGAGCGCGACCCCTGCAGTGACAACGATGCCGAGGATTCCGACTAAGCGACCCTGAACGTCTGACAAGTCAGTGAACGGGAAGAACCAATTTGCGACGCCCCCGACTTGCCCTGCAGGGTTGAAGATCATGCTGATCGACCAGATAAAGCCCTGGGCGAGCGGGATGAGAATCGCGCCGAGCACTGCGGCAATCGCGAAGTTTGCTAACGCGCTCCACATCCATCCGTCTTTGAGCTGGCGGCCGAGCGCGCGAACCCACCCACCAAATGACGGCGTCGTGCGCCTCGCAAAGGCGGGGGCGGTGACCTCGAGGTTGTAGAGGCCGCCAAC
>JBQEBC010000098.1:0-3683 GCA_052106035.1 Leucobacter sp. | reverse complement strand
AACACCCGCTACCTCGATGAGGGGCCGGAGCGGTGGCGCATCGTGATCGCGAAGACAGCGTAGGGTCCGTGAACACCATGGATACCGCGAGCTCAGCACCATTCACTCTCATCTCGACCGATTTCGAGGCGCTGCGAGAGGCTGCGCCTGTGTCGGGCGAGAAGTTTCAGATCAAGCGGGTGTTCCAGGGGACGGGCCTTCGGGTGATCCGCCTCACGTTTGCCGCCGGGCAGATTATGCGTGAGCACTCGACGAACGCGCCACTCATGGTGCAGATTCTCGAAGGCACAATCGTGTTTCGTATCGCGGGCGAAGAACTGACGATGCCCGCCGGTGCGATTGTGCACGTCGAGCCTGATGCGAAACATGAGCTCGAGGCGCTGACCGACGCCCACGTGCTTCTCACGCTCTCAATCTGACGCCGACAAACTGACGCCGTGCGATAAGAGCTGGTGAGCTGCTAGTGCGCTTCGTACACAACCTCGCCGCGAAGCACGGTTGCCACGTTTGTTGTGAGGTGGATCGCCACAGCGTCGCCGGCGAATGGGTCGCGGTCGGCGATCGCGAGGTCACACGTTTCACCGACCGTGAGCACGCCGCCCGGCACGCCAATGAGTTCGTGAGATCCCCGCGTGTATGCGGTCAAAATTGTCTCGAGGTTGAGCGCTTCAGCGGGAAGCAACGGAGGGAGATCGGTGATGCCTGCGCCCCGTCGATTGACCGCCACGTGCATTGCTTGCCACGGGTCTGGGGTTGAGACTGGCCAATCGGATCCGCATGCGAGCTGAGTCCCCGCTTCGTGTAGCGAGCGGAAGAGGTACTGCCACTGCATGCGCTCATCGCCCATGATGGGAACGGTGAGATCGAGCATTTGAGCGTCGTAACTCGCCCACAGTGCCTGCATGTTGGCGGTTACGCCAAGGGGAGCAAAGCGTGGCACGTCTGCAGGGTTGATGACCTGGAGGTGAGCAATGTGGTTGCGCACGGTTGCCCGAGTTTCTGAGGGAACGGCTTCCACTGCGTCAAGGGCGTACCGAGCAGCGCGGTCACCGATGGTGTGGAAGTGTGCGTTGAACCCGCGGGCATTGAGCAGCGGGACAAGCTCGAGGAGCTCTTCGCGGCTGAAGTAGGCGAGCCCCTTAGCGCCCTTCACACCCCCACTCTCTCCGCAGGTGCAAGGCCTCAGATACGGTTCCTCCATCGCGGCGGTTTCGTTTTCAGCGACGCCATCCACCATGATTTTCGCGGTGTCGATGGTGAGCCCGCGGCCCCCGTACAGGGCCCGGCGGCGTTCGAGATCTGCCACGAAATCGGGAATTGTCATTCCCTCAAAGTCGCGTGACACCCAGAGCGCCCCGGTGACGTTTCCGCGGAGTTTCCCTTCGTCGATGAGCGTGCGAAATGTCGAAGTGAAGTCGGGGTAGCCGAGGAAATCTCCGAGCACGGCCTCTTGCCAGCCAGTGATTCCAAAGCTGAAGAGCGTCACCTCGCCAGCAAGTTGGCCCGCTCGAATTTCGTCCTCTGAGATGTCAGGGAGTACTGCGCCGAGAAGATCCGCGGCACCCTCGTGCAGGGTGCCGGTAGGGTTGCCCGCTGCATCACGCTCAATTCGCCCATCGACCGGATCTGGAGTGTCAGCGGTGATACCCGCAGCTTCAAGGGCGAGGGAGTTCGCCCAGGCACCGTGGTGGTCGGCGTTCAGCAGGAACGCCGGTCGATCGGGAACGATCCGGTCGAGGTCTTCCCTCAGCGGGGTACCGCCCGGGAAGAACGGCATACGCCAGCCACCGCCGAGTATCCATTCGGCGTCGGGCGTTGCCTTCGCATATGCGGCAATTTCTGCATAGACCTCCTCGGCGCTTTCGCACTCCGTGAGATCACAACGCAGCTGCTCGATCCCGCCCTGTGCCATATGCACATGCGCGTCGACGAAGCTCGGTGTGACGAGGCCACCCTTCGCATCGATTACACGTTCTGCGGCGTACCTCGCGCGAAGCTCATCATTTCCGAGCGCGACGATGGTTCCTTTTGCGGCAACGAGGACACTATGGGGCAGATGTGATCCATCAGACCAGAGCCTGGCGGAGTGAATGAGTAAATCAGCGGGGATGGGGACAACGTTGTCGGTCACGCGGAAACCTTTCAAAGAGCGAACGATTATGAGGCAGCAAATTCGTGGCGGTACATTTCGATGTGACGGCCTAAGAGCGTAAGAAAGGTGGACTCGGAACTCGACGCTTGATCAGTGCGCTCGCGAGTTGCTTCTGCCAGCAATGGGGCACCGTGTTCAGCAATGTATGCCGAATCGAGCATGAGGTCTTGAGCATTCCACTCGTATGAGAACCCGAGGGCCAAATGCTCGACATCAAGGAGCGCTTCTAACGCCATCGATGTACTCCACCCGTGTTGCACGAGCGCCTTGAGGAAAGTTTCATACATTTCGAGCGTGTGGTCATCGCGTACTGGTGTGGTCGAGAGTACCTGAATTGTGTTGGGATGCTTTGCGAATGCCCGGTAGTAGCTCACGCCGAAGGCTTCAAACGCTTCGTCCCAAGGCAGGTCAAGTATGAGTGGGTTATGAATCTCACTCACTACTAACGTGCGAACGAGGTCTACGATGCTGCGTTGGCCATTGATGTGGTGGTAAAGCGAAGGGGTGCGCACGCCGAGGCGTGACGCAAGGAGCTTCATCGTGCAAGCATCCCAACCCAATTCATCAATGATGACCAATGCTTCGTGAGCAATTGCGTCCTCGGTGAGTGGAGGTCGGGTCGGTCGCCCTGATTTCCGCGGTGCGCCGTCGAGGCGTCCACTCACAGCGATGTCGTTGCTCATGGGTGCGCTCCTTTCAGAATCGCCTTCTCGGCAGTTCACTCTTTCGGCTTCCGAAGTGTCAACTTGATAACCAACGAGAAAAAGTGTGAGAGTGACCCTTGCATTCCTAATCTAACCCCATTAGGTTTATCGATCACAAGGGCTTGCACTGGCGCAAGCTCTGGTTCTCAGGAAGTAGGCGAACGTATGACCACGCCCATCCCGACGATCAGCGGGCAAGATCGAGTCGATCCGGCGAATTCTCCCTCTACTGAACTCACTATCAGCGCCGCGCGCAAAACGTTTGTGACTCCAGAGAAGACGTATGTGAACGCGATCGATGACGTGTCGTTTTCGATTCGTCAAGGTGAGTTCTTCGTGATGCTCGGCCCCTCGGGCTGTGGCAAAACCACGCTGCTCCGCACGATCGCCGGGCTCGACACCCTTGACGGCGGAGAGATTCGGCTGGGTACACGTCGAATTGATGAGCTCGCCCCGCACGCGCGACCGGTGAATACCGTATTTCAGTCGTACGCACTGTTTCCGCATCTCACCATCGGTGAGAACATCGCGTTCGGCCTTGAAATGGAGCGGCGACCCAAGCGCGAAGTAGATCAGCGGGTGCAGGAGATGCTTGAGCTCGTGCAGTTGCAAGATATGGCCAACCGCAAACCATCACAGCTCTCTGGCGGCCAACAGCAGCGCGTCGCCCTCGCCCGAGCGCTCGCGAAACAGCCAGAGGTTCTCTTGCTCGACGAGCCCCTGGCTGCCCTAGATTTGAAACTGCGTCGAGGCATGCAGTCTGAGCTTAAACGCCTGCAGCGCACCACGGGCGTCACGTTTGTGTTTGTGACACACGATCAAGAAGA
>JBQEBC010000097.1:0-3873 GCA_052106035.1 Leucobacter sp. | reverse complement strand
CCTACGCGTCGCCGAGCTGACACGATTAGTGCTGCTGCGACTCACCGTGCTCGCGTGCATACGCGGCGGCCTTTTCGGCATGGCGATTAGCGACGTCACGGAATGAGAACGTGACTGCGGCACACACCACGAAAATCGCGAACACAATAACGCCAAAGAAGAATGCCGGGATCGGCAATTCGTTGACTACGTGGCTTGCGCCCTCAGAAGCTGCCGCAATGGTGGCTGCAAGTGACATGAAGACCCCTGATCTTTCCTCGTGCTGAAAAAGGTATGTGAACAGTGTACCGTGATCAACTAGCGGATCTGCCCAGCGCCCCGCACAAGCCACTTCGTGCTCGTCAGTTCGGCAAGACCCATGGGGCCTCGTGCATGCATCTTTTGGGTGGAGATCCCGACTTCTGCGCCGAATCCGAACTCACCGCCATCAGTGAACCGAGTTGAGGCATTGACCATCACCACCGCAGAGTCAACTTCCGCGAGGAATCGTTCAGCGTTCGCGAAATCACTCGTCACGATCGACTCCGTGTGATGCGTTGAGTAGCGGTCGATGTGTGCAATCGCCTCATCAATCGAGTCAACTACTTTCACCCCCATTTCGAGTGCGAGGTGCTCTGTTGCCCACGTCTCTTCGTCTGCCGCACGTAAATCACTTGAGGTGGAACGCGTGTATTCGTCGCCCCACAACTCCACATTCCCCGCCTCGAGCGCCGTGATGAGTCGCGGTAGGAGCCGCTCAGCGGCCTCCCTATGCACAAGTAGTGTCTCCGCCGCATTGCAGACGCTCGGACGGTGAGTCTTTGCGTTGACGACAATTGCTTCTGCCATGTCTGCATCCGCGCTCGCGTCAATATACACGTGTACGACTCCCGACCCCGTCTCAATGACCGGGACCGTCGAGTTCTGCACGACAGAGGCGATGAGGCCGGCACTCCCCCGCGGAATGAGAACATCAACATACCCTCGAGCACGCATGAGCCGGTTTGCGCCGTCTCGGCCAAACTCATCAATCGTTTGAACGGCGCCGCCGTCAAGCCCGACAGATGTTATCGCCTCCTGGATCAATCGTACGAGCACCGCGTTTGTCTGCTCCGCTGCTGATCCGCCACGCAGCACTGCCCCGTTGCCACTTTTGAGTGCGAGTGACGCGATATCGACGGTCACATTTGGACGTGCCTCATAGATCGCACCCACTACGCCGAACGGAACGCGAACCTGGCTGATAGTAATGCCATTCGCAAGCTTGTTCCCACGCACTACCTGGCCCACGGGGTCGGGTAGTGCAATAACATCGCGCACCGCACTGGCTAAACCTTTGATGCGCGCTTCATCGAGCTTTAACCGGTCGAGCAGCCCGTCACCGATGTTATTCTCGGCGCCCCGCGCCAAATCGATCGCGTTCGCTGTAACGATCTCTGGAATAGCGCCCTCGATTGCTTGAGCAATCGACTCAAGTGCTCGGTTCTTATCACCACTCGTTGCAGTCGCGAGGCCCTTCGCCGCACTTCGGGCGCGGGCGAGCAGATCGATAAAGGCATCATTGCTAGACATACACCCAGTGTATCGGGCCAATGTGCTCGTTACAGCGGCGCAGGGCCCGCCTCAAAATGGGTTCCGTGGTCTGCTCCGTCGAGCAACGCCGCGAGGAGCTTCGTTTCAGTGAGGTGGACCGTTGTCCCGGCTTCTGCGGCAAGTCTGGCAGCCTGCACCTTTGTGGCTGCGCCACCGGTGCCCCACCCTGATTTAGCCGCGCCGATCTCGATACCTTCGAGCGTGTCGCCGAAAGCCACATGAGGAATGCGCTTCGCACCGATACTCTCGGGCGGCGCGGTATACAACGCATCCACATCTGAGAGAAGCACAAGAGCGTCTGCCGCCACGAGCCTCGCCACGAGCGCTGCGAGCATATCGTTGTCACCAAAGCGAATCTCGTGGGTTGCGACCGTGTCGTTCTCGTTGATGACTGGCAAAATACCCAGACTCAACAGGCGCTCGAGAGAGCGGCGCGCATTCCCTCGGTGGGTTGGGTTCTCCATGTCGTTCGCGGTGAGCAGCACCTGCCCCGCGATGAGATCGTGAGTGTTCAGTGCACGCTGGTAACGGTTCACCAGAATATTCTGGCCAACTGCCGCCGCGGCCTGTTGCGTAGCAAGATCTTCAGGTCGTTCCTCGAGCTGCAGGAACGGAACGCCAGTCGCAATGGCTCCACTCGAAACAAGGATCACCTGTGCACCAGCAACGCGAAGCCTCGCGAGCGACTCAACAAGCTTGGGAATCTGAACAGCGTTATCGCCGCTCACAGACGACGAGCCAACCTTGACGACGATCCTCTGCGCGTGAAGAAGCGCACCACCTGTTACCGAGACGCGTTCACCACTCACTTGTCGGACTCCCAGAGCCCTGCCTTACGTTCCTGTTCGAGCTCTTCGCGTGCAGCAGCCTTGGCGTCCATGCGCTCATGGTAGGTGGCACGACGATCCTTGTTCGTTCGGCGATCCTGGCTTTCGAACCTCGAATCACTGCCTCGAACCCCAACCTGTACCTCGGCGGCGCTCGATACCGCAGGCTCCCAATCAAACACGATCCCAGAGCCTGGACCAATCACCACAGTAGATCCCGCTGTTGCGCCGGCCTTCACCAGTGCGTCCTCAATCCCGATTTTCTGGAGTCGGTCTGCGAGATACCCCACAGCCTCGTCGTTCGCGAAATCGGTCTGCTCAACCCATCGTTCCGGCTTGTCACCGAGCACACGGTACAGCGTTCCGTACGAGCCACCTTCAGTGACGATTCGGAACCCGCCGCGGGCGTCAACAGGCTTCGGAGTGAGCACGATCCGTTCTGGACGCGCCTCCTCAGCAAGCTGTTCTGTGCGCGCATGCTCAACGATTTCAGCAAGCGCAAACCCGAGTTCACGCAGCCCCTCGTGTGTGACGGTCGAGATCTCGAACACACGGTATCCCTGCGCTTCGATGTCTTTCCGCACGAAATCAGCGAGTTCACGCGCCTCAGGAACATCAATCTTGTTCAGGGCGACGAGCTGAGGTCGGTCGAGAAGCGGAACTTGCCCTTCTGGCACTTCATACGCTGCGAGCTCGGTGCGAATTATCTCAAGATCTGAAAGCGGATCTCGGTCAGGCTCGAGGGTTGCGCAGTCGAGCACATGAAGCAGTGCGCTGCATCGTTCAACATGGCGAAGGAAGTCAAGCCCGAGCCCTTTCCCCTCGCTTGCGCCTTCAATGAGACCAGGCACATCAGCGACCGTAAAGCGGTGATTCTCGACCTCCACAACGCCCAGATTCGGATGGAGCGTGGTGAATGGGTAGTCTGCAATCTTCGGCTTTGCGGCACTCATCGCGGCAATCAGACTTGACTTACCGGCCGACGGGTACCCAACAAATGCAACATCCGCGATGGTCTTGAGCTCAAGCGTGACCGTTGCAGCTTTGCCAAGCGTGCCCAACAATGCAAATCCTGGAGCTTTACGCTTCGGCCCGGCGAGGGCGTGGTTGCCGAGACCACCGAGACCACCCTCGGCAGCAACAAATCGTGTTCCAGGCTCAGTGAGATCGATCAGTGTTTCGCCCGCGCTGTCTTTCACGACAGTGCCCACAGGAACGGACAGAATCATGTCAGTTCCCGTGAGTCCCGCTCGATAGTCGCCGGCGCCGTACCCACCATTCTCAGCAAGACGGTGTGGGCGCCGGTGGTATTCGAGCAACGTAGTGACCTGAGGATCGGCGAACAGCACAATACTTCCGCCGTTTCCGCCTGCTCCACCGTCTGGGCCGGCAAGCGGCTTGAACTTCTCGCGCCTTACTGAAACGCAGCCATTGCCACCTCGTCCGGCCTGCAGGTGCAGCTGCACCTGATCCA
>JBQEBC010000096.1:0-4202 GCA_052106035.1 Leucobacter sp. | reverse complement strand
CCGCCCCTACCTTCGCATACCTTGGTTGGGGGCCATGTTCGTATCGGTCATGATCGCTAGCGTGCCGTGCTTTCATGGACTTGGTAAACTAACTGTCGACCAAAGGGGGTCGCCACTTCAGGCGGGGGGTCTGCTCCATTCGAGAAACGCATCAATGAGGTGACCAACGAGTGCGGGAGTAGCTCGTTGGATTGGTTCGGGTTGGGGGCGGGTGAGAATGCCGACCGCGACGATGACTTCGATTGCAGTGAGGTCACCTCGTACTGCCCGGCAGCGTGCAAGATCACGAAGCGTGACTTCGAATCGCTCGAGGGCAGCACGCTGTGCCGCTCTCACTTCAGCGGGAAATCGTGGGCTCGGACCCCCGAGCGCGTCGGTTATTGCGCCGAGATTGAGCTCGACGAGGCGGTGCACAAGTTGGTGCCAAGCTTGTCGCGGCGAGCGGTCTATTGTTAACAGTGCCTCAGCCAGTACCTGCTCGATATCACTGAGGATATCGATCGTGACTGCGACAATGAGTTCGTCGCGTGAAGCGAAGTTGCGGTAGAGCGTCGCGATGCCGACGCTACTTGCTTCAGCGATGATGTCGAGCGAGACGCTGCTGTCACGCTCGGCAAACAGGCGTCTCGCCTCGAGCAAGATCCGACGCTTCCGTTGCAAGGCATCTGCGCGCATCGGTACTCCTTGATTTGGCTAGCTTGACACCCATCTTAAACTGGAGGAAAATTATCCACTATGTAAGTGGAGAAAAATCCTCCACAATAATTACGCGAGGATCAAGCATGACCCACGACACCGCTCCGGCGACGAAGCGCTCTACGAAACCCAAGCCTCCAGCCCTCGTGCGTTGGGCGGGTCTCACGGCTGGCTTGGCCATTATTCTCGTCGCGCTATTGATGCTGCTCATTATGCCGTCACTGAAATCTGCGGTCGCCACACGCGCACATCATTGCATGCGCCACCCCTGGCTTCACGTAAAGCGCGTGCACTGGGCAACGAATCGCCATACTAGAGGAGAAGGGGAAGGAAGCTAGTGTTGGTGTCAACCGATGTGGATGCGGATCCAAATGACCTCTGTGTGGCCCGTGTACCACTGTTTCAAGGGCTAACGTACGCGCAGCAAGTGGAGGTTGCGGGTTTTGCACGTCCCGTTCGATTGGACGCTGTTGAGCAGGTGTATGCGCCAGGCTCGGACATGTCGCAGTTGCTGGTGGTGCATACCGGTCAGGTGAAGATCTCACGCACGAGTGCGGCTGGGCACGAGCAGGTGATCCGGATTCTCGGCCCAGGTGATTTCATCGGAGAGTCCGCGTTTCTTACCGGAACGAGGCCTGATCACGCAGCAGAAGCGCTCGTGCAAACTGAACTGTGTGTATTCCGTCATGCTGATCTCGGTCGTCTCGTCGAGAAGCATCCGCGTATCGGGCTGCGCATGCTGCAGGGAGTAAGTAAACGCTTGGACGACACGGAAGCGCGGCTCGCTTCCGTCATCTCGGGAAACGTGAGTTCACGCCTCGCAGATTATCTGCTCTCGATCCCCGCGGCGCCAGGGCCACGAAGCGCCACCGAAGTCGTGCTGCCCCTTGCGAAGAAGGACATCGCTTCGCTCCTATCCACCACACCGGAATCGCTCAGTCGGCAGCTTCGCAAATTCACCGACTCCGGAGTGATCTTGCAACAGGATCAGGGGCGGATCACGATCATGGATGTGACCGCGCTCAGCGCTCTCTCCACTCTCACGACGAAGGATTGAGGACGTAGCATTGCCAGCCCAGACTCTCACACCGCACACCAGAGAATCGTCACGCACAATTTCACCGACATTGGAGTTCTTCCGCAACCGTAAGCTCATGATTTTCGTGCTCGTCGGCTTGGCTGCCGGGGTTGTGCTTTGGCTGACCGGCGCAGAAACACCGCTTGCGATCACCGCGTATCTCGTGCTCGGTGTCGTGATCGTGATCACCGCGATCGACATGTTCAAAGATCTGATGCGCGGGCACTGGGGGCTCGACATCCTCGCGGTCATCGCCATGATCGCGACCCTTGCCGTACAGGAATATGTGGCGGGGCTCATTATCGCGCTAATGCTCACCGGGGGCGAAGCGCTGGAAGACTTGGCCGCGCGTCGTGCAAGCCGGGAGCTTGACCAACTGCTCAATAGAGCCCCGGCGTTCGCGGGAAGAATCCACCCCAGCACAAGTGAGGTCGAACGTATCGCGATCGATGAGGTCAAAGTCGGCGATGAACTGCTGGTGCGCTCGTCAGAGATCCTCCCGGTCGACGGGGTGCTGATCTCGGATCACGCAACGATTGATGAGTCGTCAGTGACCGGTGAGCCGATCCCGGTGAGCTACCGTGCCGGCGATCCGCTACTTTCTGGAACGGTGAACAGCACCACAAGTTTCACGATGCGCGCGCAGAAGATTGCAGCCGATTCGAATTACGCCTCGATCATGCGACTGGTGGAAGAGGCCGTGGACTCTCGGGCACCGATGGTGCGGCTCGCTGACAGGTATGCGGTGCCGTTCACGATTGTCTCACTGCTCATCGCAGGCTTTGCCTGGTTTCTCAGTGGAGATCCGGCGCGATTCGCCGAAGTGCTCGTGGTAGCGACGCCATGCCCGCTGCTCATCGCCACTCCGGTTGCGTTCATGGGAGGTATGAGTTCAGCCGCAAAGCTGAACGTCATCATCAAAGACGGAGGCGTTTTAGAGGTGCTCGCCCGGGTTCGTTCGGCTGCGTTCGATAAGACCGGTACGCTGACCGAGGGCAAGGCGGACGTCGTCGACATTCACCCCGCGGCTTGCACAGCGACGGAGACACTTCGACTCGCAGCTGCCGCTGAGCAGTACTCGGTGCATGTGTTCGCTGACCCGATCGTGGCTGCCGCACGAGAGCGGCGGCTGGAACTGCCCGACATCACGAACGCTGACGAGGTGGCGACGAACGGTGTGCTTGCGACCCTGGCCGGGGGCACCGTGGTGCGCGTCGGCAAGCCCGCGTTCATTGAAGAGGTGGTCGGATCGATCGATCGACCCGTACTCGCAGCCGGGGAAACTGCCGTGTACGTGTCGGTCGATGACGCGCTGGCCGGTGTCATCATCTTGTCCGACCCGATTCGTGAGCAGGCTGCAGACATGGTGTCCCGTCTTCGCCAAGCGGGGGTGGGTGAGATCGTGATGGTGACTGGTGATGTCGCATCCACCGCTGAATCGGTCGCACACGCGGTCGGCATTCAGGTGGTTCACGCTGAGACAACCCCCCAGAGCAAAGTCGAGATCGTGCAGATCATGCGGCCGAGGCCCGTGCTCATGGTTGGTGATGGGATCAATGACGCCCCTGTGCTGGCTGCGGCTGATGTGGGGATCGCGATGGCCGGGCGGGGGGCCACGGTCGCGAGCGAGTCAGCGGCCGCGGTCATTACCTCAAATGACATCGCACGAGTGGCAGATGTTGCCTACGTTTCGCGACGCACCGTGCGGATCGCGTTGCAGTCGATCTGGATGGGCATCATCATTTCAGTCGGGCTGATGCTCGTTGCCGCATTCGGGTACCTGCCTGCAGTGGTAGGTGCACTCTTGCAAGAGATCGTTGATCTCGTCGCCATCATGTCGGCACTCCGAGCGCTCCGAGCGCACAAGGGAGCGCAGCAAGACCGTGTCAGACGCAGCGAAGCAAGTGCGTCTGTGAGCTCAGCGACACGAAACGCCTGAAGAAAGGGCGTTCCAGTACTCTGCTCCCATCCCTTCTGGGGGCTGCCGGTGAGCGAATTCTCAGACCGCGGCCCCTGCAAAGACAGCAGCAGCGCAGTTACGCGAAACGTCACGGCTTCGCCCACACATTTGCGTTAGGCGTGACGGAAAGGACGGTGGGCAGTCATCATTGGCGTGGTCGCGTTCCTGGGGTCGCCGCCATCCCCATAACGCTAATGTCACTCGGCATGCCCAGTGGTGCGCCTGCAAATCTTGATACGGCCGAGCGGCAGGCCGCCGACGCCATCACCGTGGCTTAGCTGAGTGCTGCACCCAAAGTCGAACACTTCGATGCTGCCGAACTTCCGGCCATTGCCGAGTCGCTTGAACACGGTGCATCTATCGAGACGGTCAAACACATCGGGGCGTCTCCCGATACCGGCTACCCGCGCCAGGGGTCTGATGCATGTTTAGGTGACATTCGACATGGCTAGTTTCTGCTGTGTTATG
>JBQEBC010000095.1:0-4234 GCA_052106035.1 Leucobacter sp. | reverse complement strand
ATCGACGTGGTCGAGCTTCTGCATGATGTTCTCTCTCTGCGACCGCCGCAAGTCGAAGCGCGGAATAAGTTTGGAAGTAAGTGTGTGCGTTCACGGTATGTGCGAAACCCTTGCGGCAGCGTCGCACCGTGGCACAAGGAACTATTATGCCACATCCTCAGCGTCAATATCACCATATTCGAGCAGGTAGTCAGTCACTCTGGCCGCGCGCTCTTCCACCTCAGACATAAGGTCTGCAGCTTCATCCCCGAGTTCGGATCGGGCTTGTTCGATGTTCACCGGAGACTCACCACTTGCTGCAGCGCTGCTTGCCGAAAGCAATTCGGCCAACACGGGCGATTGCGCGGCAGTTTGTGGGGCTGCATTGACCGCTGCAACGCAATCTGATTGGCCGCCCGCGAGGCAGGCGTCTGAGGTGGCAGCAATGAGCGCATACCCGTCAGACTGCCATTCAGAAAGGGTTGTGGCGAGGTCATCGTACGCGGCACCGAAATCGGCAAGTAGTTCGGCGAGCTCCGCGTCTTTCTCACCAGCGCGGGAGTCGATTGCTTCATCGAGGTCTTCTCGGATGACCCCGATCTGGCTGAGTGTATTTGCAATGCGGTTTGCGTATTGTTCGCTCCCCTGCGCGCCCGAGGCTTAACCCACGCTTGCGACCATGGCGCCTAGTGGGACTTCACCGAGGTCGTTGACGGTTCGCACGTACCCATCGGTGTGGTTGTAGTCACCGACTAGCAAGGGTCTGAAGAGCGCCCAGGCGGTGAGAGCCAGAGCTACGACGAGAACGAACCCGACAATTCCCCCGACGATTCCCAGTGTGACTTTGACTGCTTTGGTAGCCATACATCTCCATCGGTTGCGTACCGATTCGGCGTATCAAAGCCACAAGACTCATCAGGTTTGGCAGGTTGGGCACCAGTAAAGCTTGCGGTTTGCCATTTCCTCGAGCACGATGTTCGTGCCGCAGCGCTTGCACGGAGTGCCCTCAAGCTTGTATACCCAGTGCCGCTCATCTCGTTCGACGAGTGCACGCTGATATGCCTCACCCTCGAGACCATCAATCGTCATCATCTGACCGACGGTAATGCCGCTCTCGAGTAGATATGCCCAATCATCCCAAAGGCTCTCGAGCACTGTTCGGTCGAGCGTGTTGGTGGGTGTGTGCGGATCAAGCCCCGCACGAAACAGCATCTCCGCACGATACACGTTTCCGATTCCCGCGACGACTGACTGATCCATAAGCACTAAGCCGATGGGGGTCTTCTTCTTCGCAGCGCGCTCAACGAACCGTTGCTTCTCGGCCGGCGTGTTTGCGTTTGCAGGGTCGGGCCCGAGCTTGTGGATGACGCGATCCACTTCGGCTGGAGTGAGCACCTCGCACGCGGTCGGACCACGCAGGTCCGCGCACACGAGATCATTGAGCAGACGTACCCGAACCTGACCTACGGGTTCGGGAGGAAAGCTGCTCGACGCTTCCGTTTCGCGATCCACCTCTGCCATGCGCACCCTGGTGCGCCGGGGAGCGCCGATTGAGGTGACTGAATCTTCGCCCGCGCTGTCACGCGGCGTGCTGTCTCCGGCCGTGCCGCCTGCGGCTCCCCCGCTGCGCGCATTCTCGCCCGTCTGCCCAAGCTTTGAATGCCCCGGCGTTTGGCCGTGAATCTGAATCGAGGGGTCAATACGCACTTCGCCCGCAAAGTCCCACGCACCATAAATGCCCAGGTGAACACGCAACCATTGATCGCCCGCAAACTCGAGAAACATCTGCTTCCCGACTGCGCGAGCATCGACCATCTCACGGCCACTCAGCACTGCCGCTCCCTGAGCGAACCTACCCTGCGGGCTCGAGATCTCTGGATGGGTACCGACAAAATTCGTCGTGAACTGACGCGCAATTCGGTGAACGGAATGACCTTCGGGCATGGTTAGAGCGTGTCCACCTGTTTGCCCACAATGAGGCCAGTTGTTTCATATTCCGCAAGCTGGGCAACACGGCGCACATGACGCTCGTCGCCGGGGAATGGCGTGTCGATGAAGAGATCGATGAAGCGAATCGCATCTGCAACCTCGTGCTGACGTGCACCAATGGAAATCACGTTCGCGTTGTTGTGCTCTCGCGCAAGCATCGCTGTCGAGTCGTTCCAGACGAGTGCAGCACGTATGCCGTCAACCTTATTGGCCGCCATCTGCTCCCCATTGCCCGATCCGCCGAACACGACGCCGAGTGCGGTCACGCCGTCACGTTCGTCACGAGCAACACCGAGTGCAGCGTTGATACAGAACGACGGGTAATCATCGAGCGCATCGTATTCTGCGGGTCCGTGGTCAATCACGTCAAACCCTCGGCCACGCAGATGCTGTTGCAGCTGCTGACTGAACTCGAGGCCGGCATGGTCTGTGGCAACGTGAATACGCATACGACCAGCTTACCGTTGTGCGCGAGCTAGAACTGCGGCCCTTCGGTGCGACCACGCTTGAGTTCGTAGAACCCGGGCACGCTCGCCGCCGCATTGATACCGTCCCACAAACGGAGCGCATCGTCTCCGGTGGGAGCCGGGGTCATGACAGGCCCGAAGAATGCGTTGCCATCGATGGAAATAATTGGCACGCCGACATCGGGACCGGCAATATCGAGTGCATGCACCGTATTTGCGCGCAGCTGCTCGTCACTCTCCTCAGTGTCTGCCGCAGCGGTCAACGCTGAGACGGTAGCCTCGTCGATATCAAGCGCCGCGAGCGCCTCACTGATGATTGCGTCGAAGTCGCTGCGCCCGTCTGGGTGAATTCGGGTACCAAACTCGGTGTACAGCTTGTCGACTGCCTCTGGCCCTACTGCAATAAGTGCGGCCTGTGCCACGCGTCCCAAACGGTGGCCGGCGATGTGGTAATCCTTTGGTTCACCGTTGCCCTCATTAATGATCTTCAGGCTGACAGGCTTCCAATCAACCTCGAACCCACGAACGTCAGCGACTTCTGCCGCCCAACGGCTCGTCATCCAGCACCATGGGCAGATGGGGTCGAAATAGAACTCTACATTTGGCGATTCAGCACTCATGCCCCCACTCTACTCTTCGCAGTGCTCTCTGGGTCAGTGTTCTCCCTGAGCGTCTTTCGGCACGGGAAACAGCGTCTCGATCTGTGTGCGCTGCTCGAGTGTCGGGGTGAAGGCTTCACCCGCCAAAACATTCTGACGCACCTGTTCAGGGGTCGTTGCTCCGGCGATCACGCTCAAGATTGGATCATGCGACAGCATCCACCCGAAGGTCGCTTCGAGCATTGAGACACCCCACTGTTCACACAAAACACGGTATGCGTCGAGCGTTTCCCAGTTTGCCTGTTCGAATACCTCTCGCTTTTGCCGCGAGATGCGCGTGTCTGCTGGCATGTGATCCCTCGTGTATTTGCCCGTCAACATTCCGTTTGCAAGAGGAAAGAACGGAAGGAGCCCCAGCCCGTGCCGACGAATTGCCGGACTGATCTCTCGGTCAGTCTCCCGCTGCAGGAGACTGAGCTCGTTTTGCGCAGTCACAAACGCAGTCACGCCAAGCGAGGTCGCGGCGGTTGCCGCTTCATCGATCTGTGCAGCGCTGAAGTTTGAGTGGCCAATCGAGCGCACTTTTCCCTCGAGCACAAGCTCATCGAGCGCGGTAAGTGTCTCCTCAATTGGCGTTGCCGGATCCGGCATGTGCATCTGGTACAGGTCAATTCGGTCTGTCTTCAGGCGCGAGAGCGATCCTTCGACTGCGGAGCGGATGTAGTCGCGCGATCCGCGGGCCCCATCGTGCGCAAACCCAGAATCGGGGAATCCAAATTTTGTTGCAAGCACAATCTGGTCACGGCGAGCGCCTAAGGCCTCGCCCATCATCTCCTCGCTGCGTCCGAAGGAATAGCCGTACAGATCAGCGGTATCGAAGAGCGTGATGCCTGAATCTATCGCCGCGTGGATCACCGCAGCTGTGCCCTCTTGTGATTCAGTCGCAGAACCTGGGCGTCCGAAGTTGTTGCAGCCGAGGCCGACAGCCGAGACGCCGATGTCTGTGCTGAGAGGGTCAGTATTTCCGGGCGCGCGTTCTATTCCAGGGGTGCGAGTCATGCTTCCAGCATATTCGCTGACTTTCGTAAGGGGTGCGGGCATAGTCTGGTGTCATTCACCGATCGCTACACCCACAAGGAGTACCGTGCCTGGAACCAATCTCACCCGCGTTGAAGCTCAGGAACGCGCTGGAATTGTCCA
>JBQEBC010000094.1:0-4267 GCA_052106035.1 Leucobacter sp. | reverse complement strand
GAACAGGTGCTCCCGGGTGAGGATCCGGATGCCGCCGCAGTCATTGAGCACGAGTTCAAGCGAATCGGCATGAATGTGATGTCAAAGTCGCGTGCTGATGCGGTAGAGCGAACGAAAGACGGGGTCATTGTGACCCTCGCAGACGGGCGTACGGTGACGGGCTCACACTGCCTCATGGCCGTGGGCTCGGTGCCAAACACCGCGGGGCTCGGGCTCGAAGAAGCGGGTCTCGAACTCACGGAAAGCGGTCACATCCGCGTGAACAAGGTGGCACGCACATCGATTCCGTCGGTGTACGCGGCCGGTGACTGCACCGACTTCTTCCCGCTCGCTTCAGTCGCATCGATGCAGGGGCGAACAGCGATTATGCACGCCCTCGGCGACTTCGTACGCCCCATCGCGCTCCGTAATGTCGCGGCGAACGTGTTCACGTACCCCGAGATCGCGACTGTGGGCTGGAACGAGCACACCCTCGCAGATGCGAATGACATGGCGAAGGCGGTCACGCATACGATTCCGCTGAACGGTAACCCACGCGCAAAGATGATTGGATTCACGGACGGCTTTGTGAAGCTGTTCGCGTGGGAGGCTTCTGGCACTGTCATCGGCGGAGTCGTCGTTGCACACCGTGCGAGCGAACTCATTTTCCCGGTCGCGCTTGCCGTCGAACATCGGCTCACGGTCGATCAGGTGGCCTCGGCGTTCACGGTGTATCCGTCGCTCACCGGTGCAATCACCGAAGCCGCGCGCGCAATGCACCAACACTAGAGAAGCGGCACTATGAAGATCTCTGCACGCATTGCTGCTGCCCTCGGCGTCCTCGCCCTCATCACGTCGATGACTGCGTGCTCGGCGACCCTCGAGCCCGTGCCCTCAGACGAGGGAGTCGAACCCGCAGTGGTCGTGCGTGTGGTTGATAACGCGTACGAGCCGAGCGAGGTCGACATTCAGGCAGGTGAAGCGGTGCAGTGGATCTTTGAGTCGCACTCAGCGAAGCACGATGTCGTAGCCGATGACGGCAGCTTCGTGAGCGAACTCATGTACGAGGGAACCTACACCCATATCTTCGAAGAAACTGGAGATTTTGGGTATGACTGCTCGATCCACCCCGAGATGACGGGTGTCGTGCGGGTCGGATGACCCTCGACGCCTGGCTACATGTGTGGGGCTACACGCGTGGCGCTGCGATCCTGAGTGACTCGAGCTGCTCGGCGCGCGTCGGCAGCGGGTGCACCGTGACGAGTTCGTCTGCGTCAGCAAGCTTCGCAAACTCTGCGAGTTGATCGCGCACTCGCTCTGGCCCTCCGACCGCGGTGTAGCGCATCATATTGCGGATCTCGCCCGCCGCAGGTGAGTCACTGATCTGTTCAGCTTGCTCGGTGGTGAGCGGAGTTTCGCGGCCGCGCGAGAGGAACCCGCGGATGCGTTCAATTTCGGCGCGCCCAAAAAGTTCCGCAGCAACTTCGTCGTTCTCGGCGGCAACAACGTTCACGCCGGCACTCACATACGGTTCGGGGTGCGCAGCGCTCGGCTGATAGTTGTCGCGGTAGTGCTGCACCGCCTGCGTGAGTGCCTGCGGTGCAAAGTGTGAGGCGAACGAATAAGGGAACCCGAGCTGTGCGGCGAGATTTGCGCCAAACAGACTCGACCCAAGAATGGTGAGAGGTATCTTCGTGCCGCGCCCGGGATACGCGTTTACGCCGGTGCGGGGCAAGTCGTCGCCGAGGAGGGCCTGGAGTTCGAGGACGTCTTGCGGAAACGATTCTGCTGCCTGCACTGTCCGGCGGAGGGCGCGGAAGGTGAGCCCGTCGGTGCCGGGCGCGCGCCCGAGACCGAGATGGATCCGCCCGGGATGTAGCTCAGCGAGCGTGCCAAACTGCTCGGCGATGACAAGCGGTGAGTGGTTTGGCAGCATTATCCCGCCAGAGCCCAACCCGATGTGCTCCGTGTGTGCCGCGACGTGCGCAATGAGCACTGCAGGTGCGCTCGATGCGATCGTCGGCATATTGTGGTGTTCGGCGTACCAGACTCGCGTATATCCGCCGGCCTCGGCAGCTCGCGCGAGCTCCACCGTGTGGGCGAGCCCAGCGGCGATATCGCCGTCGCGCTCTACTGTTGCAAGGTCAAGAAACGAGAGGTTCACAGCGGCCATGGTTGGTGCAACCGGCCGATGACAGCCTCTATTCCCGATCTGCGTGGTGCGATCCGCGAACTACTCCGAATCAACGATGGCGAGCAGCAGGTGTCCGTTCGAAACCGTCTGCCCGATCGGTGCGTCAATAGTAGAAACGGTGCCTGCGCGGTGCGCGTAGATTGACTGTTCCATCTTCATCGCTTCGAGTACGAGCAGCAGGTCGCCCTCTTCAACCGACTGGCCAGCCTCAACAGCGACCTTCACGACGGTGGCCTGCATCGGGGCGAGCACCGCGTCTCCGGTGGTTGCTGCAACGCCGAGTCCCTTTGCGCGCTTCGGCGCTGGGCCGCGAGTCACATCTTGGTCGGCGAGTGGCAGCAGCGTGGTGGGCATGGTCACTTCGATGCGTCGTCCAGCGACCTCGACAACAACTGACTGGCGTCTGACGTCGCTGTTGAGCGCGGGTGTCTCGCCCTCCCACGGAGCGATATCGTTGTCGAATTCGCTCTCAATCCACGTCGTGTAGACCTTAAAGACGCCATTGTCCGCGGTGAACGCGGGGTCGCGCACGATCTTTCGGTGGAACGGCAGCACGGTCGGCAGCCCTTGAATTTCGAACTCATCGAGGGCTCGACGCGCACGCTCAAGCGCTTCCTCGCGAGTGGCTCCGGTGACGATGAGCTTGCCAAGCATCGAGTCGAATGCGCCCGAGATCGTGTCACCGGTTTCTACGCCGGTGTCGACGCGCACTCCGGGGCCGGACGCCGGGCGGAAGTACGCAACGGGGCCAGGAGCGGGGAGGAAGCCATTGCCGGCATCCTCACCATTCAGGCGGAACTCAAATGAATGACCGCGCGTAGTCGGATCCTCGTAATCGAGCACGCCACCCTCGGCGATGCGGAACTGCTCGCGGACGAGATCAATGCCGGTTACCTCTTCGGAGACCGGGTGCTCGACCTGGAGACGGGTGTTCACTTCGAGGAAGGAAATGGTGCCATCGACAGCGACGAGAAACTCGCAGGTGCCGGCCCCTACATAACCAACCTCTTTCAAGATTGCCTTCGACGCCGCGTAGAGCTCTGCATTCTGCTCATCACTGAGGAACGGCGCGGGTGCTTCCTCGACGAGTTTCTGGTGCCTACGCTGTAGCGAGCAATCGCGCGTTGATATAACGACGACGTTGCCGTGGGCATCTGCGAGGCACTGCGTTTCTACGTGACGAGGCTTTTCGAGGAACTTCTCGACGAAGCACTCGCCGCGGCCGAACGCCGAGACGGCCTCTCGGGTTGCCGACTCGAAGAGGTCAGCCACTTCTTCCCGCTCGTATGCGACCTTCAAACCGCGACCGCCGCCGCCAAACGCCGCCTTGATGGCAACGGGCAGCCCGACCTTGTCGGCAAACGCTAGTACCTCGGCAGCGCCAGCGACTGGGTCGCTCGTGCCCGGGGCAAGAGGTGCATTCACTTTTTCGGCGACGTGGCGCGCAGACACCTTGTCGCCGAGACGCTCGATGGCTTCGGGGCTCGGGCCGATCCAGATCAAACCCTGGTCGATAACCTCGCGCGCAAACTCGGCGTTCTCGGCGAGGAAGCCGTAGCCGGGGTGCACGGCATCGGCGCCAGAGCGGCGAGCTATGGCGAGAATCTTCTCGATGACGAGGTAGGTTTCAGCGCTCGTCGTTCCTCCGAGCGCGTAGGCCTCATCGGCGAGCTGGGAGTGCATCGCATCGCGATCTTGGTCGGCGTATACGGCGACGGAAGCGATGCCGCTATCAGCGGCGGCACGGATGATGCGAACGGCTATTTCGCCACGGTTGGCGATGAGCACTTTACGAATACGCGACATGAGTCTCAGCCTATTGGAGGAATGTCTCCAGGCGTTGGATATTGCTCACAAAACTTTCGCCAAAACGTTGCCGGAGTACACAGCCGCTATGTTGCTTCCACAGTGCATCCCCTAGCGCATTCCCTCCGCAGTAGGATTTGAGCAACGTCAATACCTGGCGGCGTCATATAGAGGAGGCCTCATGGCACACAACACGGATCTCGATGCTCTGCTGTCGCAGGTGCCCATCGCAGACATTGCGCAGCGGCTAGGCGTTGACGAAGAGACGGCCCTTGGGGCGGTCAAGCA
>JBQEBC010000093.1:2894-4277 GCA_052106035.1 Leucobacter sp. | reverse complement strand
AACTCGAACAGCTCCGACAACTCGACGAACACCATCGTCGATGATCACTCGGTGACCTCGGGAGACACGATCACCGATGAGTCGATTACGGTCGGCGATGTTTCGGTTGATCTGTCGGATCACTCGAACAGTTCTGACAATTCGACGAGCACTATCGTCGATGATCACTCGGTGACCTCGGGCGACGTGATTACCGATGCATCGACTGTCACTACGGAGTACGTCTACGACGATCACACCTACAACGCTGGCGACACCTTCACTGACGCATCGTCGAGCTACGGCGACTACTACGAGTCGGGCTCGGGCAATTCGACGACGACTGAGACCACGGTTGACACCACCACAACGGACTACGCGTACACCCTCGGCGCGTAAGCGATTCAGCTCGCTCTCCTAGGAGGTTCGCGCGAACCCTGCACCTCGCAGACCCCAGCGCGAACCTCCTAGGGGTTCACCACAACTAGAGGAACCCATGACCCACCCCACGCCGACGGCAGCCCGTCTCTCAGCGCTCATCACCGAGATGACTGATGCGTCTCAGCGAGCAGGGAGACCTGACCTTGCAGAGCGTCTGTCTGCCGCAGCGACCTCGGTCGCCGACGCGAGCGTTCGCGTGGTTATCGTGGGGCAGTTCAAACAGGGGAAAAGTGCCCTCGTAAATGCGCTCGTCACCGCCGAGGTGTGCCCCATTGACGATGTCCTTGCGACGTCGGTCCCAACTTCGGTGCGGTGGGGCGAGCAGCTCACCGCCACTCTCGTCACCGAACTCACGGGTGAGCGTGAGGTGATCCGCACCGCAATCGACCCCGGCGATCTCAGGGCGCATGTCACGGAACTCGCTGGCGACGCCGGAACCTTTGGCAACCTGCACGCAGAGGTCACGCTGCCACGAAAGGTGCTTGAAGCGGGTCTCGTGCTCGTTGATACTCCGGGCGTTGGTAGAACGCAATCGCGGGCAGCCACCAATCTCACGCTTCTGCCGCAAGCAGACGTTGTTGTTGTCGTAACCGACGCAACCCAAGAACTTACTGAGCCTGAGCTCGCTTTCCTCTCACACGCCGCAAAACTATGCCCACGTCTCACCTGCGTTGTGAGTAAGAGCGATCTTCAGCACAATTGGCGCGCAGTCGTCGAAGCGAACACCGAGCACTTGAATGCCGCCGGAATAGACGCGCCGATGCTCGTCACATCTGCGGTGCTCCACAATCTCGCTGCACAACACCAAGACCGAGAGCTGCTCGAAGAAGCCGGAGTGACTTCCCTCGCACGGCACCTGCACGGCGAGTGGAAATCGGTGCTCGGCGAGCGCTACCGGCTCGCCGCAGAAGAAATTCGTTCAGTTGGCGGCCTGCTTTCGATGGTGCTGAACTCCGAACTCGA
>JBQEBC010000093.1:0-2794 GCA_052106035.1 Leucobacter sp. | reverse complement strand
AAGAAATTCGTTCAGTTGGCGGCCTGCTTTCGATGGTGCTGAACTCCGAACTCGAAGTGCTCGCACACCCCGAGAACGGAGCTGCCGTGATTCTCGATCTCGCGCATGCTGAAGAACGCGCCGAACGCCTCACCCAGCAGTCGGCAAGATGGCAGCAGACACTCGGAGACGGCGCCATGGAGCTGATCGACGATATTGAGTTTGATCTCAGAGACCGGCTCCGCGCAGTCGGGCGCGAAGCCGAACAGCTCATCGAAAGCAGCGATCCGGGCAAATCGTGGGACGATATCGGAACCTGGCTCGCCGAATCCGTTACCCAGGCCGTCTCAGACAACTTTGTGTGGGCGCACACTCGCAGCATGCACCTCGCCGAGGTCGTCTCCCAACACTTCATGCTCGACGGCAGAGCATCGGTGCCCGGATTGTCGCTCGCAGGCACCGAGAAGGCGCTCCGCGCAATTGGGAGCCTCGACTACGTGGAGTCGGGCGTGCTCTCTATCGGTCAGAAGCTCATGATCGGGCTCAAAGGCTCATACGGCGGTGTGCTCATGTTCGGTCTCATGACCACCCTTGCAGGCATGGCGCTCGTGAACCCCATCTCGGTCGCAGCAGGCCTCATCATGGGCGGCTTCGCATACCGCAATGAAGCGAAACAGCGGCTGGACCAGCGACGTAACGAGGCAAAGAATGCCGTTCGCAGACTCACCGACGAAGCCATCTTCCAAGTGAGCAAAGAATCGAGAGACCGCATGAATGGAGTGAAGCGCGTACTCCGCGACCACTTCGTCTCGGTCGCTGAGAATTTCAAACAATCACTCACCGAGTCGATGCGTCGGGCAAAGAGCGGGTCAGCGCTTCCACCCACCGAGCGCGGCATTCGCGCCGAGCAGCTGCGCCGTGAATTGCACGAACTCCAATTGCTCGGTGATCAAGCTGACGTACTGGTTGCAAGGTCGCCAAATCTCTCAAGACCTGGGCGAGCCCACGCTGTACAGGAACGGAGCACCTCGTGAGAAACCCGGCCGAATCGGCGAAGGCCCTGCTGGATTCCGCGCGACGCTTGTACCTCCTCAGCGACAGTGTGCTCGTGCAGATTGATGCGCTCGAAACCCGCCTCGCCGAGCCGCTCCGCGTCGCGCTCGTGGGGTCGGTGAAAGCGGGCAAATCCACCCTATTAAACGGGCTCATAGGCGAGCGCATCGCCCCGACCGATGCGAGAGAGTGCACCCGCATCGTCACCCGCTACGAGCACGGACGTATGCCTCGTGTGATCGGACACTTGCCACACGGCGACACCGTGACAATTCCGGCACGGCGCCAAAGCGACCGCCTCGAACTCGACCTCGCAGACCTAAATCCCGAAGACGTGCGACAGATCGATGTCACCTGGCCAGCAGAAGGCATCGCCGGCATCACCCTCATCGATACCCCCGGCACGGCATCGGTGACGCACGAGGTGTCGCAACATACCGACCGCTTCCTCGTGCCAGAAGAGGGAGCCGCCGGGGCAGACGCAGTCGTATACCTCCTCCGCTCACTCCACGAAACCGATGTGCGATACCTGCGTTCCCTGAACGAACGGACAAGACATGGCAATGCGGCGATCGGCGCGATCGCAGTGCTGTCCCGCGCCGACGAACTCGGATCCTCCCGGCTCGACGCACAGGTCGCCATCAACGAGACGGCAAAGCGGCTGCGCAACTCACCCGAACTCGAGGGAGTGTGCGAAACCGTCGTGCCGGTCGCTGGTCTCTTAGGGCTCGGCGCAATCACCATGAAGCAGTCCGACTATGCGATGTTCGTGCGGCTCGCAGCGCTCCCCGTTGCCAAGACCGAAGCGGTGCTCCTCACCGCTGAACGCTTCATCACCGCGCGATCCACCGAGCTCCCCACTGAACGCGAACGCAACGACCTCGTCGAGCGCTTTGGCCTGTACGGCCTTCGCCTCGCGCTCGCCGCAGTGCGTGGCGGAATCGACGACGCAGAAACTCTCTCCACCGAACTGCTCAGGCGCAGTGGTCTCGATGAACTCAGGCGAGTGATTGACGTGCACTTTACGCAGCGACAGGCCGAACTCAAGGCCCACTCAGTCGTATTGGCACTGCACCAACTGTTGCGACACCACCCAGTCACGGGGTCGGAAGCGCTACTCGCCTCTGCAGATCAGCATATGAACACTGCTCACACCTACACCGAGATGCAGCTCATCGGCCGCATTTCGAGCGGACGCCTCGACCTGCCTGGCACCCTCACAGGAGAACTTGAACGGCTCGTCGGGGGGAGTGGAGCGGATGCCGGCTCCCGACTCGGTCTCGACGACGTCGCCGATGGAGATGCGCTGCGGTCAGCCGCGGTGGATCACCTGCTGCGATGGCGCGAACTGCGTGAGAACCCGCTGCTCGACCGTGACACGTCGAATGCATGCGCCATCGCTGAACAGACCTGCGAGCGTCTCATCGCAGATCTTGAGTTCGGCAGTGCTTTGGCAGAAGGCGCGGCCCTTGGCCATGGCGCGAGGTAGCGCGTAGCTTCACTCACGCACTGTCTGCCGGACGATCGCTCACCGCATCTGCGAGCACGATCACGCGCCGACCCTCGCTCTGCCGCAACCAATGAGTCACCCGCGCCGTACAGATGAGCGCTGTTGCGAGCAGTACGAGGGCGGAGGCAGTTGCGCTGAGTGCAAGGTCCCACGTACTTGGGTCTCTGAGCACGAAGCCGACCCCAATTGCGAGGAGAGTCGCGATGCTCGTGACCGAGAATGTCACCCGCGCTGCACGGCTACGTCGCCGCA
>JBQEBC010000092.1:2055-4287 GCA_052106035.1 Leucobacter sp. | reverse complement strand
GCGATGAGGCGTTCGGCGCTCACCCAGGGGAGATTCTCGTTCACGCGTCCATTCTCCCAGTGGTTTTCAACGCTCGCACACCGGGGGAACAAGCGATCTATAAATTCATTCTTTGCGTGAAGCTTAGGCGCTCTTGAACGACACGCTCGGGGTCCCAGTTTGGCCCGGGAGTCGACGCTACAAGTAGCCGGGAGTAAGCATGTTGGGGTCTCAGCAGCACATCATCGGTGACACCCTGTTCAACGACGGATCCTCGGAACAACACGAGCGTGCGTTGGCAGAGTTCTTGCACAACCGCGAGGTCGTGGCTCACGAAAAGATAGCTCACTTGTAGATCGCGCTGAATTTCGGCAAGCAGTTCGAGCACCTGCGCCTGCACCGAGACGTCAAGCGCTGATACGGCTTCGTCTAAGACGAGAAGCTTCGGGGCAACCGCCAAGGCACGTGCAATAGCGACGCGCTGGCGTTGGCCACCCGAGAGTTCGTGTGGCTTCGACTCGAGGTGACGTTCCGACAGCCGAACCTGGTCGAGCAGCCTGATAGCCTCGGCGCTCGCCTCTCGTGCGCTCGCCGCCTTGCCGTGAGCGCTGAGTATGCGCTGCAGCATCACTCCAACCGGAACTCGACGATCGAGAGATCCGTTTGGATCTTGGAAGACCATTTGCACAGCTCGTGCCCGCTCGTACCGTGCAGCTCGCCCTCGTGGGGGCCGCAGGCAATCCACTCCACCGATGGTCGCTTCACCTGAATCCGCTCGTTCGAGCCCGACGAGAATACGCGCAATCGTCGACTTGCCTGAGCCCGATTCACCGACCAAGCCAAGCGCTTCACCTGAGTCGATAGAGAACGACACCCGGTTGGCGGCAGTAACTCCTTCTACACCGCGTCCCACACGAAATACTCGATGCAGATCTTTAATCTCGACCAGACTCATGACCGCTTCTTCCTTTCGAGTGACGGCGCTAGCTCAATGAGCGACCGGGTGTAGGGATGCTTCGCGCGTTCGAAGAGCCCCGGCCCCGTCAGTGTCTCCACGATCTCGCCCCGCTGCAACACGTAGATTCGGTCACAGATCGCCGCTGCCAGGTGCAGGTCATGTGTGATGAAGAGCATGCCGAGTCTACGCTCACGGATCTGCCTCTGGAATAGAGCAACGACCTCAGCCTGTGTGGTTACGTCGAGGGCGCTTGTCGCCTCGTCGGCGAGTATGAGTTTTGGATCCGTGCTGAGTGCTGCGGCGATCACCACGCGCTGCAGCATACCTCCCGACAACTCATGCGGGTACTGGCGCATCCGCTGCTCCGGATGGCTGAGCCCGACCTCCGTGAGAAGCTCCATGACGCGAGCTTCCGCGTCGCGGCGACGCCATCCGTGCACGCGGACGAGGCGCTCGGCGAGCGAATCTCCGATGCGTCGTACCGGGTTCAACGCGGAGCGTGGATCCTGCTGCACGAGTGCCACGGTCTCGGCCCGAACTCGGCGCTGCGTCGCGGCGTCTGCTCCGACCAGCTCAACGCCGTCAAGCTGAATGCTCCCCTCGATCTCTGCTTCATCGCCGTAGAGCCGCAGTGCCGCGCGCACCGATGT
The DNA here is from genome assembly GCA_052106035.1 of Leucobacter sp. GTDB lineage: Bacteria > Actinomycetota > Actinomycetes > Actinomycetales > Microbacteriaceae > Leucobacter. The sequence goes on along the minus strand of JBQEBC010000092.1, from coordinate 2,700 downwards.
CGATTTCCCTGACCCGGACTCACCGACTAAGCCGACAAGTTCGCCCTGCGCCACGCTGAGCGATATGCCGGTGAGGATCGGCGCAGGCTCGGGGCCGTTCACGAAAGTCAATCTCAGGTCGTCGATATTCAGTAGCACGGGTCATCCTTTCGCAAGCAGCTTGTCGGCGACGCGCACGCCTACGATATTCACCGCGATGACGACGAGCGCGATTGCGGCTCCGGGTATGAGTGTTGGCAGGAACTGCGCTTGGACGATGCCCGCCTGTCCCTCTTGCACCATGAGCCCCCACTCAGAACTCGGCGGCTGCGCACCGAATCCGAGGTAGCTCAGGGTCGCGAGGCTCATTAGTGCCTCTCCGAACAGCACCACGAGATACCCGACGAGCGGTGGCAAGAGATTGGGAATGATCCCCCGCAGGCAGATCGCGAGCCCACCCATCCCCTGCACGCGATACGCATCGACGTACGGACGCGCGATTTCACTGAGCGCCAGACTCCGTGTGTACTTCGCGATGACGGGGGCATATGCGAGCGCTAGCGCGACAATCGCTGTTACCGGACCTTTCCCGAAAACTGCGATCACGAGCACAACGAACAGCAGACCGGGGAACGCAAACATCACGTCGGTGATGCGCGCGAGCAG
>JBQEBC010000092.1:0-1955 GCA_052106035.1 Leucobacter sp. | reverse complement strand
AGGCGAGGTGGCACGAGCAGGGTCATGCTGACACCTTCTTTCGATTGATGCGCGGATCGAGCGCGAGCAGCGCGAAGTCGACAACGGTCGTCACGACCATGTAAGCCACGACCATGAAGAGGAGCACTGCCTGCACCACGGGGAAATCATGAGTGTTAATCGCATCGACGAGCAAGCTGCCGACTCCCGAGATACCAAACACTGTCTCTACAGCGACAGTGCCCGCGATCATGCTCGCAATGACGAGCGCGACCATCGTGATGATTGGTCCCCAGGATCCACGAAGGACGTGGTCGCGCACGACGAAACGCTCGGCGAGCCCCGTAGCCCGCGCGGCTTCCACATGCTCCGAGGAGAACTGTTCAATCATCGATTGTCTGGTGACGCGGCTCACGATCGCGAGAGCCGTGATGGCAAGTGTGAACGCCGGGAGCGTGAGCGCGTGAAACCTATCTAAGCCTCCACTGCCCGCACCGGCGACGGGGAAGAGCCGCAGCTGCACCGCAAAAAGTGCCACCAATGCGATACCGAGTACAAATGACGGAATGCTTGCGCCCAGCGTGGTGCCGCCGACAATGACCGTATCGGTGGTCTTGCCTCTGCGCACCGCTGCGAGTATCCCGAGCCCGATTCCGATCACCGCGAGCAGCACTGAGGCATAGGCCACTAGCGAGAGGGTGATGGGTACGCGGGTCGCAAGAATCGACGCGACCGACTGATGGTACTGGAACGACCTTCCGAAATCTCCGGTCAGCGCGCCCGTGACCCAGTGCCAATACTGCATGAGCATCGGCTCATCGAGATGGTACTGGGCACGGACGCTTGCGATCCGCTCAGGCGTCATGTTCTCTGGATTGCCGATCAGGAATGTGACCGGGTCGCCTGGAGCGGCGAACATCGCAGCGAAAATGATGAACGAGGCGACTACAAGCGTGAGAAGCATGCCGCCGAACTTGCGGATCGCGTGACTCATAGGAATTAGCCCTCCGTGCTGCCCAGGTCAGCCGCCCACGGGTAGTAGATGTACGCGGCCGACGATGGAACACCCGACACTGCATTCGACATGATCAGCGTAGACGGGGTAGCGACGACCGGGATCCACACGGCATTCTCGACCCACCGCTTCTGCAGCTCGAGCGTAATCTCAGCGCGTTCCGCATCTTCAGTGGCTTCATATCCCTTATCGACGAGTGCGTCGTACTCCGGGTCGTTGAGTATTCCGAAATTCACGCTCGCGGTCGACTTTCCATTCTTATAGAAGCCGAGTGGATCATTCTTCGAAATGTAGTACTCGTCTGGCCACAGGTCGGCCTGGTTTCGCAGCTCCGCATCACCGTAGAAATCTCCGTACTGCGATTGCGGAACGACGAGGATCTCGGCTTCGAGCCCGATCGATTTCGCCGCCGCAACGAGGGCATTTGCAATCACGTTGTGCGTCGAAGATCCGTTCGATGCAACGACGAGGTTCTCGCTCGGTGCCCCGGCGTCTTCGACGAGCTGCTTCGCCTCGGCAATGACATCCTCACTCGGAGTGGCTGGAGCGCCCTCAAGTGCCGCATACCCCTCCTCGAAGCTGTCCACCTCGTACCCCCACGCTCCCGCACCGACCGGGGTCTTCCAAGGTTGTGCGAGTCCGCTGAACGCAGCCTTAGCGATACCCTCTCGATCGAGCGCAAGCGAAAGCGCTTTGCGCAAGTTCACGTCTGTAAGCGCTCCCCTATCAGTCGCTTCGAGCACCCAGGCGTTCGTTGATGGTCCTTGGAATACGGAGACGTCAGGGCTGCCATCGAAGATCACCGCGGCTCCAGCGTTCTCAAGATATGCGCCCTGTGCCTCCCCCGTCGTGAGACTGTTCACGATCGCGGATTCATCGGCCCAGCGGAAAACTACCTTTTCGACGAGCGCATTCACCTCGGTGTTCCAATGGTTGTCGACCTTCGTGATGGTGAGCTGAG
>JBQEBC010000091.1:0-4332 GCA_052106035.1 Leucobacter sp. | reverse complement strand
TCGACATGCGACCGCCGCCGCGCTCTGGCGGGTTCGTCCAGCTCATAAGAAAGCTCTCTTGCCGCCGCAGCTTGGTCGTAATTGCGACTTTGATGTGCGCTAAAGTTCTGTCCTCGAACTCAAATTCTTGAGTTCCTCCATACATTAGAAAACCCATAGTGACATTTTGGCAGGTACGTGCCGTAATTGATAGTTGCGCACACCGTGGGGTGTCGGCGCAACAAAGCTCACTTTCGGGCTCATCGCTAGGCTGGGAACACACGCCAGGGATGGAGAGGTATCAAATGGGCGAGGTACGCAACACCGCAATTAGGCAGTACATCGATGAAACGTTCGAGCACACGCTGGAGGAACTGTGCGAACTCGTGCGTATTCCCTCGGTCTCCTGGCCAGCGTTTGATCCCGCGCACGTGCAGACCAGCGCGGAAAAAGTTGCAGAGCTCATGCACTCAACCGGCGTCTTCGACTGGGTCGATGTTCGCCGTGCGCCAGTCGAAGGACATGAAGGAAGCGCGGATCCAGAACTTGGGCACCCAGCTGTGATTGCGCGCAGGGAGGCGAAGAACGGTGCTCCGACAGTACTGCTATACGCGCACCACGACGTGCAGCCTCCGGGAGCGGACGAAAGCTGGGAGTCTTCGCCGTTTGAACCCACGAGACGTGGCGAACGGCTTTTTGCGCGTGGAGCCGCCGATGACAAAGCCGGCATCATGGCGCACGTCGCAGCGATTCGCGCGCTCGCCGCAACTGCGGGCGACAATTTCGACCTTGGCCTTACGGTATTTATTGAAGGCGAAGAAGAGTGGGCCTCCCAGTCTTTTGGCAACTTTCTTCGGGAAAACAAAGAAGTTCTTGCGGCCGACGCGATCATTGTTGCCGACTCGGGGAACTGGGACGTTGACACGCCCGCCCTCACCGTTGCGCTTCGCGGGGCATGTGCATTCAACGTGCGCATAGACACGATGAAGCATGCCACGCACTCCGGCATGTTCGGTGGAGCGGTACCCGACGCGATGCTCGCCGCAGTAAAAATGCTCGGGACGCTCTGGGACGACGCAGGCGCGGTTGCGGTTAAAGGGCTCACGACCGCTTCGCTTGAGACGCCTGACTATGATGAGGCGAGACTCCGCACAGAGTCAGGTCTTCTCGATGGCGTCTCTCCAATAGGTCGCGGCGAGATTCTGTCGCGCATGTGGGCCCAACCCGCTATTACTATTACGGGAATAGATGCCCCCGATATCGCGAACGCTTCGAACACACTGATCCCGAGTGTGCGAATGCGCATCTCTGCTCGTGTCGCTCCGGGGCAAGACCCCCAAGAGTTTTACGAAGCCCTCAGAGCACATCTCGAAACGAATGCACCCTTCGGCTCACAACTGACGTTTGAAGACGTAGGTCTCGGGCAGGCATTTCTCGTCGATACCGCAGGCCCCGCTGTTGCACACATGCGAGCTGCAATGGAGGCTGGCTTTGATCGCGCTCCGGTTGATATGGGAATTGGTGGGTCGATTCCATTTATTGCTGATCTTGTCGAGGAATTTCCGAGCGCCGAAATTCTGGTTACAGGTGTAGAAGACCCAGACTCCCGTGCGCACAGTCCAAATGAGTCACTTCACCTGGATTCGTACCGGAAGGTGCTTGCTGCCGAGGCAATCTTTCTTGCCCGAATGAATGCGGACAGTGGGTCGCAGTAACTCATTACTGTCGTGAACCCTCATATGGCTAGCTTTGGGAACGATCCGTTCGACCTTGATGCAATCGGGGCCGGACTCGTAGTTGCGCGTTCTCGCATCGAACTTGACCTTGCTGCGCGGAGCGGGACGATGGTGGTGATCGCGCCGCCCGGAACGGGAAAGACGACGTTTGTGCCGCCTCTCATTGCGAATGTTGTGCGTGATGATGGTGTCACGATCCTCACACAACCCCGACGTGTTGCGGTGCGCACGGCGGCAAACCGTTTGGCAGAGCTGTCTAGCTGCGCATTGGGACAACAGGTCGGATATACGGTGCGGGGAGAACGCAAAGTGAGCGCAAACACCCGCATCGAAGTAGTCACCCCCGGTGTACTGCTGCGCAGGCTGCTTGCTGACCCGGGCCTTGACGGGGTCGCTGCGGTAATCCTCGACGAAGTGCATGAGCGTTCTCTTGACAGCGACTTGTTGCTCGGGATGCTCACTGAAGTGCGTGCACTGCGCGATAATCTCTGTGTCGTCGCAATGTCGGCAACGCTTGCCGCCGGGCCCGTAGCCGAACTTCTCGGTGGCGCATCCGGCCCCGCATCAATTGTGGATATTCCTTCTGCCCTCTATCCGTTGCAAGTTGAGTATGCGCCGTTCTCCGGGGCACGTCTCGACACTCGAGGCGTCACGCGAGAGTACCTGTCATATCTTGCAGAGGTAGCTGCTGAACAGCAGGCTCAGACTGGTTCGGACGCCCTAGTTTTTGTGCCGGGAGTCAGAGAAGTTGATGCGGTCGTGCGTGCGCTTGAATCGAGAGAAAGGCGGTTGAAGATTGACATTCTTCCACTGCACGGTCGCCTCTCTTCCGCTCAACAGGATCGCGCAGTGCGTGGGCGAACGCATCCGAGCGACCCTCCGAGAATTGTAGTGAGTACCGCGCTGGCTGAAAGCTCCCTCACTGTGCCTGGCGTACGGCTCGTCATTGATTCGGGACTTGCGCGCGAGGTACGACGCGATAATGCCCGAGACATGACCGGATTAGTGACCATAAGTACGTCGCGCTCGAGCGCAGACCAACGGGCGGGCCGTGCGGCACGCCAAGGTCCTGGCAAGGTTGTGCGTATATACAGCGAGGCGGATTTCGCGCGCATGCCTGCTGACTCGCTTCCCGAAATCGGCTCCGCTGATCTGCTTGATGCAGCACTCCTGCTTGCTGCGTGGGGTGCGCCCGGAGCACGGGGCCTCCCGTTGCTCACACGACCTCCGGAGGGGTCTATGGAACGTGCTGAGCGACTACTCGCGTCTCTCGACCTCGTCAACGATCAAGGATTGCTGACGCCTCAGGGAACACGAATTTCGCGGCTGCCCATCGGAGTACGAGAAGCGCGCGCTCTCGTGATGGGTGCGGCCGAGTTGAAAGATGTCGGCGCAGCGGCAGGGATCGTTGCTGCCTTCTCTGATGAGTATCGCGAAGCACATGCGGATCTGCCCGCACTCCTGAAGACACTTCGCAGCGGCAGTACGCCGCAGAGTCGACGATGGGCGCGTGAACAGCAACGACTTGAGCGGCTGGTCAATGAGACGTCGGACACTGGTCGCAGTAATGCTTTGATAACGAACACCGCCGGTCAGAACCCAGGTGTTCCTGCGGAAAACATTGGGATTGTCGCTGCGTTGGCTCGGCCTGAATGGGTTGCGCGACGAGTGACTGAGAACGGGCGCACGTACTTGCTGGCGAGCGGTACGAGAGCCGCGCTGCCGGAAGGGAGCAGCCTGCGAGGTTATGAGTGGATTGCGGTGAGGGAGGTGCAACGCGCAGATGGCCGAGTCGCAGAGGGAACCGGTGCAGTGATCCGCCTCGCGGCCCCGATTAGCGAATCAGATGCCGTTCGTATTGCAGACGCACTCGTTCATCGTTCACGTGAGGCTCGTATCGACGACGGCCGTGTCAGGGTCAGAGAACGAAGAGGCCTCGGGGCCATCCTGTTCGCTGACATTCCGGTTGCTCCCCGTGAGTCTGACACCGGCCCCGCAATTGCTGTGCACCTGCGAGAAGTCGGGGTGCACGCCCTCCGATGGACTGACTCCGCACAGACACTTCGTGGACGGCTAGCACTGCTGTCACGCGAGGTTGGAGAACCGTGGCCCAAGATGAGTGACGAGGCACTCCTGCACAACCTCGAAACATGGCTTGGCCCCGACCTGCGCGACCTGCGACCAGATGCCTCGTTGCATTCGATCGACGTCACGGGAGCATTGCGTCGACTGATGCCATGGCCTGAGGCGGCGAAGCTCGATGATCTCGCACCCGAGCGGCTTCGACTGCCGTCAGGCGGATCTGCCCGCATTGAATACCCGGATTCAGAAGAAGGAGCTGGAATCCCAGTTGTCGCAGCAAAGCTGCAAGAATTGTTCGGGTTCGCGAACACTCCGCGTATTGCGGGAGGGAAAGTTCCGATTTTGTTTCACCTACTCTCGCCAGCACGCAAAGTGCTCGCCGTCACTGCTGACCTTGAATCATTTTGGAACGGACCATACGCAGAGGTGCGCCGAGAAATGCGGGGTCGGTACCCCAAGCACCCGTGGCCGGAAGACCCCTGGACGGCGCAGGCGACGGCATATACGAAGCGGCGGGTCTCGGATCAAATCTGAC
>JBQEBC010000090.1:0-4565 GCA_052106035.1 Leucobacter sp. | reverse complement strand
CGCTGGCCAGACTCCCGCTAACGTGTTGAATTGTGTGTCACATGTCGCGACTCATCTGAGACATATGTCCCGCCTCATCGCATGAGTGCCCCCGGAGGGATTCGAACCCCCGACCTTCGGTACCGGAAACCGGTGCTCTATCCCCTGAGCTACGGAGGCAAAGTCAACTCCACAAGCCTAGCGCACCGAGCCGGTTGCGCCGCACATCACATCTCAGTCCTGCAGCGTCTTTCCGGTGAACTCTTTGAGGCCCCATGCGGCAACCGCGGCGATCACAAAGAACACCGCAAAGACCGTGAAGGTGAGGCCGGTGCCGCCTGCGACGAGCATCACGGGGACGAGGAGCGGTGCAACGATGGATGCGATACGGCCAAAGCCTGCCGCCCATCCAGCCCCGGTACCGCGCAACGAGGTCGGGTAGAGCTCAGGTGTCACTGCATACACGGCACCCCATGCCCCGAGATTGAAGAACGACAGCGCCATACCTGCCGCGATAATCGCGCCCTCCACGTGCACAGTGCCAAACGCGATAGCGGATAGCGCGGAGCCTGCAAGGAACACGGAGAGCGTGAGTCTACGCCCCCACTTTTCGATGAGCCATGCGGCAACCGCGTACCCGGGAAGCTGCGCGAGTGTAATAACGAGTGTAAATCCGAACGAGCGCACGAGGCTAAACCCTGCATCGACGAGAATGCTCGGAATCCAAATGAATGCGCCGTAGTATGCGAAATTCACGCAAAGCCAAACAAGCCAGATGGAGAGTGTGCGCACACGATACTCGGGCGACCAGAGCGCCACAAAACGGTTCTGAGGAGCTGTCACCGTATTTGCAACAGGACTTGTTGCTGCTGTGAGGGCATGGGTTGCGGGAGATTCTTTTGCGGCCACCTGGGTCGCCGCGCGCGGCCCTATCGCGGACGATGCTTCAAACTGCGCGACTATCTTCTCAGCTTCGACAGCACGCCCACGGCTCGCAAGCCAACGCGGCGATTCGGGGAGCCCGAGCCGCACGACGAGCGCGTACAGTGCAGGAATCGCGCCGAGCGCGAATGCCCATCGCCACCCGTTTTCCGAAGCTGGAACGACGAAATATCCGATGACCGCGGATGCGGTCCACCCCACTGCCCAGAAGGCCTCAAGAATCACGATGAGTCGTCCACGCATTCGGGCTGGTGCGAACTCTGACACATACGTCGAGGCGACCGGGAGCTCAGCGCCAAGGCCTAACCCGACGAAGAAGCGGAAGACAAGGAGCAGGGCGATGCCCCCGACCAGGGCGCTTGCGCCAGTGGCGACCCCATATATGAGCAGCGTGAGCGCGAAGACCTGTCGCCGCCCGATTCGGTCAGCCAGGAGCCCGCCGAGACTCGCACCAATCGCCATGCCGACAAACCCGATTGAGGCGATGAGGCCGCCCTCGCCCTTCGAGAGCCCCCACTGTTGAGTGAGCGCAGCGATAATAAACGAGATGAGTCCAACATCCATCGCGTCGAGCGCCCAACCGAGCCCAGACCCCGAGAGTACGCGCAGGTGCTTTCGGGTAAATGGCAGCGCATCAAGTCGGCTGGGAACCGTGGTTTGTGTTTCGTTCACAGCTTTTATCTTAGGACGCGCTCTGAGTCGCGAACAGCGACGCAACGACCTGCGCTGCGCTTTGTGCGGCAACGAGCGCGGTGACACCTTCGCCTGCGTTGAGCGGCACGACTGAATAGTCGCCAGCAACAACCGCCATACGGAACTCACCGAGCGCAGCTTCGTCTTCAGCGAGTTCCTGCTCTCTCCCCTGCCACCGCTCCACGAACTCGGTCCGCAGCACGCGCTCTGGCACGTGCTCTGGCCACGGATTCTTGAGCGCTACGTCGGCAACCCGAGAAACCATCGTGTCTTCGCCACGTGCGGCGAAGAGCACTCTCCGTGCGTCATCGTTGATGAGAGATTCTGTGCACGCTTCGAAAGCGGTGCCGACCCAGACCCCGGATGCCCCGGCGGCGAGCGCAGCCACTACTTGACCCGGCAAATGGATTGCACCAGCTGAGAGCACAGGAATATCAACTGCCGCCAACACATCGGTTAACAATCGTTCTCGCAGTTGCAGGTGTACCCCGTGCCCGCCTGCTTCCTTGCCACGCGCTACGAGCACGTCGACACCTGCGTCTGCTGCGAGACGAGCCTCGTCAGGTGTCGCAACCTGGCAGACTGCTTGCGCGCCAATGCGGTGCACTGCATCAATCCAGGGTGGGCGCAGTTTCACCTCGAAGTCACCGAAGCTCACCGACACGACGGTTGGCTCGGCTGCAAGCGCCACCTCCAACATTTCTGGGTCGCGTTCAATTCCCCACGCAACCATCCCGATACCCCAAGGATCGCGCCTGCCCGAAGCAACCTCCGCGTGCGCCGCGAGTTCACGGCGAAGCGCGAGCGCTGAGCCCGAACTCCCCATTCCGATCATTCCAAGGGCTCCTGCCCGGGACACGGCAGCAGCAAGTCTGCCGCCAGCGACACCGCCCATCGGCGCACACACGATCGGCGCGGTGAGCCCCAAGGTTCCCGCCCAGCTCTCGGCTTCATTCATGAGTGCCCTCGATTGCCTGTTGTACTCTCGCCCACCTGAGGTCTCGCTCATCACGAAGCGTGAGATAGTCGACGATCTCGCCACCGTCGCAGCTCAGCAGCTCAACGGTTGCGCCTACCTCCGCGACACTCGCTACCCGCCAGGTGCCACCAGTGGTTTCCCATCGTTCGACAGGGGCTGGCATGGTGGGGAACGGTGTCTTTCTGGTCCATCCCACCTCAGCGCCCCGATCGTAGAAGTGCCGGTAAGTGTACAGAAGTGGATGCCAGGCTTCGGGGTCAATATGGTTGGTGCCGTCGACCGTGATCTCGTTCTGTGCGTGGACGCGCACAACTTCTGCCTCGACGATGCCATAGATGCCCGCGACACCTGCCGTAACGCGAAGCACCTGAGCCTCGAGCTGAATTGGGGCCTCCGCGACGAGATCAACATCAACGAGGTCAGCGGAGAGCCGGGTCAGCCCTGCGCGCTGAAACTTCGCAGGTTCAAACGCGTACGCGTCACGCTTCGCTTCGGGCACGGGGTACGTTCCAGTGACCCCCGCGAGCCGTTCAATATGTTGCCACTGAGCGGCAGACGGAAAGTTCACGGTGATCTCAGCGTGACGCCTCACGTTGTCAAGCGACTGCCCACCTTCTTCAAGCCCGAGCACGATCATGCGACCGAGGGCGAAGTGACTGGAAGCAGGGGCGAGGTTGGTGGATCCATCTGGATTTCGCGAGCCCACGAGATACACGGGGGTGCCGAGATACAGCACGCTCGGGTCAATAGTGCGGTGGGTGTCAGGAGTATCGGTCACACTCCCACGGTACTCCTCACGACAGCGACGGGGGTGAAACTGCTGCAGTGTGACGGGGCAGGGCCAGCGCTCAAGCAGCTACGCGATGCGCGAGCAGCCGCGGAGTGAGCTGGTACACCACGACTAGCACGGGGCCGAGTGCGACGAGCAGGATCCACCACACCGGCGCGACAAACATCGACACGAGACCGAGGATCGAGGCAGCGAGTGTGAATGCCGCGTTAATGCCCGAGGCCGCGATGTGCGACATGCCGAGCTGCTGCAACCGCTGGTATACGTGTTCCTTGTGTGGCTCATCCCACTTGTACCCAGCACGTACCCGCTTCACGAGCGTCGTCCCCACGTCACCGAAGTAGATGATCATCGGCCCGATGGTTGCGAGGATCGGCACACCCCAAACGAGGGCTGCGAAGCTCGTAATGGCAACTGCACCGCCCAAAAGATAGCTGCCAACGTCACCGAGGAATGCCCCAGGTTTTGTGAGGTTCCAGGGCAGGAATCCCGCGAAGCCAGCAGCAAGTATGAGCCCGGCGACGGTGAGCCAGCTCCCCCCGAACATAAACAATCCCGCAGCAGCAAACGTCAGTCCAGCGATCACGCCATGTAGACCGCTAATGCCGTTCAACCCGTCCATGAAGTTGGCAACATTGATGTAGCTTGAAATAAATAGCACACCGTAGACCGCAAGAAGCAGGAGTGCCCACATCGGCAGGTTTCGCGCATCGAGCGCACCTGCGATGACATTGGGGCCGCGCACGTGAGACACCCAGATGAGTGCGGTCGCACTGCCTCCCGCAATGAGTAATAACACCAGACTGCGCACTAAGACACTCACTCCACCGAGATCTTCGCGCAGGCCAAGTAGCCCAGCAAATAGTGTGCCGAGGGTGATGACAAACAGCAGGATCCAGCTATACCCGAATGGCTGCACGAGCGCAGTAGAGATAGTGAAGACCGCCTCAACCGTGACGATCGCAATGAGCACCGCGAGCCCAAGCCCGCGGAGCACCGGCTTCTCGTGTGACGAGCGCGCGTTCGGCACATCCATCACGCCGAGCTTTACCAGCAACGGCTTCACCACAATTGGCAGCAGCAGGCTGAGCGCGAACGCAGGGAGAAAAATTGGCGCGATGAAAACCGCGTAGTCAGCGAAGGTCACTGCACACGACCTTCCGCTTCTTTCGTGAGATCCAT
>JBQEBC010000089.1:0-4638 GCA_052106035.1 Leucobacter sp. | reverse complement strand
GCGTAGTCAGCGAAGGTCACTGCACACGACCTTCCGCTTCTTTCGTGAGATCCATGCGGGCGATCCACCCCTCATGGTCGAGAATATTGGGGCTGATCACGCCGATGTGTGCGTGCGAAATCTTTGGATGGAATGGACGTTCGTCGCCCTCACCGTCACCCGTGAGCACCTCGTGTAGCTTCTCGCCGTGACGGAGCCCTGTAAACACGATCTCGATGCTCTTCCCCGACTGATTAATCATGCGCTTCGCAACGTCAAGAATACGCACGGGCTCACCCATGTCGAGAATAAGTACTTCACCCGGTCGGCCGATGCCACCGGCCTGGATAACCAGCTGCGATGCCTCAGGAATGGTCATGAAGAACCTTGTCGCATCGGGGTGCGTGACAGTGAGGGGTCCACCCTTATCGATGAGGTATCGGAATGTTGGGAGCATAGACCCTCGGCTCCCAATCACATTGCCGAATCGAACCGAGAGATAGCGTCCGCCGGTCTCGCTCGCCATCCAACCGGTGAGCTTCTCAGCAACGCGCTTTGAGTGGCCCAGCACGCTCGTGGGGTTCGCTGCCTTGTCAGTCGACACGTTCACAAACGTACCCACGTCGGCTGCACGCGCGGCGTTGAGCACGTTGAGCGTACCCAGCACATTCGTCTTCCACGCTTCATCGGGGTACTGCTCAAGCATGGGAAGGTGCTTGAGCGCCGCGGCGTGAAACACCACCTCCGGCTTCCGGTCACAGAAGATCTCCTCGAGAGTCTGCGCATCACGAATGTCCGCGAGCACAACATCATTCGTGTCAAGGAGGCCATGCCCCACGATCGAAATCTGTACCTCTTGCAGCGCAGTCTCATCTCGGTCGAGCATGATGAGCTCGGCCGGAGCGAAGTTCACGAGTTGCCGACAGAGCTCCGATCCGATGGATCCCCCAGCACCGGTGACAAGCACCCGCTTACCCTGTAGATAGTCGGCGATCGACGTCGTGTCGAGGCGCACCGGGTGCCGCCCAATGATGTCCTCGATCGAGAGTTCGCGCACGTTCGACAACGCCGCAGAGTTGCTCAACAGCTGATCGAGAGGCGGAAGCACCATCACGTTAATGCCCAAGTGGTCTGCCGCAGTGTCAAGTCTACGAAGCATGCCAGCATCGGCGTCTCCTATGCACACGAGCACAGCAGTTGCTGCGGTGGATCGCACAGCCTGCTCAAGATCTTGGATACTGCCAAGCACCTTAACTCCACGAACCTCTTGGTTGCGCTTCGCGGCATCGTCGTCGAGAAACCCAACAGGCAGATAGGGAGACTTCGCGTCCGTCAGCAGCCGCTTCGCGGTCTGCACTCCAAGATACCCAGAACCGTACAGCAGCACGCGTTCTGCACGCGCTGGCTTGAGATTGCGCTCCGCCAGCTCTCGGAGCACATAACGCACCACTCCCATGAACGTAAACGTGATTGGCGCGGCGATGATGAGCGTGCTGCGCGGGATACCGTTGCCGTATCCGACGAGATACGCGAATACCCACGTGACGATCGTCACTGCGGTGATATTGATCACCAGCGCCCGTACCTCGTCGAAGCTTCCGATGGCGTAGCGCGATCGGTAAATCCAAAATACCCACCCACCCAACAACTGCAGCACAACGGCAACACCGATGACCGCGAGTGTCCAGCCCCAGTGGATCCGCGCAAAACCAAAGTCGAAACGGAGCACAAGCGCGACAATAATGCCGATCGCCCAGGCCATGACGTCGAGGAGGTAGAGCCCCCCATAGGTTTCAACGAAATGAGCCAGACGGCCACTCGCAGGCTTCTGCACGCGCCCTCCCGAAAGTGTTTGGGCTGTTGCCCTTGAATTCGTTCAGCGTGATGCGAACGTTATGTACACCTCTAGGCTACTCCTCTCGGCCCAAGTTCCTGCCCCACACCTCGCCCATGTCAAGCCCGAAATCGCTGTCGGGGCTCCAACAAACTTGGTACTACCTGACTAAGAGTTTGACTGATACCTTAACCGGGATGCCCAAAGAAGGGCAGGCGTAGCAAAGTTGCTGCACATTAGTTAAATAAGGGGTATTTCTATGGCGTTTCGCCGTGTATTTCATCCGACTCCGAGCGATCAGCTCACAGAACAACCGCCGGGCAGACGCAAGTCACGCCGCAGGGCTACCGCAGTTGCTGCCTCGTTGCTTGCATGCTCGATTCCACTCTTGGGTGTGACCGCAGCTCATGCAGCGCCCATCGATGGTGGGCCGAGCATTGGCGACTCGCTCTTCGCGGGGATCGGCAACACCGGGTACGACGTGCAGCACTATGACGTCAAACTCAATTACGTTCATGAGGCGACTCCAAGCCGTGCGGCAGGGTCGGTCGTCGCAACCACCACGATCACCGCGATCGCGGCACAGGAGCTGGGCTCATTTTCCCTCGACTTTGAGCACCAGGGAGTCGACGCAGTCACTGTGAATGGGGCACCGGCAACATTCACGCAGTCCTCTGACAAGCCGACCGAATCGTACAAGCTCACGATCCAACCGGCAGCGTCAGTGACCGGCGAGTTCACGGTCGTTGTTGAGTACTCGGGGAATCTCCCGCGTCACTACGATAACGACGGCTCATCAGAGGGCTGGGTGGCTTCAGAGACCGGCGTCATCGCGCTCGGTCAACCGGTCGGCACCATGGCATGGTTGCCGAGCAACAACACCCCTGCAGACAAAGCAACATTTGATATTGCGCTGACCATTCCCACGGAGATGAACGGCATGCCCGCGGCGGGCGTAAGCAACGGCGAACTCGTCAGCTCAACGCCTTCCGCCGACGGCACTGAAACAACGTGGGCTTGGAAGCAGCTCGAGCAGCAGGCGACCATGTCGACGATGCTCGGCATCGGCAACTATGACGTCTACGAAGATGAGATCACGCTGCTCGACGGCCGTGTCATCCCTGAGTGGACGTTCGTTGATTCAACCCTGTCTGAGGGCGGAAAGGCAACCACGGAGACGCGTCGTCAAGATATTCAGAAGATCACGCAGTTCCTCGAGTCCAAGTATGGGCCCTACCCGGGCAACAGCACCGGCTTTATTGTGCACCGTTCGAACGTTGGATACGCGCTCGAAACGCAGGATCGCTCGTACTTCCCAGGCACTCCGAGCGCCGGCACGTTTGTGCACGAGATTGCCCACCAGTGGTTCGGTGCGGCAGTCACGCCGAACGACTGGAACAACATCTGGATCAGCGAGGGTCAGGCAACCTACGCATCGACGATTTACACGGAAGAGGTGAACGGAGGGGCGACGTCGAAAGACACGTACTTCAACACATGGAATAACATTGCCGCAGACGATAGTCGTTGGCAGACGCCCACGGCTGCGATGACCGACCAAGTGCAGCTCTTCGACTGGCAGTCATACACGCGTGGTGCTATGACGTACGAGGCGCTCCGCCAGGTCATGGGTGATGATCTCTTCTTCGAGTTCCTCACCGAGTGGATTCAGACGAACAATGGCACCAGCCGTTCTTCGGCGGATTTCATTGCCCTTGCTGAAGCGAAGTCAGGAAAGGATTTGACTGCGTTCTTCCAGGATTGGCTGTACGACGCGGACAAGCCCGCCTGGCCGTCTATCTGGTCTCTGGGATTGAGCGCTGACCCAGCCGATGGAGTCATCGCACCGGGCGATGAGGTTACGTACACCCTCGACGCAATGAACGACGGCCAGGTACCCCTCGCGGGAACCGCGACCGTCGACCTTGCTGGAGTGCTCGATGATGCAAGCCTGGATGCTTCAGCGCTTGACCCATCGCTCACGCTCGATGGAACGACCCTCACCTGGGCAGTACCTGCAGCGCCACTCACCGAAAGCACGTCGGTTGAGTTCACGGTGCAGCTTTCGGACCGCGCGTATGGGGCGACGCTCGATGCAACCGCATCAGGTTCGCTCGGTGCGACCTGCGATATGTGTGCGGTGACTCACACCACCGAGGCAGCGCCCGCGATTACAGACGAGGATCTCACCGAAGAGAGCCGCGGAGAGATCACACTCCCCGAAACGGCAGTACCCGGAGACACCATCACGATAGGTCTCGGAAGCGAGGCGTATGACGGCACTAACGCATCGGCAACGTTGTTCTCGGCGCCCGTGAGCCTTGGTTCGGGGGCAGTGGCCAACGGGGAGTTCCAGGTACAGATTCCTGCGTCTGCAACCCTCGGCGCACACCGAGTAGCTGTAACTGATTCCATCGGTCTGCTGGTCGGCTGGGGCGACATTACGCTTGTTGCAGCTCCGGTTGCCCCAGGCACGCCAGACGCCCCTGGTGCTGGCGCAGGCTCGGGAGCTGGAACGGACACTGGTGCAGGTAGCCTCTCGAACACCGGTTCAGACGCCTCAGTGCTATGGATCGCAGGAGGGGCGGCATCGATCCTCCTCGCCGCCGGTGCCACACTGCTGATTGCACGCAAGCGTGCGGCAGCGATGGGTACCGAAGTGTAACCATCTGACACGCAAAGGAACCCCCGGAGAAATATTCTCCGGGGGTTCCTTTGCGTTAGAAGCTGTAACTACAGCGCACTAACCAAGCGACGCTGCGACTTAGGCAAGAACCTTAGTCACCGTGCCGGCGCCGACGGTGCGGCCACCCTCACGGATAGCG
>JBQEBC010000088.1:0-4685 GCA_052106035.1 Leucobacter sp. | reverse complement strand
GCGATATCGGCAGACGGAACGTCTTCGATACGAGGAAGCTTTGCGAAGGTGGCGATGCCCGCATAGCGGGGGGTGACGCTTGCATCGACGGGACCCTGGGGAGTGTGTTCTGACACGTGTGCTCCTATGCGTAAAAGTTGCCTTACAGTAAACTTAAGATTATTAACAGTAAACCTACTGTCACTATAGGCGACGCTCCCGGAGCGGTCAATTGCGAAGGAGTATGCATGCGCGCGATCAATCTCGCATCGAAACCCGCGGAGATCCACATCGGCGCGAAGCTGCGCGCCTCGCGTCTCGCGCAGAGCCTCACGCTCAAGCAGCTCGCCACCTCAGCGGGCCTCACCAAGGGTTTCATCAGCCGCATTGAACGCGACGAGACGATGCCCAGCGTGCCGACGCTTGTGCAGCTCTGTCAGGCGCTCTCGTTACCGATCGGTGCCCTCTTTGAAGAGCCAGAGATTCACCACGTCACGCTCGATGCCGCGCCCCACATCAACATGGGGGGCACAGGCACCGAGGAACGACTCCTTACTCCGCGCTCGGAGGAGTCGCTGCAAATGCTAAGATCCACGATCGAGCCGCTCGGCTCAGGCGGCGCAAAGCTCTACACCGTCAACTGCAACATCGAATCGCTACATGTACTGCAGGGCTCACTCAGGGTACGGTTCACGAACCGTGAGATCGAGCTCGTTTCCGGCGACACCATCACATTTCCCGGAAGCACACCCCACACCTGGAACGCCGGCGTCACAGGGGCAGAGATCATATGGATCCTCACCCCCGCGCCGTGGAGCGGATCAGCGTAGTTCTGCGGAATGCTGGATCAGTCGAATACGATCACGCTTCGCGTACGCTCACCGCGCCGCATCGCGTCGAATGCATCATTCGTTTCGTCAAGTGACACGCGCGCGCTGATGAGATTATCGAGCGGAAGCGCGCCCGAGAGGTAGGCCTCCGCAATGCGCGGAAAATCCCTCGCTGGAACGAGCCCACCGTAGTTGGACCCAATAACCGTCTTGCCGCCGTAGGCGAGCTCGAGCCCGTCGAGCTCGACGGTGTGGCCCTCGGGTGGAAGTCCTACAAACACCGCACGACCGCCCGGCCGGACAAGTAAAGGTAGCTGAGCCATCGTTTGCACGCGACCGATTGCTTCGAACGCAGCGTTCGCTCCGCCACCTGTCAGCTCTGCTATCCGGTCAACAAGTTCGGGTCCGCTGAGCATCACGTGCGTTGCCCCAGCACGCTTCGCCTCAGCGAGCTTTTCCTCAGACACGTCGACGGCAATGATCGGTGTCGCGCCGGCCAGTCGAAGCGCTGAAACGATCGATAGGCCCACACCTCCCGCACCCACAACTACTGCTGACTCGCCTGCTTCAATGCGGGCATTGTTCACGACCGCGCCGTATCCGGTACCAACGGAGCACCCAATGAGACTTGCAATATCGAACGGAACCTTCTCGTCGACGCGTATCGCTGCGAAGTCGGGAACGACCACCGCTTCACTCATCGCGCCGACCG
The DNA here is from genome assembly GCA_052106035.1 of Leucobacter sp. Taxonomy (GTDB): domain Bacteria; phylum Actinomycetota; class Actinomycetes; order Actinomycetales; family Microbacteriaceae; genus Leucobacter. The sequence continues at coordinate 3,164 of JBQEBC010000088.1, read as the reverse complement.
CGAGATACGGGTAGGCCGGGGTATCGTCGGCATCGGCCCACCTCGTCGTACCGTCTGGCAGCAGAGAGTCGTTTGACCGCACGTTCATGCACGCCCACGGTTTCCCGCTCGTGCACTCAGCGCAGCGCTGGCAGGCCTGGTTCCAGGCGATCACCACGTGGTCACCAATCTCGAGCTCTCGAACGCCAGCCCCGAGGGCTTCCACAACACCTGCGGCCTCATGTCCCATGACTGCGGGCATGGGTACGTTCCATTCTCCCTCAAGCACGTGGCGATCAGATCCGCACACCCCTGCAGCCTTCACTCGGACCCGCACCTCACCGTGGCCGGGCGGGTCGAGGAGCATCGATTCGATGCCCACACGATTGCCGTCGTCGCCGCGAAATACTGCAGATCTCACTTGGATGCGTTCAGCGGGCATGCGCTATTCCTTTCCTGCGCGCTCGAAGGTATCGGCGAGCTGGTAGCCGCCGCGACCGCGGCGCACGTAGATGATGTTTACCAAAATGAGGTAGCAGACCATCGCGATAATGACCGCCGGAATCGATGCCGTCGCATATTCGAAGAAGGGCTGGGTCTCGAGTGTTATGGGGTTGTACACCCACAGGTAGAACACCGAAGCAATTGCAGCCGACGCGAGCGCAGCGATGTTCACTCCACCGGTGAATCGCATCGGGTCATCTGCACCACTCGCATACAGAGCGCGCAGCGAAATACGCTGGTGACGCACCACGAAATAGTCCGCGATGATGACACCGCACAGTGCCGCAATAAATGCACCTGAGATCACCACGAAGGTCATGAACTGCTCATACATGAATTTCGGGAAGAAGGTGAGGATCGCGGGAAGCACCAAGAACCCAGCGCACAACAGCGGCCACTTCACCCGAGCAAGTGCCGCTCCGCTCGATTGTTTGAGCGCGAGTACCGTCGAGTAGGCGATTGAGGCCATGCTCGTGACGTTCGCGAATCCCACGAAGATCAGTGTGAGCGCACCGAGAATCGGCCCACCGATCGGCACCATCCATGCGGTTGGATCCGCCTCGCCAATCATCAGCGCGGCAGCCATCCCGACGATCTGCGCCGCGATGGTTCCGATCATGATGCCACCGTATGCCGGCCACATACTTGCCTTTGGCTTGCGTGTGAGCCGCGCGAGCGTACCCATCACTGGCCACCAAGAAAGACCCGCGCCGATGTTGAATTCGACGGCCATCATGAAATTTAGTTGCTCATTCTCAAACGGGGCCATGGGTGGCGCGTCGAGAAGCTCCTGCCAGGAGTGCTGCGACATGAGCAGCACCATCATGACTATGACAATGATGATCAGGCCGGGCGCGACGAAACGGTTGAGCTTACTAATGGTGACTGGTCCGCGCGACAGCACGACCCACCCTGCCACAAGTGCGAGCAGAGCGAACACGGTCACAACCGGACCGTAGTCTGCAAATCCTGCGCCGAGCGTCTGATTTGAAATCTCGGTAAATGCGCGCCCGAAGAGTACTCCGAGCAGCGAAGTCCATCCCATTTCGACGAGCAGCACGATTGTGAAGACGACAATGCCGACGCCCACGACCCCGAAGACCGATTTCAACGCGCGATATTGCTCGACACCGAGCCGCTGGCTCAGCACGACACTTCCAAGCACCATGATTGCGAGACCGATGCTATTACCGATGAGCATCGTAGCGATACCGTCGATGAAGCCAACGAGCAGCACGGTCGCACCGCCGGTGAGGAACGCCCAAGTTGCTATCGCGAGACTGATGGTCACCCAGCTGAAATCGCCCGCACCCCAGACACGCTCACCTTTGAGTAGTGGCAACGAACCGTAGGTTGCCTCGGCGGAGACCTGCTGCTCGACGCTCTGCGCTCCCTTGAGCGTCTCCTTATTGCTCACAGTGACGCCCCGATCCATGAAACCACAACTACTGCTGCAGCCACCGCGAGGAACGTCGCGATCGTGCGCCCGCTCAACATGGCGTGCACCGGGTCCGTCGCTTCTTCTGTCTCGAGAATTGACAGTCGTCGTTCGAGCTCTTGTTCGAGAGCGGATTCTGTTTTCGACACGGGGACTAACCTCCTTGTTTACCCACGGCACTTCGTTAGATTGTGGACGAAGACCGCTGTTAGCCTAGAGTGCCTGTGGGGCTGAAGCAAGCCAATTCGGCAGCGCTACACTAAGAACAATGCACAAATGGCAGGCAAGCGTCGCATTTCAAGATAAATTGCACCCTATTTGCGTGAATTTGTGCATGAATTTGCTTTGCCGAGGTGAGAATTTTGGGTACAAATGATCGAACAGCACGACGCGGCGGGTGAGTTGCGACGAGAAGTTCTGCACGCGCTCAGGCGTGACGGCCGCGAAAGCTTCTCCCGCATCGCCTCCAAACTCGGAATGACGAGGCGTCACGTTACGCGCATCGTGCAACAGGCACTCGACAGCGGGGAATTGCGAATCACCGTGTCAATCAGCCCGGACCTCTTGGGCCTCGAACGATTCGCCTATTTACAAATCATCGCGGACGGTCCGATCGCACCCATCCGTGAAGCACTCACAGCAATGCCTGAATCGACATTCGTAGCGGATATCAGTGGTATGCACAGCATTGATGCCGAGATTCGAGTCGGCGCTGATCCACACCTACGCGAGACAGTCGACGCCATCCGCACGCTACCCGGCGTGCGCTCGATCCGCACACATCTCTACTCGAGCATTGAAATCAATTTGTACTCCCCGCTGCGAACCGGTCGAACTGCTTTCGAAGTCGATGAGGCGGATCTCTTCATCATGCGCCACCTGCAGCAGAACGGTCGCGCGTCATTTCGCGAGCTCGGTGACGCCGCGGGAATCTCGCCGAGCGGCGCTCGTTTGAGGTTTGAACGGCTCACGCGACACGGAGCGGTGAAGGTCGTAGGGATACCCGTACGCGGCAATCGCTCAGAACTCCCGTCACTCGGTGTGGGCATCAAAGCCCGCGGCCGCTTGGATGATGCGATCGCACACGTACGATCGCTCCAACCCGAGTTCCTTGCGATCACCATCGGGGAATTTGATCTCATCGCGACACTCTCGCCAGATTCCACTGAAGAGTTGCTAGAACTCACGGATCAGCTACGCAGCCACCCGGAGATCGCCGCGATCGAAACATGGGCAAACTTGC
>JBQEBC010000087.1:0-4779 GCA_052106035.1 Leucobacter sp. | reverse complement strand
GGTGCTGCAGGAAATTAAGGATTCCGATGGCCAGATCATCACCTTCATCGATGAGTTACACACCCTAATGGGGGCGGGCGGAGGTGAGTCTTCGGTCGCAGCATCACAGATGCTGAAGCCGATGCTCGCCCGCGGTGAGCTGCGGCTCATCGGAGCCACCACGCTCGACGAATACCGCGAATATATCGAAAAGGATGCAGCGCTCGAGCGGCGCTTCCAGCAGGTCTACGTCGGCGAGCCCACGGTCGAAGACACCGTCGCGATTCTTCGCGGGCTGAAAGAGCGTTACGAGGCGCACCACAAGGTGACCATTGCCGATTCCGCGCTCGTCGCAGCATCCTCGCTGTCGAACCGGTACATCACCGCTCGCCAACTCCCCGACAAGGCGATCGACCTCATTGACGAAGCCGCATCAAGGCTCCGTATGGAGATTGATTCGGCGCCGATGGAGATCGACGAGCTGCGCCGCGCGGTGGATCGGTTAAAGCTTGAAGAGCTCGCCCTGAAAAAAGAGAAAGACGATGCGTCGAAAGAGCGGCTCGCGAAGCTGCGCGAGGATCTCACCGTGCGCGAGGCAGACCTGTCTGTGCTCGAGGCAAGATGGGAGAAGGAACGTGCATCGCTCAACCGTGTCGGTGAGCTCCGCGAGAAACTCGACCAGCTGCGCATGGACGCCGAGCGGGCCCAGCGCGAGGGTAATCTCGAGCGCGCCTCGAAGCTCCTCTACGGTGAGATTCCGGTCATTGAGAAGCAATTGGCCGAGGCTGAACACGCCGAACTGCAAAGCGAGGTCGACGGTGAGCCGCGCATGGTGAACGATCAGGTGTCTGACGAAGACATCGCGAGCGTGGTGGCCGCGTGGACAGGGATCCCCGTTGGAAGGTTGCTGCAGGGTGAGACCGAAAAGCTGCTTGCGCTTGAACACGAACTTTCAAAGCGCGTCGTCGGCCAGCAGGAGGCCGCGGCTGCGGTGTCCGACGCGGTGCGACGCACGCGTGCGGGAATTGCTGACCCGAACCGGCCGACGGGCTCGTTCCTGTTTCTCGGCCCAACGGGTGTCGGTAAGACGGAGCTCGCGAAGGCACTCGCGGAGTTTCTCTTTGACGACGAGCACGCGATGGTGCGCATTGATATGAGTGAGTATGGTGAAAAGCACTCCGTCTCGCGCCTCGTCGGTGCCCCTCCGGGATATGTCGGGTACGAACAGGGCGGGCAGCTCACTGAGGCTGTGCGGCGCCGACCCTACTCTGTGGTGCTGCTTGACGAGGTCGAGAAAGCGCACCCTGAAGTGTTTGATGTACTGCTCCAGGTGCTTGACGATGGCCGGCTCACCGATGGCCAGGGGCGCACGGTCGACTTCCGCAATACGATCCTCATTCTCACCTCGAACCTGGGCAGCCAGTACCTCATCGACCCAGACATGTCGTGGGCTGACAAGGAAGACGCGGTGCGGGAAACTGTGCGGAGGGCCTTCAAGCCTGAGTTTGTGAACCGGCTCGATGAGATGGTCATCTTCCATTCGCTCACGCAGGAAGACCTCGGGCAGATTGTCGAGCTCTCGATTGATCGACTACAGCATCGCCTGGCCGAGCGCAGGCTTACCCTCGCGGTCACCCCCGCAGCCCGCAGCTGGTTGGCTGAGCGTGGTTACGACCCGATCTACGGAGCGAGGCCGCTACGCCGGCTCATGCAACGCGAGATCGATGACCGACTGGCTCGCGCGATCCTCGGCGGTGACGCCCGTGATGGTGACATGGTGCGGGTGGACGTTGCACCAAGTGGTGACACTCTCGATCTCACGGCGACGCGGGCGGCATAGGCGTCAATAGCCGAGCCGCGACCGAAGATCGTTGAGAGACTGAGAATAACGGAGGGCCTTGTCAGGGGCGACTGCTGACACGGCCTGCACCAACACATCGCTGAGGAGGATTCCAGCGAGCCCTTCAGATGTCAGCCCCGTGGGGGTATGCGGTGCTGAGAGAGTGGTTGTCACTCGCCGCGCGACTTGCTCGGCAAGCTCATCGGTCACGAACAGCGTGTTTGCGCCGACGAGCTGAGACTGGTCGAGCAGCGTCTCGATGTCACGCGTCATGCGACCTGGCGCAAAGAGCACGAGCAGGTCGCGCGGGCCGAGGGCCATCGCTTGGTCGGCAAGGCGGAATCCGTCTGCGGAGAGCAGTGACGTCGTGACGCCGATTCGGCGAAGTCGAAGGGCGAGATGGTCTGCCGCAATACCAGAAGCACCGAGACCGTAGCAATGCACTGACTCGGCGTGCACGATGAGATTTACCGCCGTAGACAGCTGTTCGTCTGAATTTATTGTGCTCGTGAGCGTAATGAGATCCTGCGCCTCCCCCCACACCTCGCGTTGGATCTGGTCCAGATTCTGGCCGAGGCGCTCGAGACGGGTGCGAAGACGTACCTCTGGCGCGACCGTGGAAGTGAAAGGGGCTGCTACCTCTTGTTTGAGTTCAGACAATCCTGAGTATCCGAGTGTCTGAAGCGTGCGCACCACTGACGCGTTTGAGGTCTTGCTCTGGGTTCCGAGCTCTGCAGCGCTTGCATAGAGCAGCCGCTCGGCAGACATCGTGGTGAGCACTCTGCAGATCGCGCGCTCTGTTTTCGAGAGCGCATCCCATTGCTCGGCGATGCGATCGCGTAAACGAGTAAGCGCCGAATTTTCTGTATCGGTTGTTACAAATGGTTCCATTGGTGTATCGTCTTCTTCCGTAGGGTGGAATTTCGTAACGAACGTTCCAACATCATCATTCTCTGATGCAGAGAGAAGTGCAAGCCGGACACGGGTTCGTGTCGAGGACAGGGAGGTCTCCGTGGGCGATAGTGCCAGCATCCGAGTGCTCGAGGTGAGCGGAAACGCGCGCGAGCGTGGTCGACAGTACGGTGAGGGAGCACACGACCTCATCGAGCGTGCACTCGGATATTACCGTGAGGCCCTCACCCGCCAGACTGGAATGAGCTGGGCTGCCGTTACAGATTCCGTTTCGAAGTGGCTTCCGATTTCCGAGCAGTTCGCACCGCATCTCGTTGAGGAAATGCGTGGCATCGCAGAGGGAGCGGGAGTCTCCTTCAACGAAATCCTCACGCTCAATGTGCGCGGCGAGTTCGTCTACAACCATCAGGTGACAGAGCAATCTGCTGCCCCTGCTGCGGAGGAGACGGACGATCGGGATGCCGTTGATGGGTGCACATCGTTCTTTCTCACTGGTGCTGCGAGCGGAACCGGACACACGCTTGTTGGGCAGAACTGGGATTGGCGCACCCTCACGGCAGACACCACTCTCGTGCTCCGAGTTGTGCAGGATCCGCTCCCCACGCTCGTCATGCAACTTGAGGCAGGCCAGGTCGGCCGCCACGGCGCAAACTCGGCGGGCATTGCGCTCAACGCAAACGGTCTCGGAGGTAGCTTCGGGAATGAAATTGGGCTCCCACAAACGCTCATTCGCAGGCTTGTGCTCGATCGTGGCGACATCGCATCGGCTCTGAAAACGTTGGTGAAGACACGGCCTCACATTGCAAGCAACGCATTGCTCGCGCACCAGAGCGGATTCGGCATTGATCTCGAGACCACGCCCCATGGAGTGGATTGGATTTACCCGGACTCAAACGGGGCCATTGCTCACACCAATCACTTCCAGGCCTCGGTCCCGCCACAACTTGCAGGCCGATACCGACCCGTATCGGCGGACTCTTTACTCCGTCTTCCGCGGGTCCAAGAAGGGCTTTCTCGAGTTTCAGCCGCGCAGAGCGAAGCTGAAAGCTACAATCTCGTACGCGCGGCTATGTCGGATCATCTTGGGTTCCCGGAGGGCGTGTGCACGCACCCGAACCCCGGTGCTGATCCGCTGAAGCAATGGTCGACAATGCTCTCGAGCTGCGTTGATCTCACAACGGGTGAGTATCGTCTCGCCTTCGGGTTCCCCTGTGAGACGGAGTACGAACTCTTGCCCTGGAACCTCTATGACGGACCTGGTTCCGTCGATACTCCGTAAACACACAACTTACGCACTGAACACTAATTTAGGAGGCGTTTTCAATGAAGAAACCACAACACGGTGCTCGAATCCTGCTGAGCTCAGCAGCGATTGCCGCACTCGTGCTGACGGGCTGTTCGAGCAGCTCTGACGGCGATGAGGCAGGCGAGGCGGGGCTCGAAGCTCCGTTTGCAGCACAGACCCCTGCCGCAGCGGGTCCGATCGATTCGGTTACATGGATGCTCGGTGGTGAGCCGACGACCATGGATGCAGACATCGATGCAACCACGCCCGACGACACTGTGCTCGCGAATGTCTGCGACCGACTCATGCAAGTCCAACCCGACCTCACTCTTGGAGCGGGCATCGCCTCGAACTCTGAGTGGATCGACGATACACACGTCGTGCTCACCATCCGCCAGGATGCAGTGTTTCACGACGGCAGCCCGGTAAGCACTGCGGATGTGCTTTGGAGTATGCAGCGACACGCTGCAGAGGGTGCAGCCGAATCCGATGAGTACGAGAACGTGGTTTCGATCGCGCAGACCGCTGATGACCAGATCACCGTGACAACCTCCCGCGCAGATGCGATCTTCCTGCAAGCGATGGCGGGAGACGGCGGCATTATCTGGAACCCGCGTGTCATCGAGGCCGAAGGTGACAACTTCGGAAGCCCCTCTTCGGCCTCTGCATGCAGCGGACCGTACCAGATCGAATCGTGGGAGCCAGGGGCTCAGCTCACCATCACGAAGGTCGACAACCATTGGAACACCGAGGTGAATGCGCT
>JBQEBC010000086.1:0-4849 GCA_052106035.1 Leucobacter sp. | reverse complement strand
GTGCGCGAGGGGGGACTTGAACCCCCACGTCCTAAGACACTGGTACCTAAAACCAGCGCGTCTGCCAATTCCGCCACTCGCGCGTAGTGCTCGCAATTACGGGCACCGGTCTATCTTAGCGGTGTCTTAGCGATCCACCACTTCGGCGCCCTCTGGCAACACGGTGCCAGCAGGCAATCGGACAGTCACATACCCCTGGCTAGGCGTCTCACCCTCGTTGGACCCGCGCAGATGCTCCTCTACCGCAGCAACGGTGAACTGTTCCTGCGCCGGCGGGTGCTGCGCGTGTTGGCTCATGCGATCGATCCACGCGAGCGCGAGAGCCGAGACGATGAAGGCCAGATGGATCATGACCTCCCAAAAGACGCCGTCATATGAGTAGAGCACGTCACCGTTCGCGGTGAGCACGATCCCGTCACTCATACGCCCGACCTCAATGAAGGTCTTCAACAGATGGATAGACGAGATCGAAATGATCGATACCGCGAGCTTCACCTTCAGCAGGTTCGTGTTTACGTGTGAGAGCCACTCCGGCTCGTCGTGATGCCCCTGTACTCGGATCTTTGACACGAACGTTTCGTAGCCGCCGATGATCACCATGATGAGCAGGTTTGCGATCATGACGATGTCGATGAGCGCGAGCACGCTCAGCATCACGTCGGTCTCAGTGATATTGCCGCTGATGATTACATTCTCGAAGAGATGCCAGAGCTCGACGCAGAACAGCACGACGTACACGGCCTGGGCGATGATCAACCCGAGATACAACGGAGCTTGCAACCAGCGGCTTGCAAAAATGAAGCCGGCAAGCGTGCGTGATGCCATTCCCGGCCCTCTCGCAGAGGACTGGTCGGGACGTGGCGCGGTTAGACGTGACACGGGTGGCCTTTCGGTCATGAATTGAGAGTTGTCATGTTACTGCAAGGTTCCTGGGGAAACAGGGGTATAAACTAGCCCGAGCGAAGGGGAGTATTCCGTAATCGCTCGTGTCGTCAATACGTGATGCTTTGAAGCATCGCCGGTGCGAGGGCGGTGGACCTGAGGTTCATCGGGAAGAGACTTTCGGTGTGCTCGTCGTACGCGTTTGAGGCGTTCGTACCCAACCGAAAGAAGCAATTGACCTCCGTACTTCCCCTCTGGTTTGAGATCTCATCGATGATTGTGCTCGTCGGTATTCTTATCGTCGACCTATTGCTCATTATTCGTCGTCCACACGCGCCAAGCATGCGCGAGGCAAGCTTGTGGGTTGGCTTCTATGTGTTGCTCGCCCTAATCTTTGCCGGCGCAATTTTCTTACTCGGTGACGTGCAGCACGGCACCGAGTTCTTGGCCGGCTGGCTCACTGAGTACAGCCTGTCGATTGACAACCTCTTTGTGTTCGTACTGATTCTTGGGAGCTTCAAGGTTCCCTACGCCTATCAGCAGCGCGCTCTGATGATCGGTATCGTGCTCGCGCTCATTTTCCGCGGAGTGTTCATTCTCGTTGGGGCAGCGGTTATCGAGCGCTTCCTCGCGATCTTCTTCGTGTTTGGTGCGTGGCTCATCTGGACGGCGTGGCAGCAGATCAAGCCGGGTGGAGAAGATCACGGTGGAGATAGCTGGCTTATTCGCCAGGTGAAGCGCGTGTTGCCGATCAGTGAAGAGTACGACGGTGGCAAGCTGCGTACGGTCGTCAATGGCAAGCGTATGTGGACGCCGTTCCTCTTGGTGATTATTTCGCTCGGAACGACTGACCTTCTCTTTGCGCTCGACTCGATTCCTGCGATCTTCGGAATTACCCAGAGCCCGTTCATCGTGTTTACCGCGAACGTCTTTGCGCTCATGGGGTTGCGCCAGCTCTACTTCCTCCTCGGTGGTCTGCTCGAACGCTTGGTGTACCTCAAATACGGCATCGCGGCGATTCTTGCCTTCATCGGTGTGAAGCTCATCTTCCACGCGCTCCACGACAACTCGCTCCCGATCATCAATGGTGGGAAGCCTGTGGAATGGGTGCCGAATATCACCACCGGGTTCTCGCTCATTGTCATCGTTGCGGCAATGGCAATTGCCACAATCGCAAGCCTTGTGCATGCGCAACGGATTGCGAAGGCCTCGGGGGAGCACCTGCACCTCGGTGCGGCATCAAACCTTGCGCAGCGCGACGATGAACCATCGAACAAAGAAGACAGCGACGAACCTCAAGGGAATTGATTTTGGGGCCTCGGTGTTAGACTCGACAATCATGCGTTTGCGGCAGCTTCATCTTCGGCGCCGCGACGGGATCTAGCCCAAGGCCACCCGTCGCGGGGTTTTCGCATGGCCGATTCACCGCGTTGGTATCCAATCTTTTGTGCAGCGCGAAGCAGAGGAATGAAGAGTAGTAATGACTGAAATGAAGCCCCGTACGCTGGCCGAGAAGCTCTGGGACGACCACGTTGTCGTCAAGGGTGAACCAGGAAATCCAGACGTCATCTACATTGATTTGCACCTCATTCATGAGGTGACGAGCCCACAGGCGTTTGACGGGTTGCGTCTCGCCGATCGCCCGCTGCGACGCGTTGATTTGATGATCGCGACCGAGGATCACAACACCCCGACGCTGAACATTACGCGCGAGATTGAAGAGCCAACGAGCCGCATTCAAATCGAAACGTTGCGCGCAAACGTCGAGGAGTTTGGCGTTCGTTCTCATCCGCTCGGCGACAAAGAGCAGGGCATTGTGCACGTTGTCGGCCCGCAGCTTGGCCTCACAATGCCGGGCATGACTGTGGTCTGCGGTGACAGCCACACCTCGACGCACGGAGCATTCGGTGCGCTTGCATTCGGCATCGGTACGAGTGAGGTTGAGCATGTCATGGCGACGCAGACGCTCCCACTCAAGCCGTTCAAGACGATGGCAATCAATATTGATGGCGAGCTGCGCCCAGGGGTGACTGCGAAAGACATCATCCTCGCGGTAATCGCGAAGATTGGTACCGGCGGCGGTCAAGGCTACGTGCTCGAATACCGCGGCTCGGCGATCCGCAACATGTCGATGGATGGGCGTATGACCATCTGCAACATGTCGATCGAAGCTGGCGCTCGTGCCGGTATGGTTGCGCCTGACGAAACAACCTTCGACTATGTGAAGGGGCGCGATCACGCACCGACAGGTGCAGACTGGGACGCGGCCGTTGAGTATTGGAAGTCGCTGCCCACCGATGACGGTGCGGTGTTCGACGCAGAGGTCAGCATTAATGCGGCAGAGCTTGAACCGTTTGTGACTTGGGGCACAAACCCAGGTCAGGGCGTGTTGCTGAGCGATGCCGTGCCGAACCCGGCAGACATTGACGATGCAAACGCGCGCCGAGCAGCCGAGCGTGCACTCGAGTACATGGATCTCGAAGCTGGTACCCCGATGAAGGAAGTCGCCGTCGATGCAGTCTTCATGGGTTCGTGCACGAACGCGCGTCTCGAAGACCTTCGTGAGTTCGCAAGCATCATCGAAGGGAAGAAGAAAGCCGACAGTGTGCGTCTGATGGTAGTTCCCGGATCTGCGCGCGTTCGACTCAAGGCAGAAGCAGAAGGCATCGACAAGATTGTTGAGGCTTTTGGCGGAGAATGGCGTTTCGCTGGCTGCTCAATGTGTCTCGGCATGAACCCCGACCAACTGGCACCGGGAGAACGTTGCGCGTCGACGTCGAATAGAAACTTTGAGGGACGACAGGGCAAGGGTGGCCGCACTCACCTGGTGTCGCCACTTGTCGCAGCAGCGACCGCGATTCGTGGCACGCTCTCGAGCCCGTGGGATTTACAAGACGACGCGTCGAAGGGCATCACACACGATGCGCCTTCGAACGCTGCGGAGAAGGTGGAGGCCTAGATCATGGAGAAGTTCACCACGCTCACGAGCACGGCGTTGCCGCTGCGTCGGTCAAATGTTGACACCGACCAGATCATTCCAGCAGTGTTCTTGAAACGAGTCACCAAGACTGGGTTCGAAGACGCCTTGTTCCATCACTGGCGCCAAGACCCTGAGTTTGTACTCAACCAGCCCGAATATGTGGGTGCCGAGGTGCTGCTCGCCGGTGCCGACTTTGGTACGGGGTCGTCGCGTGAACACGCGGTGTGGGCGCTTCGAGATTATGGATTCAAGGTCGTCATCTCCCCGCGGTTCGCGGATATTTTCCGGGGGAACTCTGGAAAACAGGGATTGCTTGCCGCTCAGGTCGACGAAGCAGATATTGAGCGTCTGTGGGCGGTTGTGGAAGCTGATCCGAAGACGCCGGTTACGGTAGACCTTGAAGCGCGCACGGTTTCGGCCGCTGATGTAAAGGTATCGTTCCAAGTTGATGACTACACCAGGTGGCGTCTGATCGAAGGGCTCGATGACATCGCCCTCACCCTGCGTAACGAGCAGGACATCACCGATTTTGAGGCGCGTCGTCCGAGCTGGATGCCGACGACGCTGCCCGTACAAACTGCTTAGGAGATAGCCACGTGAGCAACGCAGAACGCCAGGAAGCGCCGGAGACCCCGGACGAATCGGCGACCGGTGCTGAGAATCGCGACAACGCGAATCAAGGCGCCCGAGTGGGCCTCGCCGCAGATGAGATCGTCATCAGGGGCGGAACTCCATTGAGCGGCCGTATTGAGGTTCGAGGTGCCAAGAACCTCGTTACCAAGGCAATGGTTGCAGCACTCCTCGGCCAAACTCCGAGCGTGCTGCGAAACGTCCCAAACATCTCGGATGTGCGTGTGGTTGCCGGCTTGCTCGCACTACACGGGGTGCTCATCACCAAGGGCAAAGACGCGAATGAGTGGCATTTTGACCCCTCGAACGTCGAGAAAGCCCACAAAGCTGACATCGACGCGCACGCTGGTTCCTCAC
>JBQEBC010000085.1:0-5390 GCA_052106035.1 Leucobacter sp. | reverse complement strand
GCGTGCTTGCGAGCGGTAAGGTAGTTCGGTCGGACGTCGCAGAAGTGCCGGCAAAGGGCCGGAACACCATGGGAGTGGTGTTCGCCAGGTTCCCAGAGGGAGATCGTATTATTGGGATCGCCCGAAACAGTGAACGCGGACTTGACGAGGAGGACTCTGAGGAGTCTGACTCGGAAAAGCCCGAAGACAAGGAACACGTGAATGAGTAACACAGTCGCAGACAGGCTTGCGAAGAAGACCAGAAAGAAGGCGCCTGCAAAGCAGGTACGTCTGAAGTTGGTCTACGTTGACTTCTGGTCAGCCGTAAAGTTCTCATTCCTGGTATCTATCTGTCTTGCGATTGTCGGGGTCGTCGCAGCGATTCTCGTGTACGTGGTGCTGCAGACGACTGGCGTATTCGGTCGAATCGACGCACTGTTCATGGACATCGTCGGTGAAGAGAACAGCCTGATGAACTTCATCGGCTTCCCGCAGGTGGCGTTCTTCTCCGTAGTTGTTGGCATTCTGAACACCATTGTTGGGACAGTTCTCGGGGCGATCGGTTCACTGATTTACAACCTGCTCGTACGGGTGCTCGGTGGTTTTCAGCTCGGATTCACGAGCAACTAACGGCGTTTCGTCGCTGTCGATTTCGTAATTTCTCGCCAAACAGGTAGAGTAATTGCTTGGTCAAGGGGCTATAGCTCAGGTGGTTAGAGCGCTTCACTGATAATGAAGAGGTCCCAGGTTCAAGTCCTGGTAGCCCCACCAAAAACACACGAAAAGCGGTCGAGAAATCGGCCGCTTTTCGTCATTTATTGTGCTGGATGCCCGAGGCCGGCACTGATGTTTCTGTCCACAGCTGTGGTGCGGCTTCGGTCTCGATGAAGCTTTCAGCCCACGCGTATACATCGTGTTCAAGAACCCGGGATCGAAGGATGCGCATCCGTCTCGTCGCTTCTGTGTCAGACAACAAGAGCGCGCGCCGCATGCCAGCTACCAGATCGGTCTGCGAGTTGGGATCCACCAGTACTGCCTCGAGTAACTCGTCAGCAGCGCCCGCCTCGAGACTCAACAGGAGCACACCTCCCTCGTCAACACGAGAAATAACGAACTCCTTCGCCACGAGGTTCATGCCATCGCGCAGCGACGTCACGCACATCACATCGGCAGCAAGAAAGAGGGCCGCGAGCTCCGAAGCCGGAAGTGGTGCTGTGAGCGTGATTACGGGCGTGTAATTTTGAGTTTCAAAGCGCTCGTTTACCGCGTCTATTGCAGCCGCGACGCGCTGGGCATACTCCTGATATGCGGGAATATCTTCGCGAGTTGGGGAAAGCACCTGCACCAGCACTGGGGGTGCAGTTTCGGGATCCCACGAGTCAAGCAGCGCTGCGAATGCAGTAACTCGCTCGAGGATTCCCTTCGTGTAGTCGAGGCGATCCACCCCTAACATCAGCTGCCGCTGCGTGTTTTGCTGCTTCATATGGGATCTGGCCGCACCGAACCGTTCTCTTACAAGTGGCACGGCTCCATTGGCCTGAGCAGTATTGGCGTCACGAAGCATCAACGAGGTATCGATAGAGATGGGAAACGCACGAATCGTGGGAGAATGAGGGGAAATGCCCGCGGCAATCGCCTGTCTGAGTTCATGTGCGTCTCGCTCCGTTTGCACGCCGATGAGGTCTGCTGCGCCGAGACCTGTGAGTAGTTCGGGTGCCCATTGGTGTGATGCACCGAGCTCCTGAAAAGCAAATGGAATGTGCAGAAACACTCTTATGTGAAGGTCGGGCCGAAGCTCTCGCAGCATCATGGGCAGTAGTAGTAGGTGGTAATCCTGCACCCAGATGAATGAGGCCTCGGCGGCGACTGCGGCGATCCGCTCTGCGAACGCTTGATTCACTGCGCGATACGCCGAAAACCAGGAATCGAGGTTGGTTTCGATGTTTGGGTGCGACGCAAACGCGGGGAGACCATGGAACATAGGCCAAAGCACCTGGTTCGCGAAGCCGTGGTAGTACTGCTCGTACAACTCTCGGCCCGCATCAACTGCGACGAGACGCAGCCCGTCGACGGTCAACACCTCGTGAGATGCATCTTCGAGCCACCCCACCCAAGTGCACCCAAGACGTTCATAGACAGGATTGAGGGCGCTTACGAGGCCACTGGGGGATACAGCGAGGCTCCGTATCCCCTCCGGTGAGACTTTCCAAGTGACGGGAAGCCGGTTGGCGACGATCAGAATCTCGCTCATGAGCACCAGCCCCCTTCTAACGTCAGTATTTCTTGCCTAAATTGCATCATAAGCCTAACCTGGGGCTACGAACCTGTTTCAACACACGGCCTATCAAAGGAGTGACGATGTCAGGGATAGTAATCATCGGTGGCGGTCTCGCAGGCGGAAGAACCGCGCGAACCGTGCGCGAACTCGGGTACACGAATGATGTGACCATTGTCTCTGGCGAGCCTCACTACCCATATGAGCGGCCACCACTCTCGAAAGAAGTGCTCCAAGGGAAGAAAGAACCCGAGAGTGTCTTTCTCAAACCCGAAGATTGGTATGCCGAGCAGCGCATCGATGTGCGGAGCGGGGCAAGCGTTACTGCAATCAATGTTGAAACCCGCGAGGTGACAATTGGCGGCATAGATCGTCTTGCGTACGACAAGCTGGTGATCGCAACAGGCGCAAGGGCACGGGAACTTCCCATCGACGGCCGCGCCCTTGCAGGGGTGTCTACCCTGCGCACACTCGATAGTGCAGTTGAGCTGCGGGATTCGCTCGCATCAGGCGACAAACGCCTCGTCGTGATCGGTTCGGGGTGGATCGGCATGGAGGTCGCAGCATCGGCTCGCAGCCTGGGAAATGAAGTGACAGTTGTGGCGCGCGGTGACGTACCGCTTTCAAATGTGTTGGGGGCTCAGCTCGGCCGCGCATTTCAAGGAGTGCATGAGGCGCACGGAGTGAGCTTTCTGATGAATGCGCACGTTGAAGCGATTATCGGCGACACCCAGGTGTCAGGCGTGCGCGTAAACGGAGAGACGATGCCCGCTGACCTCGTGGTGGTGGGTGTGGGGGCGATCCCAAACACTGAACTGGCCGAGGCAGCGGGCATCGCTATTGGGAGCGATGAGAGCGACGGCATTCTCACGGATGCAGCGTTTCACACAAGCGCCCCTGACGTGTTTGCCGTGGGAGACGTCGCGAGCGTGATGCACCCGGTTGTGGAGCGTCGCCTTCGCAGTGAACACTGGGCGAACGCATTGAACCAAGGAAAGGCGGTTGCCCGAGTCTTGGTGGGAGACGAAGTAAGCTACGACGAGATTCCATACTTCTACACTGATCAGTTTGAGATTGGTATGGAGCTCTCTGGGTATCCGCACCTCATGAAGGACGCGAGAATAGTAGTGCGTGGTGATCTCTTGAAGCATGAGTACATCGCGTTCTGGGTGCTTGAAGGGAGCGTTGTCGCTGGGATGAACGTCAATGTGTGGGATGTCAACGAGACCGTGCAAAAACTCATTCGCAGCACAGGGAAGATTGATGAGGCAAAACTCGTCGACCTGAATGTTGCACTCGAGGATTTGGTTCACGCGTGATCGTTGCACCTCGAATCGATGCAGCGGCCCACCAGTTGGGCGAGCGAACCATCGATTTTCATCGCACCGTCGCGGTAATGGCAATTGTGAACCGAACTCCTGATTCGTTCTACGACAAGGGGGCCACCTTCGCGCTCGATGCTGCCGTCGAGGCGGGTGTTGAAGCGTTTGCGGCGGGTGCAGATCTGCTCGACGTTGGGGGAGTGAAGTTCGCTCCCGGCCCGCCTCTGCCCATCGACGAGGAGGCAGATCGTGTCATTCCGTTCGTGCGTGAGTTGGCGCAGCACGGACCGGTGAGCGTTGATACGTTTCATCCAGAGGTGGCGAGACGTGCGATTGCCGCTGGCGCCGCAGTGATCAACGACACGACCGGCCTGCATGACCCTGCAATGGCCGAGGTCGTAGCAGACAGTGACGCACTCCTCGTGGTGGCGCACAGCGTCGCAAAGCCCCGCACGCGGCTTGTGGGGCCTTCGTACGGGGATATTGTCGGTGAGGTGCGCGCGTTTCTTGACTCAAGGGTAGATCTCGCGCTCGCACGAGGTGTGCGACCCGAACAGATCATTGTGGATCCCGGGCACGACCTCAATAAGAACACGCTGCACAGCCTCAAGATCACGCGGAGACTCGGGGAGTTCGCTGATTCGGGATACCCGCTACTTGTCGCGCTTTCAAACAAGGATTTTATTGGCGAATCGCTGAACCGTGAGCGCACTGAACGACTTTCTGGGTCGCTCGCGAGTGCCGTGTGGTGCGCGACGCAGGGTGCGCGGATCGTGCGAGTGCACAACGTGCCGGAGACGGTGGACGCGATCCACATGTTTGAAGCCATTCAGGGGTGGCGTACCCCCGCATATCTGCGGCACAACATGCCGATGCTCGGTGCTGAGATGCAGGATATTGAGATGCAGAGTGCTGACATACCGGGTGACGAATTGCAGGAAGCCAGGGTGTGACCATGACTGCTGAACTTGATTGGTGGAGCGCGTATCCTCTCCCAGAAGTATCGCAAGATCGCGCGCACGTCCGAATGAACTTCGTCTCGAGTGCCGACGGGGCGGTCACCCTTGATGGGCGAAGTGGTGGGCTCGGCGGTCCGAATGATCGCGCACTGATGCGGGTACTGCGAACTCTGTGCGATGTCGTGCTCGTCGGTGCTGGCACAGTGCGGGCGGAGGGGTACGGAGGACTGAATCTGCCTGACGCGCTGCTCAACCGGCGTGAAGAGAGTGGGCTCCACCGATTTCCACGCATCGCCATCGTGAGCGGATCGCTCGACCTCGAACCCGAGATGTCAGTGTTCACGAAGGCTGAGGTTCGCCCCCTCGTTATTACGCATGCCGCAGCTCCCGAGTCGAAGCGTGAGGCTCTCGCAGCGGTTGCTGATGTATTGGTGTGCGGCACAGACAAGGTGGGTCTTGGCGCCGCGGCCGAAGAGCTCGCTGGACTGGGCCTGGGTCGTGTGCTCTGCGAGGGCGGCCCGACACTCTTTGGCGCACTGCTGGAGGCGGATCTCGTCGATGAAGTGTGTCTTTCGATTTCACCGCAGTTTGTCGCGGGTTCGGCTCCGCGCATTGCGCATTCAGACGGGTCTCATCCGCGCGGCTTCAGCGTTGAGAGCGTGCTCACAGACGAAGAAAGTTTTGTGTTTCTTCGGTATGCCCGCTCCTAACCACCCCGATTTGTACCTGTGCCGACATCCGGTTATAGTTGTCTAGTCCGAGCAACCGCGAAAGCGATCGCACGGCGTGAGAGACAAGTGATTGTCACTCGGGTCCTTAACTCAGTTGGTAGAGTGCCTGCTTTGCAAGCAGGAT
>JBQEBC010000084.1:0-5738 GCA_052106035.1 Leucobacter sp. | reverse complement strand
CACTTCGTTATTTCATGAATCTAAAGGCCACTCGTGCGCGTGGGGGGACTTGAACCCCCACACCCTTTCGGACACTGGCACCTGAAGCCAGCGCGTCTACCATTCCGCCACACGCGCGAGTCTGTTATTAACAAGCAAAGCCTACCGATAACTCAACTAGCCTAGCAGCACACAGGAATCCAAGCCAATGCGGCTAAACTTGACCGAAAATCGCCTGATAGCGAGAATGTGTTGCGCGCACTTTGCGCTATTACCGCAGACAAACACAAAGAAAGGAGCGAAGGCATGGGAATTCTCGACAACGTTGAACGCTCTCTCGAGCGAGCCGTAAACGGCGCCTTCGCTCGCACCTTCCGTTCAGGCGTGCAGCCGGTAGAGATCGGCTCGGCGCTCAAGCGCGAGCTCGATATTGGCGCCGTGGTGGTGGATCGAGACCGCGTGCTCACCCCGAATCGCTTCGTTGTGCGGGTCTCGCCTCAAGATGCAGATCGGCTCCTCAAGATCGCAGACACCCTCGAGGCTGAACTGCGCGGTGTCGTGCAGAAGCATGCTGCGAAGCAGAGCTATCAAATGCTCGGTGATGCAGATGTGCAGATTGTGTCTGACAGCACGCTCACTGCCGGAGTACTACAGGTCGACGCGACCCGAGTCGAGGGCAGCGTGAACTGGGTCGCCGCGGTCGATGTCGATGGTGTGCGCCACGAGCTTTCCCGTGGAATCACAACCGTGGGGCGCGGCTCAGACTGCGAAATTCGCATCACTGACAACGCGGCCTCACGCAAACACCTCGAACTTGTCTGGGATGGCAACGCAGGCCTCGCACGAGACCTCGGTTCGACGAATGGTTCAAAGATCGAGGGGCAGCGCTTCCGTGAGGCAAAGCTCGAGTCGGGCACAGTCATCACGATCGGGCAGACTGCGCTACGCTTTGGGCTGGTACCGGGTCGCACGAAGGCGCCCAGGTCAAGCGCACCTGCTGCGACTACACCGGCAGCGAACCAGCAAAAGGGGTCAGTCGGTATGGACGAGGATTTCTGGAGGGGTCTGTGAGCGAACTCACCCTGGCTATCCTTCGCATCGGCTTTCTGCTGCTGCTGTGGTTCTTCATCTTCGCGATTGTCTACGCGCTGCGCAGCGACCTGTTTGGTGCGCCGGTGCGCAAGCTGAGATCGGGTGATGTAGCAGCGGCAAACCCCCCGGTTGCGGCAGCACAGTCCGCGGCCCCTCAGCAAACTGCACCTCAGCACAGCCCGCCACAATCGCCAACGATCACCCCATCGGGCGGTGCGCTACCGACTGCCGGAGCCAGCGGTGGACCCGCCAAGAGCCTGATCATTACCTCGGGCGTTGCCTCGGGTACCTCGATCCCCCTCGACGACGAATTTGTCTCGATCGGGCGCAGCTCTGATTCCACCCTAGTGATCGTCGACGAATACACCTCGACGTACCACGCTCGGCTCGCCAAGCAGGGGAGCGACTGGATTCTCACAGACCTCGACTCAACCAACGGAACGCGTCTCGCAGGAGAAAAGGTTCACAAGCCAGTTCGCGTCCCGCTTTTCACCCCGATCACCATCGGCAAGACCACCTTTGAGCTGAGGCCGTAACCGTGGCATACGGGTACGCGAGCGCTATCGGCTCACACGTCGGTATGGTTCGCTCGAACAACCAGGATTCGGGCTATGCCGGCGACCACCTGTTTCTTGTCGCCGACGGCATGGGCGGCCACGCCGGAGGCGACGTCGCCTCCGCAATCGTGACGCGAGATATCGCGAAGCTCGACGAACCACCGACGGGTATCCCTGAGCAAACAACTGAGTTGCTGCGCACCTCGCTGCTTTCAGCTAACCGAATGCTGCGCAATACTGTCGGCGATCACCCAGAACTCGCGGGACTCGGCACTACTTTCGTCGGATTCATTACCGTTGGCGATCAACTTGCGCTTGCCCATATTGGCGATTCGCGGCTGTACCTCATGCGCGACGGCAACATGCATCAGGTCACGATCGACCACACCTTTGTGCAACGCCTCGTTGACAGTGGTCGTATCACCGAAGAGGAAGCCAAGTTTCACCCCCGCCGGTCGGTGCTCATGCGCGTGCTTGGCGACGTTGAATCCTCACCCGAGATCGACACCGAGGTGCTCGATACACAGCCCGGCGACCTCTGGCTATTGTGTTCTGACGGGCTATGCGGCTACGTCGAAGACGATGACATCGAACGCATTCTGCGCCGCCGGCACTCGCTGCAGGGCGCGGTTGACGACCTCATCGACAAGAGCCTCGCGCACGGCGCCCCAGACAATGTGACGGTCGTACTCGTTGAGACGACAAGCGAAGCAGAGGCCGCCGCAATCAACGCCGAGGCTGCTGCAATTGCAGAAACGAAGCCGCAGCGCGACACCCTGGAGATTGCGGGGCACCTGTTTCCCGCCGAAGATCCACACGATGCGCCGGGCACTCTCGACGATGACGGAGAGCCGCACGTTGAACCGCACCGCGGCGCACTGAATCCCCGCTTTGTTGGATCCGCAGCGAATGCCCCGATGCTTCGTGACGGCGAGGTGACCACCGGGCGCACGAAGCTCCTCGGCCGTCGCCGCATTCGCCGCGTTCCTGTCGTTGAAGAAAGCCACTTCGAGGCGAAGGTCGACGAGTATCTCGCAGAGCTCCTCGCCGAGACCAAGCGTGCGAACCGGCGCCGTCGCGCCATGTGGTTGATCGGCGTCATTGCCGTGCTCGCCGCCGTAGGCTCTGCCCTGTTCTTTGGTTACGAGTGGACGCAAACGCGGTATTTTGTGGGCACCGATGGCGAAACCGTCGTCATTTTCCAGGGTGTGAATCAGAATATTGGTTCATTCTCGCTCTCGTCGCCGGCAGAGGACACCGGAATTCCGCTTGACGCGCTCGACGGCCTTGAGCGCCGCACTATTGAGCGCACGCTCGGTGCAAACTCGTTGCAAGACGCCCGTGAGATCGTCGCACGCCTCGAGGGGGTGCAAGATGTCGAGTAAGCCAAAATCTGAACCCCGCACGTTCGAAAAGACGCGCACCAGCGAGACGGTGCTCCAACGCATCACCGCGATCCGCGCACCCCGCAAGCTTCGAACGCTCGAAATGGCACTGCTCATCTTCGGTTTGTGCGTAGGGATCGCCGCCGTGGTGATCATCGAGCTCACTGTGCACGGGTCAGTCACTGGCACACTGCTCCCGACCGGCATCCCGTTCGTGATCGCGGTCGTGGCCCTCCACGTTCTCGTGCGTCGCATCGCCCCTGACGCGGACCCGCTCATCATGCCGATCGCGGTGATGCTCAACTCCATTGGCGTTGCCATGATCTACCGCATAGATCTCGCAAATCAGCTCACCGGCTGGGGCGCGGTCTCAGTGCGCCAGTTGCTTTGGTCAACGGTCGCGATCGTTGCTGCGGGCATCGTGTTGTTCGTCATCAAGAGCCATCTGGTGCTGTTCCGGTATACCTACCTGTTTGGTCTCGGCGCGCTTGTGCTCCTACTGCTGCCAATGCTTCCCTTCATCGGCACCGAAATTAATGGCGCACGCGTGTGGATCCACATCGGGGACTTCTCGTTTCAGCCCGGTGAGATCGCAAAGATCTTCCTCGCGATCTTTTTCGCTGGCTATCTCGTGCGCAACCGCGACGCGCTCTCGATGGTGGGTAAAAAGTTCATCGGGATCCGCTTTCCGCGCGGCCGCGACCTCGGCCCGCTGCTCGCTTTCTGGCTCATTGCGATGGTCGTTCTTGTCTTCCAGCGTGACCTCGGCACCTCGCTGCTCTACTTCGGCCTGTTCCTTTCAATGCTGTACGTCGCAACGGGTCGCATCGGGTGGATCGTGCTCGGCGTCGGCCTCTTTCTCGTTGGGGGCATCGCAGCAAGCCAGACGCTCAGCTACGTGAACCGACGCTTCGAGAACTGGCTGCACCCGTTCAATGACCCCACAGGCACTGGGTACCAAATGGTGCAGGGCCTCTTCGGCATGGCCAACGGCGGCATGACCGGCACCGGTCTCGGTCAGGGGTATCCCGCCGATACCCCTGTGGCAGAGAGCGACTACATTCTTGCAGCGCTCGGTGAAGAGCTTGGCCTCATCGGTCTGTTCGTCATTCTCGCCGCATACCTGTTGCTCGTCGGCCGCGCACTCCGCATCGGATTTGCGGGCAAAGACGACTTCGGCAAGCTGCTCGCTTCGGGCTTCGGCTTCGCCATCGCGCTCCAGGTATTTATTGTGGCGGGCGGCATCACCCGCGTCATTCCCCTCACGGGCCTGACGGCACCGTTTCTTGCCGCGGGTGGATCCTCGCTTGTCTCGAACTGGATCATTGTGGTGCTGCTGCTCTTGCTTTCAAACTCGGTGCGTAACCGACCGAAGTTGGTGATCCGCTCATGAATAAGCAGATGAAGGCACTCTCGCGAGCGGTGTTCGCGATGTTCCTCGTATTGTTTCTATCGATCACGATGATTCAGTTTGTGAACGCCGACGAGTTACGCAATAACCCGCTCAATGCACGCACGATCAAAAACGGGTACAAGGTTGAACGCGGTTCGATCCTCGTCGACGGCAACCCAATTGCGTTCTCCACACCGACAAGCGACGCGTACCGGTATCTCCGCCAATACGATCCGGGCACGCTCTACGCGCCGGTCACCGGATACTACTCCCGTCAGCAAGGCATGACGGGGCTCGAAGCGGCAATGAACCAAGAGCTTTCGGGCAATGCGAACGCCCAGTTCTTCACCCGCATCATGAATACGCTGAACGGAGTGAAGCCGCAGGGCAGCTCAATCGACACCACCATTGACGCGGGCGCACAGCAGGCGGCGTACGACGCAATGGCCGAGTTCGGGTTCGAGGGCGCGGTTGTCGCGCTTGAGCCAGGCACCGGGCGCGTGCTTGCGATGGTCTCAACTCCGAGTTACGACCCAAACCTTCTCTCGACGAATGATGACGACGAAATCATTGCGAATTACAATTCGCTCTCCGGGGACGAACTCCGGCCGTTGGTGAACCGTGCAATTGCGGGCGATCTCTACCACCCGGGCTCGGTCTATAAGCTCGTGACTGCTGCTGCTGCCATCGAAAGCGGCGCGGCCACACCGAGCACCGAGTTTCCGAATCCTGCAACCCTTCAGCTGCCGCAATCAAGCGCCATCATGCATAACTCCGACAAGCAAACCTGTGGATCAGGGTCAAAGGCCACCCTCGAATCCGCCATCGTCTACTCCTGCAACATTCCCATTGCAGAAATGGCGATGGGAATGGATCGCGACGAGGTGCCCAACTTGGCGCGGGAGTTTGGATTCGAACAAGAACTCTCAATCCCAGTTGAGGTCACTCCAAGCACGGCCCCCCAACCGCTCGACAAAGCACAAGTTGCGCTCTCCTCTATAGGTCAACTCGATGTGCGCACGACCCCACTCCAGGTCGCGATGGTGTCCGCGGCAATCGCGAACGGCGGCAAGCTCATGACCCCGAATCTCGTAGATCGCGTTATTGCACCAGACTTACGTGTCGAAGCATCGTTTGATGCGACCGAGTTTGGGTCACCGATTTCGCAGGAAACCGCAGACGAAGTCGCGTCGATGATGGAGAAGAGCGTCTCGGACCCCACGGGATTTGCGCACATCTCCGCGATCGACGGCGTGCGGGTTGCCGGAAAAACTGGTACGGCACAGAACGGTATAGACGCCAATGGGAACGATCTTCCCTATACCCTTTGGT
>JBQEBC010000083.1:0-5989 GCA_052106035.1 Leucobacter sp. | reverse complement strand
CGGACTCCGCAGAAACTCTCGGAGTGAGCCGTTCCCGCCACATCGTGCCGTCCACTCGGCCGAGGACAGGAACCGTACTGTCCGTTTCAAGGAGCCGGATCGTTTCAACTGCACCAACCCGTGTGAGGAGCCGTCCAGTCGCAGAGTCGTTCGGCTCCGCAATGATCGAGAGCACTATCCGAGCCGTGCGCTCATCGGTAGCAAGATCAGTGAACTTCGTCATGGATTGGTCCTCTCGGTTGGTCGTCACCGAGAAGGTGCGCACACGGGCGCTCCATGAAAGCCCTCAGCCCGAAGGAACAAGGACTGTGTGTTCGTTGCGACGGCTGCGCCATTCGCGTGCATGCGCGCAGCATAAGAGCACGACCCCGGCGACGAGCAATTACCCCACCACCCAAACATGCACAAATCGGTGGCCGGCCCCCTCAAGTTTGGATTGACCACTCGAACGAAGTAAGGTTACCCTTATAAGCGAATATAGATTCGCGGATATGGAGATGTGCAATGCGGACGAACGGTGATCGGAGAGACTCAGGTGCGCGCGGGATGTTCACGACACGCAACTTGGTAATAGCAGCAGCCGTCGGCGCTGCGTGCAGCATGCTGTTCGCCCTGATCACTTATCTGGAGGTGACGATTCAGCTCACTCTTCCGATCCTGTACGTCGGGTTCCTTGGCATTTACATCTTCATCCCGCTGCTCGGCCTTGCACTGTTTCGTCTGCCGCTTGCGGGGGTCATCGTTGCGGCAATCGCAGGGCTCGTGGGCGCCACGTTCACTCCGTTCGGGCCGCTGCTGATCCCGTTCGCATTGATATATGCGGCAGTGTGCGAGGTGTTCTTCGTCATCGGTCGCTACCGGCGATGGCAGTGGTGGCGGTTCGTGCTCGCCGGGGTGGTCGTGGGCGTTGCAACGGCGTTCTCGACAAACTATTTCTACAGTCTCGACGGAGGAGGTCGCTGGTCAGAGGCGGGACAGGCAATCCCGGTCGGTTACGGCACAATCCTGCTGTTTGCCTCCAGCATTTTCGGCCACATCCTGTTGGCGCTCGCCGCGTGGGCAATCGCTGGTGCTTTGCACCGCATGGGGCTGGTACGGCCGAGAACACCGGTGGCCGTGCAACAGTGACGGCATTACTGCGGTTATCAGAGATTACGATCCGCTATCCGGAGCGCACAGACCCGGTGGTGCAACACTTCTCTGGAGAGATCAAGCCCGGGGAGTGCGTGGTGCTTGTTGGGCCAAGCGGCGCAGGGAAGTCAACTGTGCTCGCAGCTGCGAGCGGCATCATTCCCCATTCGATTCCGGCCGAGATGAATGGGGTCGTTGAAGTATGCGGCACGGTTACTTCTCTGATGTCTGTGCCGGAGATCAGCAACTCAGTGGGAACCGTCTTTCAAGACCCGGATGCCCAGATTGTCACCGGACGGGTGCTCGATGAGGTCTGCTTCGCGTTGGAAAACCAATTGCTTGACACCAAGACTGTCGAGCGGCGTGCACGGGCCGCCCTCACACACTTCGGGCTGAGCGAGATTGAGGAACATCACCCGGGGATCCTTTCGGGCGGGCAGCGACAGCGACTCGTTCTCGCTTGCGTGACCGCGATGAGCCCCCAGCTTTTGGTGTTGGATGAACCTACCGCGAACCTCGACCCCGAAGCTGCGGCAGATTTCTACGAGATGCTCTCCCAACGCGACCACCAGGGGGTGCTGCTGGTCGAGCACAACCTCGACCTGGCGCTCTCGATCGCCAACCGAATCTGGGAATTAGACGCCACGGGCAAACTTGTCAGAAACGAACCGGTAACACGGCCCACCTTCGTCTCACGCACTAATCGCAATGGCGTCAACTCAAAGATAGACGCTGAAATAGAAGCTTCGATACCCAGTCCAGGTATGTCGTCATTCGACCTCAACCGGGCATCAGGATCACTCATGCTCAATCAGGTGACCTGGAAGCCTAACAGAAAAGCTATCCCTGTCCTAAAGGAACTTTCCTTGAGAGCGCAGTGTGGCGAGGTGACCGCGCTCACCGGGGAGAACGGTGCAGGAAAAAGCACCGTTTTGCGTCTCATGGCTAGGCTCATCCGACCCTCTAGTGGGAGTGTGAGCTGGCAGCCTGACGACGGCCGCGTTGCGGGCACAACGCCAACGTTGGGATTCGTGTTTCAGAACCCGGAGCACCAGTTCCTTGGCCAAAGTGTGCGTGGCGAGCTCCGACATGTCCTGAGCCTGCGGGGATTGCCCCGTCGGCAGATCAGGCTGGAAGTGGACGCGTTACTAGAAAGATTTGGGCTCTCGGGCTACGCCGACCGCAACCCGTTCCTGCTCTCGGGTGGGCAAAAGCGTCGACTCTCGGTCGCGATCGCCTTCGCCGGACGCCCGGAACTACTGTTGCTCGACGAACCCAGCTACGGCCAAGATCCCAACAACCTCACATTACTTCTCAGCGAGATCCGCACCGCAGCAGATTCTGGCGCGACGGTCGTGGTGAGCACCCACGACCCAGAACTCCTCGTACAGTGCGCTGACGCCACCATCCTGATCCGAAACGGACAAGCACACCCGGTCAAACACCAACTAACAGAACCGCCAATGTCATGATCGCCGCACTTGAACAGGTCAATCCTCTCGCCAAATATGGCGCGGTACTGCCGATATTTCTGGTCGTGATCCTCAGCAAGAGTCTCGCACTGCCGGTCGGAGTCGGACTCGCGAGCGTTCTACTCCTGTTCCTACTATCACGGCAACCATTTCGCATCTGGACGGCCGTACTATTGGCAGTCCCGGGCCTCGCAGTCCTGTTCATGTTCACCCTCGCGGTTTGGATACCCGCGCCACTTGGAGAGACTCCGCAGTTCGCGCTTGGGTCGGTCGAATGGCATTCAACGTCACTTGAAATATCGGCCGCAACAGGGGCACGGATCAGTGCGATCCTTGCACTTGCCCTCATGGTCGGGCTCACAACAGATACACGCAGCCTGGTACGTGCAACAGTACAAAACCTGCGGTTACCATACAGGGTCGGATACGCCGCCCTCATTGCTTTTGAGTTCGTGCCCCACCTGAACACCGAACTGACCACAATCAGACTCGCCCACCGTGCGCGCTATGCAGCAGTGCCTCTCGTGCGCCGACTCGAACGAAGACGAATCTTCGGATTTTTCACTATCCCGATAGCGCTTCTAGCCGGAGGCATCCGACATGCCGAACGGGTCTCAATTGCCATGGAGACCCGTAGCTTCGGCCTCCACAACTCGCGAACCGAACGCCACAGCGAACCCTTCCGCAGCTCAGACTGGTTATGGCTCATCGGTCTCGTCGCCTTGTTCACCATCATCATCGTTTCTCTCACACTGACTGCTTGAAGGAGTATCCGTGGCAATTTACCCAAAATTCGTCGCAGACACGATCGAAAAGATTGGCCGCGCTACCACCGTCACACAAATCATCGACGCTTCACCACGATTACGGTTGATCAGCTTCGCCTCTCCCGCATTGCAGAACTTCAGGTGGGAGCCCTGCCAAGTGACAGCATTTCGTGTCGCTAAAGGCGAGTTCCGCCACTACACACCCTCCCGCCTCGACCCCGATAACGGTACCGGCGAGATACAATTCCTATTCCACTCCACAACGGGCGACGCGCCAGGGGAACACCTGGTCAGAAACCTGCGCCTCGGAGACGAAATCACCTGGTGCGGACTGGAAGCGCCACGCTCGTTTCGCTGGGCTCCCCATCCGCGAATCCTAGTTCTGGGAGATGCCACCACGCTCGGACTGTGGCGATCATTCCTAGAACACCCTTCAGTCATAGATGGCCGCACACAGGTATTTGGTGCCGTCGAAGTCCCAGACGGTGACCAACACGGCGCAAAAACCATCACACCGGGTCTTGAAGTCATCACCGCCAGAGATGTTCCTGGAGCCGCACTCGATACTTGGCTAGAGCAATACCTTACTGACCACGGTGGCCAGTTGTCGCTCGATACGACGCATGCGTATCTGGCTGGACATGGCCGTAGCCTCCAACGCTTGCGTAGTGCCCTGCAATGCGGAGGGATGGGGCGGCGCCACATCCACACTCACGCGTACTGGACAGACAAGACACCCATTATGGCAAGGTAGATGCATCATGCCGAAAATTTCAGACAGTTATCGAACCAGACGGCAGGAGGTCATTCTTGCTGCTGCCGTACGCTGTTTTGCTCGCAACGGTATCGCGGGCACCACGATGGCAGACATCCACCGCGAATCTGGAATTTCGGTTGGAGGCATATACCGGTACTTTCCAGGAAAACAGGACATTCTCCTTGAAATCACCCGGCAGGATCAAGAGCGCCTCAATGCCACTCTCATCGACGCCATCGCCAACTCCGAAAGCCCTCGCGAGTGCATACCCGCACTTATGAAAGCACTTACCCAGTTTCGCGACGAGCACCCCGTTGATGTCAACCGTCTTGCCGTAGCAAGCTGGCTCGAAGCCTCCAGCAACAATGAGTTGCAGGAACTACTCGAGACGTCTTTCCGCACCGTCACGGACGTGTTCTCCCAACGCCTCACCGACTGGAGTTTTCCAGAAGACGATCATCCCACACTCATTAACACCATTCGTATCTTCGTATTTGGTCATATCGCATTGAATGTTCTCGAAAGCAAGGCAGCAGGCACTGTGTCACTCGATGGCCTGAGTATGTTGCCATCCTTCCTGCCCGATCGCACCACATGATCCCAAAACCTCTCTGAACCGTTGACCGCTTGAGTCCCTTAAGCGCTGAGCTAGGACCCGGCAAAGTACGCCTCTACACAATGGATTAGCGCCCCGAAGTAGCCGCCCACGTCGTCTTCCACCTTGACGATCAACTTCAGCAGTAGCTCGTGCTCGTGCGACGCATGGGCCATTCCCAACAATCCGAAGCGAGCGACCAGCCAACGAAATGGTCTACCCGTATCGCAGCATCAGCGTTCATGGGTGGAGAACCGCGCAGTTAGCGACGTCAAGCCGAGACCTTGTGGTGCGCTCCTTGGAGAGCGCCCGTACTCTGGTTTGTCGTTCCGGCCTGGCAGTAGCATCCGCCGCCAGTTGCTCCGTATTGACTCCGCTGCTCGACACCCGATGCCCCACACCAAACCCACCACAGCGAACCACTTCAGACATCGCCACGCCGCGGCCGTCTAACGCGGAGCGGGGTTCCCTCTGTCGGAGGCACGTCGTAGAATGGGGGCAAATAAGGCGACTTTCAAATGTGTGTCGCCGTCACCCGAGCGTGACGGCATGACCACCCAGCAGCATTACGGGTAGTTCTTCAAGGTTCTTTGTCGCCAGACCTGGAAGAGGGCTGCCGACATGTTCCGACTACTTTGGGTTGCAAGCGTTCGAATACGCTATTTCCTGCGACGATACATGCCCACCAACATTTTGCTCGATGCGATCCGCACACACCGAGGCCTCAAATGGGGCATCCCCGCAATGCTATTGGCGATCCCGTACCTCTACGCCGCCAGCGTGCTGATGGTCTCGATCAGAGGCGGTGCACCAGGCTGGATGAATATCCTGATCGTTATTTGCGTGTGGAACGCACTCAAAATGATCTGGATTGGACCGACAAGCCTCGTTCTGCTTGCGTGTAGCCGGTGCCGTGACCGCCTGGTCGTCAACTAACGGCATGATGTGAGAGCGTCCAGCGCCAATAACGAAGGTACTCAATGTATTTGTGCTGCTGAGAGATGACTGGCTCACAGCGCCATGAGCGTCCGTCGATGTCATCTCCTCCACGATCGAGAATCCTCACGTCATCGTTGCGTGACTCGGTGCGTCCGACAATCAAAAGCATGGGCACCAGGCAGTATGCCTGCGTTGAGGCCGCCTCGAATGAGCATGGGCGTACTTTCGAAATAACGAAATCATTGGAGCACAGCATCTTGATTATGAGAGTTGACTCTCATAACCTAGTAAGGTGACCCTTACCAATCAAGTATCGGATCGTCCTGCG
>JBQEBC010000082.1:0-6018 GCA_052106035.1 Leucobacter sp. | reverse complement strand
GTCCGCGGAAGTGCTTCCGCGAGGAGGTCGGATACTGCCGCGCCGCTGTTCACCGAGTACCCGAGGTCGCCCCGGAGAAACCCCCAGAGCGAGTCGAGATATCGAATGATGAACGGTCGGTCTTGGCCGTATGCCGCCCGAATCTCGTCCAGCTGCTCAGGGGAGAGCCCGAGATCGGGATTCCCGTACCGGGCCATGACCGCATCTCCGGGGAGTGCGGCCAGCAGCACGTAGGCAACTGTGTAGGCGAGCACGAGGACCAGGATTGCCTGGCCCACGCGCCGCAGCAGCTCCGACCCGCTCACTTATCGAGCCTCACGGAGTAGAACGACGGGCGGCCGACAGCCTCAGTGTTGAATCCCGCTACCGTGCTGCGAAGCCCGTATACCAGGGGCTCTTCGAACAATGGCAGCACGTAGGCATTGGTTGCGAGGTACTCTTGCGCCGTTTCTGAAGCGGCCTGCCGCTCCGAATTCGTGCTGCCAGAAGCGATGAACCCGAGCAACGCATCGAGCTCTGCATCTCGCAACTGCTGGGTTGCGGGATCGGAATTAAGCAGCACATTGCGGTTCGTCGAGAAGAACTGCGACTTCAATACTTCGTAGTCTGCGCGCCCCACAAGCTGGTGGTAGACCTGAATCGAATCGATGTCATCCTTTGCCGCATTCTGAGCGGCCTGATCACCCGGGAACAGCTCCACGCCGATACCAACTGCAGCGAGCTGCGCTTGGATGAGCGTGATGACTTCCCGTGAACGCTGCAGCGGCAGCGCCTCGTTGAACCCGAGCACAAGCTTCACACCGTCTTTTTCACGGATCCCATCGGCCCCCGGTGCCCACCCTGCCTCGTCGAGCAACTCCTTCGCCCGCGTCTGATCGTAGACATAGTGCCCGGAGGTGTCGAGGTACCCCAGTGCAGTGGTTGCCAAGACTCCGGTTGCAACCGGGTAGCTATCGCTGAAAAGCGTCGAAACGATCTCCTCACGATCCACACCCGCGATAATCGCCTCGCGCACTCGAACGTCGGAGAGCAGCGGGTGCCCAAAACGGAAATTCAGACTGTTGTTCACCCCATTCGTCGGGGCAGCGACGATCTCGAATCCATCGGCAGTGAACTGCGCCTCATCGGGAACGGGGATCTGCCTCGCGATGTCAGCCTGACCCGAGATCACCGTTCCGACGCGCACGCTCGACTCCTCCGCAACCGTGAGGTCGATCCCGTCGATCTCCGCGCGACCCTGGTGGGCAAGCGACGGAGGCGCCCAGTCGTAATCCTCACGCGCATCAAACGCGAGCGAAGAATTGAGCTGTTCGTCGCTCACCACAAACGGACCGCTTCCAACAATCTCGGTCGCGTTCCCCGGGCCGAACTCATCGCCAGTTCGTTCGAGCGTTGCGTTCGACAGCAGACCAGAGTTGATCGTCGACAGTCCCTGCGGAAATCCGGGGGCAGGCTCACTGAAACTGAACTTCACCGTGTGCTCATCGACGACCTCAGCGCTCACGAAGTTCGCGATGGCCTCCGACGGAGCAAGCCCCCGATCCGTGTCACCCTTCGCGAAGAGATCGATATTCTTGACCACGTTCTCGGCATCAAGCGGTGTGCCATCCGAGTACGTGACGCCCTCGCGCAGTGTGAACGTGTACTCCGTGGCGTCGTCGTTCACCTCAGGAAGCTCCGAAGCAATCCACGGTTCCAACTCGAGCGTCTCGGGATTCTGGTACAGCAGTCGGTCAGTCACCTGATTGACCACTGCGCCGTTGGGATAGAACCCGGCGGATGGTGGATACAGCGTATTCCAGGCCTGGGCCTCGACGTATCCGAGCCGCCCGCCGGAGGACTCCTCACCGGCTGCCCCACTTCCGGAAGTGGAGCAGCCGGTGAGCGCGATTGCGGTTACCGTAATCAGGCTCGCCACTGCAAGATGTTGTTTCTTCATTATCTGCTTTCCCGCTACTTGTTCAGGCTCACGGAGTAGAACGACGGGCGGCCGATCGACTCAGTGGAGAAGCCCGACACATACGCGTTCAGGCCGAACACCTGCGGCTCTTCAAAGAGCGGAAGCACGTACGCTTGCTCGGCAATGCGCTGCTGCACCTCTGCGGAGGCCGCTGCGCGCTCTTCGGCGGTCGGAACCGAGGCCACCTTCGTGAGCAGGTCGTCGAGCGTCGTATCGTGGATCGTGCCATCCGCACCGAGGTTCAGCAGCGCATTCCGGTTCTCTGTCGAGTACTGCGACTTGATGACGTCGTAGTCCGCGCGACCGACCATCGAGTGGTAGACCTGGACCTCATCGATGTCGAGACGCGCCGCATCCTGGGCTGCCTGGTCGCCGGCGAACAGCGACACGGTGATGCCGAGCTTTGCCAGCTGATCCTGGATGAGCGTCACTACTTCCTTCGAGCGCGGCTGCGGCAGCGCCTCGTTGAACGTAATCGAAAGCTTCTCGCCGTCCTTCTCGCGGGTACCGTCGGCGCCGAGCGTCCAGCCTGCCTCATCGAGGAGTTCGGCTGCGTGATCCGGGTCGTAGGTGTAGTACTCGGAGGTGTCGGTGTAGCCGAGCGCGGTCTTCGCGAGCACGCCCGTCGCAAGCGAGTAGTTGTCGGTGAAGAGCGTGGAGATGATCTCCTCGCGGTCGATGCCCGCGAGGATGGCCTGACGAACGCGGAGGTCTTCGAGGTACTGGTGCGCAAAGCGGAAACTCAAGCTGTTGTTCACGCCGTTCGTCGATGCGGCGTAGAGGCTCAGACCGTCTGCCGCGAACTGTGATTCGTCAGACGCGGGGATCTGCCGGGCGATATCGGCCTGGCCAGCCACTACGGTTCCCACTCGCACACTCGACTCGCCTGCGACGACGAAGTGCAAGCCATCGATGAGCGGAGCACCCTGGTGCGCAAGCGACGGTGGCGCCCAATCGTAGTCGTCGCGCGCTTCGAAACTGATTTCCTTACCAATCTGCTCGTCGGAGACGACGAACGGGCCACTGCCGATGACCTCGGTCGCATTGCCCGGGCCGAACTCCTCGCTCGTGCGCTCGAGCGTCGAGTTCGACACAAGTCCCGAGTTGATCGTGGAGACGGCCTGACCGAATCCGGGTGATGGCTCCGAGAACACGAACTTCACCGTGTGATCATCGACAACCTCACCGTGGTCATAATTGTTGATCGCTTCTGACACGGTGAGTGCACGATCGGAGTCGCCAAGCCCGTAGAGATCGAAGTTCTTCACGACGTTCTCCGCATCGAGCGCGGTGCCGTCCGAGTAAGTGACGCCCTCGCGCAGCGTGAACGTGTACTCGGTCGCCTCGTCGTTCACCTCCGGCAGCTCCGTCGCGATCCACGGTTCGAGTTCGAGCGTCTCGGGGTTCTGGTAGAGCAGACGGTCGGTGATCTGGTTAATGACGCCACCGTTGGGGTAGAAGCCACCCGACGGCGGGTACAGCGTGTTCCATGTCTGTGGTTCAAGATAGGTGAGCGTGCCTCCGGCGGCAGCCCCATTTTCATCAGCGGCCCCTGCACCCGAGGCACAGCCCGTCATCGCGATGGTCACGGCAGCAATGGCTCCGATCCAGGCGATACGTTGCGTTTTCATGAGCACTCCTCGGATAGACGTCGGTCGACGTAATGATGTGTAAGACAGCGCAGATCATTCTTGCGCCCTTGCTATTGTTATGGCTGCCATAACCAAAAGGAAAGTTTGGCGTAATACAAGACGTAACACAGCTTCACGAAACGGATGTCATGACTACCTCGCAGCCCGGCTTCCCAGCCAGCATTGCGCTCATCGGAGCAGGCCCACGTGGAGCCTCGCTGCTTGAACGCTTCGCCGCACACCTTTCGACACGAGGTGAAGTCACGCCGCTCACAATCCACGTCGTCGATGACGCGGAAACAGGTGCCGGGCGAGTCTGGCGCACGGACCAGACCCGCGAGCTCTGCATGAACACCCTCTCAGATGCGGTCACGCTGTTCACCGAACCGGGAAGCACAGTATCTGGCCCCATCGTTCCGGGGCCCACGCTCTACGAGTGGAGTCTCCTCGCACTCGCCGAACTCGAGGCCGCAGCACTTGGGTCCGCAGAGCCTAGTCGCGGCGATCTCGATGCTGATCACGGGTCCGATTCGTATGAAGGAATCAATCTTGCCGGTCGCGTTGCCGCTATTCCTATGTCACGACGCAAGGCGTTTCACGATGCTCCGGTGCGGGAAGGCTTCGCTTCAGAGTTTCGTGACGAGCTTCGAGCGACCGTGCCCGAGTCACACCCGAGCCGTGCACTGTACGGCGAGTACCTCGCGTGGTGCTACAAACGCGCCGTGCGTTCGCTGCCCGACAGCATCGAGGTGGTTCGACACCACACACGCGCGGTCGGCGTCTCGCGCATCGCAGCATCTGACCGTACGGGTGGGCGCGAACGAGTGACACTCGAGTCGGGTGCGCAGCTCATTGTCGATTCCGTTGTGCTCGCAACCGGATGGTTACCACGTGCGCTCACGACCGCAGAGCAGCACCTCACTCACGATCTCGCGGATCGGCCGGAGCTCACCTGGGTGCAACCGGGGAGCCCGGTCGAGCAAGAACTCAACGCAGTCGCCGCGAATACAGACGTGATTGTGCGGGGCCTCGGCATGGGGTTCTTCGACACGATGGCGCTCCTCACCGCGGGCAGAGGGGGAGAATTCGTACGAGATGCATCCACCCGAGGAGGCCTCAGATACCTTCCTTCGGGGAGAGAGCCCCGCATACATGCCGCCTCTGGCCGAGGCGTTCCGTTCAGAGCAAAGACCCTGTACCGCTCACTCCCTCCGCGTTCAGCGCAACGATATCTTCGCGCCGTCGACTGGTCACGCGAACCGAAGCCGCTGAACTTCGACCGCCAGTTCTGGCCACGCATTGTGGCTGACGCGTTCTTCGACCATGCAGACACGCTCGCGCGAGTGCGGCCAGAAGCAATCACTGATCTTGAGGCGCTCATCGCTGAGCTCGAGCGCACGCTAGAAGGGCTACTTGCGCGCACGACCGTACCAGCAGTGGCCGAGGTGCCGTGGGTGTTCGAGACCGCGCTCGCACCCTTTTTCCGTGACCCTGCGGATCACTTCCCCCTGTCACGCGAACTCGATCCCGCGGGTGCGGGCTTCGCTACTGCTGAATCCTTTCAGCACTGGATTTACGACCGGGTCGTAGAAGACCTCACGGAGGGGGCACTCGGTCGGGACAGTGCATTGAAGGCAGGGCTCTGGTCAATCAGTTCTGCCCGTGGATTCACCTCCCGCATCGGCACGTTCGGCGGGTTTGATGCCGAATCGCGATCCTCGGGCATCGCCACACTGTTTGCCGTCGGAGGAATGGTTGGGTCTGGCCCACCGGCGTTTCGGAACCAACAGCTGCTTGCGCTCGTCGATGCGGGGCTCCTGCGCTTCATTGGCCCGCGGGTGAGCGTTGCGGTCGGCTCCGAGGGGTTCATCGCAACATCTTCCGAAGTTTCCGGGTCTCGCGTCGTCGCGCCCACGCTCATTGACGCATGGATGCATTCGACCGACGTGCGTGCGACGACTGACTTGCTCACCCGCACGCTCATCGATTCGGGCCGCGCACGCACCTTTGTCGTTGCGTCACGACGTGGTGAATCGGGAACTCCCTACGAGACACGAAGCTTCGATATCGACGAGGCAACCGGGTTGCTCATTGGCACAGACGGCACACTCGACCCCGCGATTCATGCCGCCGGCATTCCAGTCGATGACACCGTGCATGACACGATCATCAGCCCAATGCCCGGCACTGACCCGACGATGTTGCGCGAAACCGACCGGATAGCAGCGAGCGCCCTCCGCATTGCGTATGCGAAGGGCGCTCGGGTGGAAGACGCCGCGTAGACGGCGCTACTTGCTACTGATCGATCGTAATGTTGCCGGTGCGGCGGCGGATCTCGTCGGCTACCACCCTCGCGTCTCCCTCGGGTGCGGCTGACTTCTGGTCAGGGCGCGCAATGAACAGATAGAGGAACCCGGTCACGAGCAC
>JBQEBC010000081.1:0-6508 GCA_052106035.1 Leucobacter sp. | reverse complement strand
GCACGAACGAGCACTTCAACGGTCGAATCCGGAAATATTTGCCCAAAGGCACCAGCTTCACCGATCTTGACCAGCAAGAACTCGACGAGTACGTTACCGAGATCAATAACCGGCCCCGGAAGGTACTCGGGTGGGCGACCCCGGCCGAGGTGTTCCAAGAGCTAACATTGACCTGACTCACTGGGTGTTGCGCTTCAAACTAAAATCCGGGGGTGCCCCGGGTCTGGGGCCAATTCGGGTAAGCTGGTGGCGGCCAGTAGTCGCTGGTTGATCCGCGGGGAATGACATCCCCTTACGGAGCTCACTAATGGGGGTGCGCCTCACATCCGCGAGTGTGCCCTCCCTGGAACTGGAGTGTTCTATGGAGTTCTTAGATCCACTATCTCTTGCTCGGTGGCAATTCGGTCTGACCACCCTCTACCACTTTATTTTTGTGCCACTCACCATTGGAATGGCACTGCTCGTCGCGATCATGCAAACCGCATGGGTGCGCACGAGTAAAGCAAAGTATCTTCGCCTCACGAAGCTTTTTGGCAAGATTTTCCTCATCAACTTCGCAATGGGAGTGGTGACGGGCATCGTGCAAGAGTTCCAGTTCGGTATGAACTGGTCAAACTATTCACGGTTTAACGGTGATATTTTCGGAGCACCGCTCGCGATGGAAGGACTCATCGCCTTCTTCTTCGAAGCCACATTCATTGGGGTGTGGATCTTTGGCTGGGACAAGCTTCCCAAAAAGATTCACGTTCTGAGCATCTGGTTCGTGTGGATCGGCTCTGCACTCAGCGCTTACTTTATCCTTGCCGCAAACGCATTCATGCAAAACCCTGACGGTTTCGTGCTGAACGAAGAGCGTGGTCGTGCTGAGCTCGAGAGTTTCAGCGCTGTGCTCTTCAACCCGGTGGCAGTGAACCAGTTCACGCACACGATCTTTGCGTCACTCATGTTTGCTGGCGCCGTCATGGTTGCGGTTGCTGCTTGGCATCTTGCGCGTAAGCAACACAGAGAAGACATGACGACTGCCCTGCGATTTGGGGCTTGGGTGAACATCCTTGCGTTCGTTTGTGTTGGTCTGACCGGGCACTCGCTCGGACTCGCCATGACCGAGGCTCAGCCCATGAAGATGGCGGCAGCCGAAGCCATGTATGAGACCTCAACGGGTAAGGACGCATCATTCTCGCTCTTTAGTATCGGTACGCCCGATGGCGAGCATGAAATCTGGTCACTGCGCGTGCCGTATCTCGCGTCGGTGCTCGCCACGAACAGTTTTGACGGCACCGTTGAGGGGATCCGCGACCTTCAAGCCGAATACACCGAAAAATATTGCGGTTCAGAGGGTTCGGTGCTGACCTGCCCTGAAGATGGAAACTTTGTGCCGGTCGTGTGGATCACGTACTGGGCATTCCGTTGGATGATTGGCCTCGGCGCTGCTGCGGCTCTCGTGTCTGCCGTGGGTTTGTGGCTCACGAGAAGAACAACCGAACTTCCGGCATGGACTTGGAAGGTGGCGGTGTGGAGCGCTCCGCTACCAATGCTCGCGTCACTCGTTGGTTGGGTATTCACGGAGATGGGCCGTCAGCCTTGGATTGTGTTCGGCGTCATGACAACGGAGCAGGGGGTTTCACCCGGTGTGCCCGGCTGGGCGGTGCTCGTGTCGATGGTCGTCTTCACGGTTTTATACGGTGGATTGGCGGTCGTTGAGTTCAAACTCATCACCAAAGCTGCCAAAGAAGGACCGCCGGAGATTGATGAGCCAGAAGATGGTTCTGATATCGACGGCAGTAAGTACGCAACGGTTTACTAGGGAGGAACTGTCATGTCACTAGAAATTCTCTGGTTCCTCATCGTCGGCGTCATGCTGATCTGCTACTTTGTGCTCGACGGTTTTGACTTCGGTGTCGGGATGAGCCTGCCCTTCGTATCGAAAGATGACACAGATCGTCGAGTCGCGATTAACACCATCGGCCCCGTTTGGGATCTCAACGAAACCTGGCTGATTGTTGCGGGAGCATCGCTTTTCGCGGCGTTCCCCGAATGGTACGCGACGATGTTTTCGGGCATGTATTTGCCCCTGCTCATCATTCTCGTTGTACTCATTCTTCGTGGGGTGTCATTTGAGTATCGCCACCAGGGCAAGGGCGAACACTGGACGAAATGGTTTGACCGGTTTATTGTCGTCGGTTCGTTTGTGCCGCCGTTGCTGTGGGGCGTTGCCTTTGCGAACCTCCTGCACGGGCTGCCCATCGAACCCCTCGATGGTGGAGGCTGGATCTACACGGGCACGCTATTCACACTGCTGAACCCGTACTCGCTCCTCGGCGGAGTCGCGGTCATGATGATCTGCTTCACCCACGGAGCAGTGTTTCTTGCGTTGAAGTCAGACGGAGAAATTCGGGAACGCTCGCGGGCTCTTGCGACGCGAGCCGGAGCTATCACGATTGTGGTCGCGGCAGCCTTCTTGATCTGGACGATCGTCGAACAACTCTCCAACCCGATGTTGCCCTACATCGTCGCAACGGCGGGGTTGGCCGCAGGTTCACTCATTGCCGCATGGCTGCTCAACCTTCGTGGTCGCGAAGGCTGGGCGTTCACGTTCAATGCCGTGACGATCGCGTTCGCGCTGTTGACAATCTTCGTAGGTCTCATGCCGAACCTCATGATCTCGAGCATAGATTCGGAGTACACCATGTCGATTGTGGGAGCCGCAAGTTCGACAAAGACCCTTGAACTGATGACCTGGGTCGCGGTCTTTACCCTCCCGCTGGTGCTTGTCTATCAGGGCTGGACCTACTGGGTGTTCAAGAAACGCGTCACAAGGGGTGATATTCCAGCCGAGGCCGTACCCGCCTCAGCATGAAACCATTCGATGCGCGGCTCATGCGCTACGCGAGGGGGATCCTCCCACTATTAAGTTGGGGGACCTTCCTCGGCGTTGTGCGTGCCCTCGCGATTCTCGCGTGGGTGTGGTCAATTGCGCATCTCATCGCCTGGTACGCGAAGCCGATCATGCAGTTTGACTGGCAGGTGCTCAACATTGGGCGGGTGTTTGAGGGGCTCGAAGATCACCGTCCGACCTGGGTGGCACTCGCGATCACGGCGTTAGCGGTGCGCTCCGGAGCAACCTGGCTCATGGGCCTCATCGCAGAGCGGGGTGCCGCGACCGTGAAGTATCAGTTGCGCACCCGAGCGCTCGCACACATCGGAACACTTGGCCCAGGCTGGCTCACCGAGCAGTCTGAAGCAACGCTCACGCTGAAACTCTCGCGCGGCCTCGATGCTCTTGACAAGTATTTTTCCCAGTACATTCCGCAACTGCTGCTCACGGTCACGGTCACCCCGGTACTCGTGGTCGCTCTGTTCTGGGCGGATCCCCTCAGCGCACTCATCGTGGTCATCGTTTTTCCGATTATTCCGATGTTTATGATCCTTATCGGGCTTGCAACCCGTGGAGCACAGGACCAGCAATGGGTTGCCCTGGGAGCCCTCTCGAAGGCCTATCTCGACGTGATGCGCGGTCTTGAAACCCTCAAACTGTTCCGGCGTGAACAGAAACAGGTCAAGCGGGTTGCCGAGATTACTGAGGAGTACCGGACGCACACAATGAAGGTGTTGCGCATTACATTCCTTTCAGGGTTCGTGCTTGATCTTGCCAGCACGTTCTCGGTCGCGCTCGTCGCGGTGACCGTTGGTACACGGCTCGTTGACGGAGTGTTTCCGTTGACCTTCGGGCTGTGCGTCCTGCTCCTCGTGCCCGAAGTGTTTATTCCTATTCGTCAGGTAGGCGCGGCGTTTCATGCCTCGACCGAGGGGCTGTCGGCAGCCCAAGATGTCTTTGACATCCTTGAAACTGAACCCGAGCCAGTAACAGCTGCACAGCCCTCGAGCGACGGGACGGTGCTCAGCGTGCGCGCAGTGTCGGTCATGAAACGAGGGGAGCACATTGCTGCGCCGGTCACACTGTCTGTCGAACGCGGCGAGTGTGTTGCGCTTGCTGGCCCGAGCGGGGTGGGGAAGACAAGCCTGCTGGGGGCGATCATGGGCACGCAACCGTACGAGGGCGGGATTACTCGAGCTACGTTTGCTTGGAGCGGCCAACGACCCGGACTCTTGCGCGGAACCATCGCGGCAAATGTTGCACTCGCTGCAACGACACCGGATCGGGAGCTTGTGCGATCTGCCCTTGAATCTGCTTGTATTGGCGACATCGATCCTGAGCGTGAACTTGGAACCTCGGGCGAGGGGCTCTCTGGCGGACAGGCTCAACGCGTTGCCCTTGCTCGAGCGATCTATCGAGTGAGAGAACGTGACATCCCGCTCCTCATCCTTGACGAGCCAACCTCTGCTCTTGACACTGCGACCGAAGCGCGGATCATCGACACGTTGCAGCGTTTGGCAGCCGAAGGTGTCGGGGTGCTCGTTGTGAGTCACCGCGAGGCCGTGCTGCAGGCCGCTGATCGTGTGATTCGTATGCGTGAGGCGGTGCAAACGCGATGAGTCAACACCGTGATATTGCATCGCTCGCCATGCCACACCGCAAACCTCGTGCGTTGGGTCTCCTGCTGGGCGTCGCATCAGATCTCTCAATGGTGCTCCTGCTCGTTCTGAGCATGTGGCTTATTCTTCGCGCCGGTGAACAGCCGCCCATATTGCACCTCACCTTTGCTGTCGTCGGGGTGCGTGCGCTCGCGATTGGCCGGGCAGTGTTTCGCTACCTGGAGCGTCTTGCCACGCACAACAGTGCATTGCAACAGCTTTCGACTCTGCGGGCGCACGTGTTCGAGCAACTCATCCCACTCGTGCCAGGCGGATTGCGCGAACAGCGCACCGGTGACGTGCACGCGAGACTCATCGACGACATCGACCAGTTGCAAGACCAGCCTCTGAGGGTCTGGCAGCCCCTCATGGTGTCTGGATCGACCGTGATCGTGGGCATCCTCATCGTGAGCCTCATGAGCCCTCTCGCGGGTCTCGTCAATCTCACACTCGCAGTGCTCGCGGTGCTCGGTACAGGTGCGCTCGTGCGTCGAAGCGGTCGCCACAACCGATCACAACTTGCCAACATACGGGGCCGCCTTGTCGACGCGCTCATCGAACGGTTTGAAGCAGACGCCGTCCTGCACGCCTTTGGCGTCACCGAGCAGGCAAACGAACGCGTCGCCGAGGTTTCGCGCGAGTATGTTCGAGAGCAACAGCGTGGGGCGGGGCTGAGCGGCATCGTTTCGGCCTGCATGACCCTATTCGCGGGCGTAGCCACGCTCCTGACGATCTCCCTGCTACGCCCTGACGCCGGTTTCGATACGGTGTCAGCGCCCGTGCTCGCAGCCGCGATCATCGTGCCAGCGGCGCTCTTTGAAGTACTCACTCAGGTACCTCAGGCGCTCCAAGCACGCCAGCTTGTCGCCGAGAGTGCTGAACGTATTGGCACGCTCCTCGGGGCCGAAATCCCTCCCGAGATCCCTCGCGAGACGGCGCCCATGCGCGCCCCCGCCGAAATGCCGCGTGATGGTACGCAGCCCCTCATAGTGGTGAAGAACCTTAGCGCCAGGTATCCGGATGCCCAGCAGTACACGATCGAACACCTGAGTTTCACGCTCGCCGCCGGCCAGACACTCCTCATTACAGGGGAGAGCGGGGCCGGAAAATCGACGCTCGCTCGCGTGCTCGTGCGGTTTCTTGAGTATGACGGGACCTACCGCTTAAGAGGCGTCGAGGCGAAGGAGTTGCCTCTTTCGCGTGTGCGAGAAAATGTCGGGCTCTGCGAACAAGCACCGCATCTCTTTGATAGCGACCTTCGGCAGAACCTCAAATTTGCTCGTCCCGAAGCAAGCGATGAAGACCTCCTGCGAGTCCTCGACCGGGTTGGTCTTCGAGCGTGGGCTCAACAGCGAGAAGGACTCGACACCCGCGTTGGAGAACACGGGGCTCTCGTATCAGGCGGTCAGGCAGGGCGCATTGCACTCGCGAGGGTGCTTCTCGCTGATTTCCCGATCGTGATTCTCGATGAGCCTACAGCGGGCGTTGACCCGGAGAATGCTGACGCGATGATGCGTGACATGCTCGGAGCTGTTCCGAATGACCGGGTGGTCATTGTGATTTCGCACACCGATCTGCCGAGCGATGTGCGAGCTGACGAGCAGATGCAACATATTGTTCTGTAATGGTTGCACTTCACGCCGAAGGGGTAGCTCAAGGGCTGTTGAACGTTCACAGGTATCCCGGGAGGCTAGTTGGCCAGGTGCCCGGGGATAGCTGTGCTTCGACCGCACGCTGTCGAAGAGGTAGTCGACGCTACTGCGCTGCTCCCAGAATCATCGCAGGTTGGTGGTGAGACCGAGTGTGAGCTGGTGTTCGTGCACGTTACGGGCGAAGTGCTGAGGCCGGGGGTGGTCGAATTAGCGGCAGGATCACGCGTCGAAGCAGCAATAGGGGCTGCAGAGGGAGTGACCGAAGCGGCGGTGCTCGATGGCGTGAACGTCACACGTATCGTCATTGATGGGGTCTGCTGAAG
>JBQEBC010000080.1:0-6805 GCA_052106035.1 Leucobacter sp. | reverse complement strand
GACTCCATCATGCGCTTGGCGATAGTGGCGCGAATGCGCGAAACCTTTTCGGTGGTGCCATAAATGCTGTTTTCGGCGACCTGATCTTCGTGAGAAGTTGAATCAGCTGCTGTATTACTCACTTGTACGTCCTCATTGATGTTGATGGTGTTGCCAAGAAGAAGGAGGGCCTCCGGGTTGGAGGTCCGTGGTCCAACCAGGGTAACATCCAGTGAGACGCGTAACGATGACGACCGATGACGACCCAAAGGAGTGTGGCCTTTGCTCGACGTATTATTAGTCATTGCTCCGCTGTTCATCCTCCTCGGCGTAGGGATAGTCGCTGGTTTCTTGAAGCGGTTTCAAGACGCTCAAGCTGGACTCAACGCATTTGTTTTCTACTTTTCCCTACCCGCCTACCTATTTGTGGCGGTCTCGAACGCACCCATGGCTGATGGAGTGCCAATCGGATTTGTTGCGCTCTCGCTAGGCGTTACTGCCTTCGTGTACTTTCTGGTGTACGCGGGGGCGATCGTGCAGCGACGGTTCTCGCGCACCAGGGAGCACCGCGTAATTCCCGGTCCATTGGCTGTGGCAGCCACCTATGGAAACGCGGGCTATCTCGGAGTACCCATTGTGATGAGCGTATACGGGCCTGACGCGGCGCTCGGGGCCGCGCTTGGGCAGTTACTCATCAACATGCTGTTCATGGTGGGATACCCCCTGCTCAAATCCTTCGGTCATGAACGAACGCAGCCCGGAGAGGGGCTTCGCGAGAACGTGCGGGGGATACTCTGGCGGGTCAGCAAACGTGCGGTGTTATTGAACCCCATTGTGATCAGCGTGGTAGCCGGAGTTCTTGTGAGTATCCTCGACATTCGGGTGCCTCACGTGCTCGATGTCAGCATCGAAATGTTCGGCAATGCTGCCGTGCCAGCTGCGATGTTTGCCGTCGGACTCACGGTGAAGCCTGCGTTTGCTGGTATGGCAGATGGAGGTGTGTCGATCCCAGCAGTGCTTACTGCTTCAGCGGTGAAGCTACTGGTACTACCGCTGGTCATGCTCGGGTGCGCGCTACTCATTGGCGACAGCCTCACCCCGTTGTGGATCGGCATCGTTGTGGTGATGGCTGCCATGCCGGTGTCTTCCACCGCGAGCATCGTCGTCTTTGAGTACGACGGTGATGTGCGATTGGTAGCCGCGGTAACGCTCGTCACCAGTTTGGTGGCGATGATCACCATTCCGATTGTGATCGCCCTCGTTCCCTGACTCCGCGACGCGGCCTGTTAAATCACAATTCCGTAACAGGGATGTTACTGAAATTCCGCGCATTTGAGCGGGTTTCAGCGCAGACTTGAGATGCCTGCAGATTTTTGAACGCGAATGTTCCGAACTCGACTTGTTTGGTTCTACCAGGCCGTGCATAATGAAGCGGTGCGTTTCATTCGAAACGTAATAGAAACAAAAAATGAGTGAGCGGAAATCCTGCTGACTCATTGAGAGAGCCGAGCGGAATCAACCATTCACTCGGAGTTGATATCTCAAGGAGGAGATCAGTTGAAGAAGAAGATGACGCTCGTAGCAGTACTCGCTGCTTCTGCGCTTGCATTGACCGCTTGTTCGGGCGATGGAGCATCCACCGGTGGCGGCGACGCTGAAGGGGAAACTTATAACTGGGACATGACCATCACGGTCTCTGAAACGTCGACCTGGTACGCAGGTGGCGAGAAGTTTGCTGAGCTTCTCGATGAGAAGTCTGACGGACGCATGAAGCTCAACATCTTTGCGAACGAGCAGCTTTCGGGCGGCGATCCCGCAGCTGGTGTTGAGATGCTCACCAATGGTGACAAGGCATTCTCGTACAACTCACCGATCATTTACTCGGGCATTGATCCCCGCTTCTCGGCGATCACCGCTCCGTTCCTCTACACCGATTACGAGCAGGCTGACGCCGCAATCGCAGACGGTGGCGCAGAGGCATACGAAGCTCTCACTGAGGATCTCAACATCAAGATGCTCGGCTTCGGCGAGTCTGGCTTCCGCCAGGTCACCAACAGCAAGCACGAGATCACCGAGCC
Organism: Leucobacter sp.; assembly: GCA_052106035.1. Classification (GTDB taxonomy): domain Bacteria; phylum Actinomycetota; class Actinomycetes; order Actinomycetales; family Microbacteriaceae; genus Leucobacter. The sequence continues at coordinate 4,748 of JBQEBC010000080.1, read as the reverse complement.
GGGAGACATCAACGGACTCAAGCTCCGCGTCGCTGGTTCGGAGCTCTTCCTTGAGATCTACAAGCAGCTCGGTGCTGACCCGGTCACGATGAACTTCTCAGAGGTCTTCACCTCGCTGCAGAACGGCACCATCGACGGCCAGGAGAACCCCTTCGATGTGATCTACTCGAACGGCCTCATGGAAGTTCAGGATTACCTCTCGGTATGGAACTACGTGTACGATCCGCTGATCCTCGGCATGAACCTCGATATGTACAACGAGCTCAGCGATGAAGACAAGGCAATCGTTGACGAGGCTTCCGCAGAAGCGAACGCATACCAGATCGAGCTCAGCCGCGACCTTGAGTCGAAGCAGCTCGCTGAGATGAAAGAGCAGATGACAGTTACCGAGCTCACTCCTGAGCAGCTCACTGTCTTCCGTGAGGCGCTCCAGCCGATCTATGATTCATACGCCGACAAGTGGACCCCAGAGGTTCTCGAGGCAGTTACTCCTAAGTAATAATTCCCTATAAGTAGAGGCGGCGCTGAGCGTCGCCTCTACTTGGAATTGGACAACATCATGTTTGATCTCATCCTGCGCAGGCTGGAAAACACGATCGTCGCAGTTACCTTTCTGTTTATCACGCTCTTGGCCTTTGCCAACGTGATCGCGCGATACGTTTTCCATGCCTCTTTTTCATTCTCCAGCGAATTGCTTATCAACATCGCTGTGCTGCTGACGATGGTCGGTGCCTCCGCGGCAACGCGGCTTGGCAGCCACCCCAGCTTCAGCCTGCTTCGCGATTCAACCAGCGGAGTACTCCACAAGATCATTGTTATGATCATTTGCCTTGGCATGTTCGTCTTCTTCGCCGTGCTTATTTGGCTTGGCATTGATACTTCGCTCAAGCAGTTTGATTCCGGGCGCTTGACCCCTGCTCTTCAGTTCCCTCAGTGGATCTTCTCTCTGGCGCTTCCCTTTGGCGCGCTGCTCGGCGCGATCCGCACCGTTCAGATTGCGGTCATTGAGTTGCGCGGTGGCGATGCGTTTAAAGGTGAGGAAGAAGAAGCAATAGAACTGGCTGCAATCGTCGACGCGAAGGAACGCGAACAGGAAGCAGCACGGCTACGCAAGCAGGAGGGCGGACGATAATGATTGAACTCGTACTTTTCGGAACCTTTGCCCTGTGCCTGTTCCTCGGCGTGCCGGTGGCAGTCTCAATGGGACTTTCCGCGTTCGCAACGATTATTTTCACCGGCGGGCTCAAAGCACTTGCTCCCGCCTCGAGCATTCTGTATGCGGGGCTTTCGTCTGAGACGCTGCTCGCAATTCCGTTCTTCATTCTTGCGGGCGTGATTATGGAAATGACGGGCATTTCCAGACGTCTCATTGAATTTGCTGACGCGTGCTTTGGCCATATGAAGAACGGCATCGCGCTGACCGCGATCCTTGTCGCGTTGGTGTTCTCCTCGATCTCCGGTTCGGGCCCCGCAACGGTTGCGGCAATCGGTGGCATTCTTATTCCCGCGCTCGTCAAGCACGGGTACTCGAAGCGTCACTCTGCAGCTCTCGTTGCGACTTCCGGTGAGCTTGGCATCATTTTGCCCCCGAGTATTGCGTACATTGTGTTCGCCGTTGTTGCGGCAGATTATGCCGGGTCAGGTGTTGAACGTGTGACCATCACTCGTCTGTTTATGGCGGGCGTGGTTCCTGGTCTTCTTCTTGTTGTTGTGTTGTATGTGCTCGCGCGTCTCCTTCCTCGTGACATGGAGCTTGCGAAGTCGAACGCTGCTGCGCACCTGAGGAAAGCAACGGGAACCAAGCAGGGTCTGCTTGCAAACGCAACTGGCAATGGCGCGGCTGCTACTGCTGCGGGTAACGCTGCTGATCGCGGTGGCGTGCTCACGATGGAAGCCGACGATGCGGTGACGGCTGATGCCGATGAGATCGGAACGCGCACGCAACGAGCACCCATGAAGGTGATTGTCAAAGCGGGTCTGAGAGCTATTCCTGGTCTTCTGGTTCCGGTCATCATCCTGGGCGGTATCTACGGCGGTATCTTCACACCGACTGAGTCGGCCGCTGTTGCATCGGTGTACGCGCTCATTGTCGGGCTGTTTGTTTCTCGTGATCTGAAGTTCAAGGAAATACTCCCGATCTTCACTAACGCAGGCGTGTTGTCCGGTCGAATTATGCTCATCATTGCGGCGGCAACCCTGTTTGCGTATGTGATCACGAGAAACCAGATTGCGCGTGTCGTCTCTGACTGGATGCTGAGTATTACCGACAGCGTTGTGTTGTTGGTGCTCATCATTAACGTCGCATTGCTCATCGCGGGCATGTTCCTTGATGCGATCTCGGCGTTCTACTTGTTCATTCCGTTGTTTGTGCCCGTGCTGCTTGAACTCGGCATGGACCTCACGACTATCGGCGTGATGATGACGATGAACCTCGCAATCGGTCTGATCACCCCGCCTGTGGGCCTAGATCTCTTCGTCGCAGCGAGTATCGCAAAGATTCCATTCGTTGAAGCAGTCAAGGGTATTGGTCCGTTCCTTGTTTCAACCCTTGGTGTGCTCATGCTCGTCACATTTGTCCCGGCACTGAGCAACTGGCTCCCAGACCTGCTCGGCCTCTAACCGGGCACCACAGTAGAAAGAAGTAATATGTCGCAGGATTTCACAGGCAAAGTGAGTGTTGTCACTGGCGCAGCTGGTGGCATTGGGCAGGCTATTGCGCTTGAACTCGCATCGCGTGGGTCTGACGTGCTGATCATTGACGTGATCGACGGAGCTGACACGGTCGCTGCAATCGCTGAGAAGACCGGCGGTGCCGTTCGGGCTCGCAGTGCGATCGTTGATATTCGCAGCCGCGACGCAGTGCGCGATTGCCTCGATGAACTCGTGGCTGAGTGGGGTTCGCTCGACGTGCTTGTGAACAACGCAGGTACCGCAGGGCGTCTTACTCTCGAAGAGATGACCGACGAGATTTGGGATCGTGACATCGAGACCAACCTCAAAGGCACCTTCAATCTCACCCAGGCTGCGGTCTACCCGCACATGAAGAATGCTGGTGGGGGCGCGATTGTCAACGTGAGCTCGATTTCGGGGATCATTGGCGGAACAATGTCGGGCGGTGACGGTGCAAAGCGCACTGGCCCCGCGTACGCAGCGTCGAAGGGCGGCGTCATTGCGTTTACCAAGTGGGCAGCCAAAGAGGTTGGCCCACTCGGAATCACGTGCAACTCTGTGGCTCCCGGGCCAGTCGAGACCGCGATGACCAAGGGCGTGCCCTACCCAGTTGATGCTCAGCCGATCAAGCGAATTGGTCAGCCGGAAGACATTGCTACTGCGGTTGCGTTTCTCGCATCCCCTGGGGCAACTTACATTACCGGCGAGACCCTCAAGGTCTGCGGCGGCACAGCAATCGGTTAATTTGTTAGCCTAAGTATTACCCTGTTGGTGCGCTCCTCACCCTGGAGTGCACCAACAGAGCCCCACACTCGGGGCTCCCAATGTGGATTCACACATCTTTCTCACGCTACAAGCTGGAAGGAGACCACGATGCAACCACTGGTTCATCCAGGCCCCAAAACGGAACCGAGAATCATTTCGGTTCCAGTTCGAACGCAGAGCGCATTTTGCGAACTGCAACCAGGCCGGCCCATTGTCGACCAGCTCCACGATGCGCTTACGGCGCTCGGTGCTGACAGCGGCTTTGCCGAGCTGCACGGCGGCGATTACGCGCCACTCAGCTATTGCGTTCCTGACGTTGCGACGTCTGAGCGAGCGCTGAGCTTCTCTGAGACCAGGGCTCATCAGCGAGCTCCTCTCCTCTATGGCTCAGTCACGCTCGGTGTGCGCGATGATGCACCCTACATGCATAGCCACTGCTTCTGGCAGTCTCCAGAAGGGCCGCTTCAAGGCGGACACGTCTGGCTTGAGACGGAGGCTGGCGACCCTCCTCCCACCGCGATTGTCACCGCGGTATACGGGGCGCTCTGGCGGAGCGCCGATGACCCGGAAACGAAGATGCCGGTGTTCACGCCGGAAGAGCGGAGTGTAGAAATGCAGCAGGAAACAGACACCGTTGTCGCACGTGTGCTACCCAACGAGGACATTACCGAGGCAATTCTCACCGTGTGTAAGAACGCCGGCTTTGAATATGCAACGCTTCGCGCCGGGCTCGGCAGCTTCGTCGGAGCGACATTCGTCGACCGCGTAAGTGGCGAGCACATTGTCATCGACGGGCCGGCCACAGAGGTCATCGCACTCATCGGTGAGGTGCGCACCGTCGACGGCGAGCTTCAGGCCAAGCTCAGCTGCACACTCGTCGACCGCCACGGAGTTATCCGCGCGGGAGAAGTAGTGCGCGGCGAGAACCTCGTCGCCGCAACGTTCGAGCTCACTGTGCAGCGGCTCGACGCACCTGTTGCGGTTGCAAGCTAAGTCACCCAGAATTCAGTCACCTACAACTATCAAATAAAGGAGTACATCATGGACGTGAACCTCACTAAGGAACTGCTCGGCGACGACGAAGAGGCAGATCTCGGAGAATGGCTCGTTGAAGACGGCTCGACTGTCACCGAGGGCCAGGCAATCGCATCGCTCGAGACTTCGAAGCTCGTAAGCGAGCTCGTTGCTCCCGTTGCAGGCGTAATCACTTTCAAGAAGGAAGCGGGAGATCTCGTCGAGCTTGACGAGACTATCGCTACCATCAACTAAGGGAACGGCATGACTCAGTATCAGGCAAAGGAACAGGGCCTCGC
>JBQEBC010000079.1:0-6831 GCA_052106035.1 Leucobacter sp. | reverse complement strand
CCTCCCCGGCAAGTTCGGTCGCACCACGAGGTACTACATTGCGGCGAGCGCGCTGTTACTCATTGGTACGTCGCTCGGCGCGCTCATCGCCCAGACGAGCACCGCAAGTCTGGTGCTCGCGCACGCGCTCGTGAACCTGCTCGGTTGGGTCGGCCTCACTGTCGCAGGTACGGTTGTGACGCTCTGGCCGACGATCCTGCGCACTCGCGCCCACGAACACGCCGCCGTTGGCGCCGCACGGGCACTCCCCCTGCTCACTGCGGGTGTGTTGGTTGCGGCCGCGGGTGCAGTGTTCGAGTGGATCCCGTTGCTCGCAGCCGGCCTCGCGCTCTATCTTGCAGGCCTCATCATCATCGGGTACGCCCTGTGGAAGGCGGCGCGCCAAGCTACTCCGTACAGTTTCTCCGCGTTGTCTGTGGGCGCGGCACTCGTGTGGTGGAGCGGCATCGTCACCTTCGCCCTCGTCGGCACGGTTGTCGCGTTCGTGCGCGGGTCTGAATTCTTGCAGGTTGCCGATCTGATTCGCGCGGTCGCGCCATATCTCGTTGCTGGGTTCGCAGCGCAGGTGCTTGTCGGCGCACTCAGTTACCTCATTCCCGTTGTGCTCGCGGGTGGTCCAACACCGGTGCGTATAGGAACAACGGCGTTCGATCGCCTTGGAGTGCTTCGTGTAACCGTCGCGAACGCGGGGCTCCTGGTATACGCATTGCCCGTGTCGAGCATCACTCGGGTCGCCGCTTCGTTGCTTTACTTCATCGCGATGGCATCGTTTCTTGTCATCATGTTCGTGGCGATGCGCGCACAGCTTCGTGCGAAGGCCGCTGGTGCAGCACTTGCGGGTGCTCGCCCTGACACAAGCCCAAACACGAATCCCGGAACACACCCCGCACTAAGCCCCGCCACGAACCCAGGCGCGCCTTCTCGCCCGATCGTGTCGGAGAGCGCGAAAGCCGGTGGGCGCCGATCCGGTCAAGCGGTCGCTGGCCTGCTCACTGTGTCACTCGCTGTCGCCGTGTGCGTGTTCGTTGATCCCGTGGGCTTCGGATTGGGCAACGCGCCCAACGTTGATGTGAATGCGCCAGTGCAGACGGTAAGAGTCGAGGCCGCAGACATGCGCTTCACTCCCGATCGCATCGAAGTTCCTGTCGGCACCCGGCTCGTCATTGAGCTAACAAACACTGAGCTAACAAGCACCAACGCATCACAGATCCACGACCTGGTGTTCGCCAATGGGGTCTCGGGCGCTCGACTTTCACCTGGAGAATCCGAATCTATCGACGTGGGTGTCATCACCGGCCCGCTCGACGGATGGTGCTCAATCATCGGACACAAACAAATGGGTATGACGCTGGACATTGTCGCAGTCGACGCAGACGGCAACCCCGTGACCAAAGAGACGGGTGGCGAGGCAGATGATGCCACCAACGATCACTCAGGTCACTGGTCATCTGGTCTCGACCTCATGGGTGATCCAGGTAACGGTTTCACCCCGTTCGATGCGGGGCTCCCTGCCCTCCCTCCGAACAACGAGCCCAAGGCCCACCGACTCACTCTCACCGCTAAAGACACGAAGCAGGAAGTCGCACCGGGTGTCACGCAAACGCTATGGACATTCGGCGACACTGCCCCCGGGCCCGTGTTACATGGACGAGTGGGCGACACCTTCGAAGTGACGCTCGTGAACAACGGCACAATGGGGCACTCCATCGACTTCCACGCGGGCGCTCTCGCCCCCGACGAACCCATGCGCACGATTGCACCCGGTGAGAAGCTCGTGTACACATTTACCGCCACCCGGGCTGGGATCTGGATGTACCACTGCTCGACGATGCCAATGACCGCGCATATTGCGAACGGAATGTACGGTGCCGTCATTATCGAGGATCCCTCACTGCCTCCGGTCGACCGCAGCTACGTACTCGTACAGGGCGAGTACTACCTCGGTGACACCGATGGTGGCGAAGTGGATCCCGACAAGATCGCCACCCGAAACCCCGACCTGGTCGTCTTCAACGGGTACGCGAATCAGTACGACCATGCGCCACTACCCGCAACCGTTGGCGAGCGGGTGCGCGTTTGGGTGCTCGATGCTGGCATCGAGCGATCCACCAGTTTCCATGTGATCGGCGGACAGTTCGACACCGTCTGGGCCGAGGGTCGCTACCTCATCAACCGCTCGAAGGGAACCGGATCTCAGGCCCTCGGCCTGTTCCCCGCGCAGGGAGGTTTTGTCGAACTCACTTTCCCCGAAGCTGGGCACTATCCGTTCGTCTCCCATTTCATGGTGGATGCGGAGCGCGGGGCTCACGGCATCTTCGAGGTCACCGGTTGATGCCACTGATCCACTACTCTTGAGCTTGTGAATACCATCGCGACAATCACCGAAGACGCCCAGTGGGTGCTCACTCTCAGCTGCGTCGACGGCCCGGGCATTGTGCACGCCATCAGCGGTGCGATCGTTGCGGCAGGCGGCAACATCGCCGAGAGTCAGCAGTTCGCTTCCGCAGACACGGGCCGCTTCTTCATGCGCCTGCAAGTCGAGTCGGTCGCGCAACACGAGAGCTTCGAGGTGCACTTTCGCAACTCGCTCGCGCCGGTGACCGAACGTTACGACATGAGTTGGCGGCTCGACCAGGTCGGGCGCCCGGTGCGCACCCTCATTCTCGCGTCAACGGCAACACACTGCGTGAACGACCTGCTCTACCGGCGACGCGCGGGCCAGCTGCCGATCGAAGTGCCACTCGTACTTTCCAACCACGAAACCATGCGCGATATCGCCGAGTTCTACGGGGTTCCGTTCGAACACCGACCGGTCACCGGCGCCGACGAGAAGGCTGATTTCGAGGCACGCGTGCTCGAGGCGGTCGAAGAGTACGACATCGAACTCGTCGTGCTCGCCCGTTACATGCAGATCCTCTCCCCTGGACTCTGCGAAGCGCTCGAGGGTAAAGCGATCAACATTCACCACTCGTTCCTCCCCGGCTTTAAGGGCGCAAACCCTTACAAGCAGGCGCACGAGCGAGGTGTAAAGCTCATCGGAGCGACCGCCCACTTTGTCACGACCGACCTCGACGAAGGGCCGATCATTGAGCAAGACACCACCCGTGTGGATCACTCGTACGCTCCACGCGAGCTCGTTCAGCTCGGACAAGACATTGAGGCCCGCGTGCTGCGCCACGCGGTGAGCTGGTTTGCAGAGAATCGGGTGCTGCAGGATGGCGACCGTACGATCATCTTCCGGTAGGCGCTAGCTGTCTGCTGGGATGTCGTGACACCCTGGGATTATGAACCTTAAAGTGTCGTCCGGGCTTTCGATTCCGGCATCCGAAATCGGCTGGCGATTTTCTCGCTCGTCGGGGCCGGGCGGGCAACACGTGAACACCGCAGACAGCAGGGTCGAGCTCTTTTGGAATGTTGCTGATTCTCGGGTACTGAGCGATGCCCAGCGCGAGCGGCTACTTGCTCAGTTGCAACATCGTCTTGTTGCCGGGGTCATCACGGTGACGGCATCTGAGCAGCGAGCGCAACTGCGTAACCGCGAGATTGCGCTCGCAAAGCTCGCTGGACTCATTTCAACTGGTCTAGCCCCTGATGGCCCCAAGCGCCGAGCTACGAAACCGACGCGAGGGTCGAGGCGACGTCACCTCGTGGCGAAGACCAAACGCTCCGAGACGAAGCAGTTACGCCAACGCCCCCGCGCGGAATAGGTCACTCGTTCGCTACCCGCTGCTAGCTGCCCGCTGCTAGCTGCCCGCTGCTAGCTGCCCGCTGCAACACCCGTGGCTGCCACGCCCGTTGCGCCGAAGTTCGACCCAAATACGATCAGTTTCGTGGCCAGTTCCTCGGAACTGTGTAGCTTTTCGGAATTGGGTACCTTCTCGGAACCGGATCGCGAGTGATTCGCCTCTCCGCCTCGCAAGCCCCGCCCACATCACACGCAGCCACCCCTTCTCAACCGAGTTCTCCACATTCCCGTAGTCGGGCTGGCGACCGCGGCCATTCCTGGCAAGTCTGAATGCATGTCCGTCGAACACGAGCTTCAACAACGGGGTGGGGTTGCCCTCACCACCACGCTTCACCGCTGTGGATACACTCGACACAGTCTCCGCGTCGCGATCGCAGCGAAGCGTATTGCCCACGTGCGAAAAGGGTGGGTGTCGCTCCCTGATGCGGATCCACAGCTGATATTCGCCGTCCGCCACGCAGTTGTACTTACTTGCGTCACACAGGCGGCCCGACTCGGATTATGGGTACTTGCACACGACAGGCCGCATGTTGCCGGATCACTCACTGCCCGAAAGACGACCGCCCCAAACAGCGTCGTGCATTGGCAGAAACCACTTACGTTGCGGAAGCCCGGTGCACTCACCGACAGCATCGAAAATATGCTCGACTGCGTGTCGACATGTCAGCCTCACGTTGCTGCCCTCGCGATTTGGGATTCTGCACTCCAGAAGAAGCTCATAGACTACCCAGCGCTCGCATCACTTCGATTGCGTCCTGCCGCGCGCACGCTGCTGAGCGAATGCACGCCGTTCGCAGATTCAGGTCTCGAGACAATATTCCGAACGAACTTACGGTGGACCGGGGTTTCGATGCGCACGCAAGTATCGATACATGGCCACCGCGTCGATCTACTGATCGGCGAACGCCTGATCGTGCAGCTTGACGGCAAACAACACTCTGGGGCGCAGCGTGTGTCAGACATGGAGCACGATGCTGCACTCGCACAACGTGGGTACACCGTCTTTAGATTTGGTTATGCCCAGGTCGTACACGGGTGGCCGAAGGTCGAGACCGAGATGCTTGGCGCGATTGCCCGCAATCTCCACCTGGCTCGGCGGTGAGCATCCCATCAGTCTGCGCAAGACTTGCCTGTGCAAGACTTGCCTGCGCAATTACGAAAGACTGCCCTTTTCCGCACCTGTGGAGCCTGCAGATGCGGAGTTGGGCAGAAGTTCGGTAATAGGAAGCGGGAAAGTGGCGACAAGGACAAAGACAAAGGAGAACAGCGGTAGCAGACACCTGAAGGGCCAGCTCACCGGAGTGAACTGGCCCTGGTGACCCCCATCAGGCTGCACCTTGTTTAGAGCACGCTCTGCAAGAACCCCTGGGTGCGCACGCTCTGTGGGTTATCGAAGACCTGTTCAGGAGTTCCCGACTCCACAACCACACCCTCGTCCATGAACACGACAGTATCTGCCGCACTCCGGGCAAACCCGATCTCGTGCGTCACTACCACCATGGTCGTGCCCGCCTTCGCGAGATCCCGCATCACCTCAAGCACGTCCCCAACTAGCTCAGGATCGAGCGCACTCGTCGGCTCGTCAAACAGCATGATCTTCGGCTTCATCGCAAGCGCACGTGCGATCGCAATGCGCTGTTGTTGGCCACCAGAAAGCTGCGCGGGGTAGTGGTTCGCCCACTCGACGAGACCAACGTTCTCAAGCAACTCAAGCGCTTCCTGTTTCACCTGTGCACGCGGTCTACGAGAAACCCCAATCGGGGCCTCCATAATGTTTTCAATCGCGGTTTTGTGCGGGAAGAGGTTGAACCGCTGAAACACCATCCCGATTTTACGGCGCTGCTTCGCTACCGCATTCGGGTGCATCTCATGCAGCTCACCCTTTTTTTCGCGGTACCCCACAAGTTCACCATCAACAATGATCTTGCCGCCGTTGATGGATTCGAGGTGGTTGATGCACCGAAGCAGAGTCGACTTGCCAGAACCAGACGGTCCAAGCAAACAGGTAACCTCCCCTTCGCGCACGTCCATGTCGATTCCTCTCAGCACTTCGAGGGGACCAAAGCGCTTTCGCACACCTCTCAATTGCACGAGAGACGTATCGTCGAGCGTCTGTTCAACCATGTCAGTTCCCCTTCCGCTTGCGCTTGTGGGCCCGCTGCACCTGAATGGATCCGGTGTATTCGCGCGCCTTCTCCATCATCGTCTGCGGCTGATTCTTGGTACTGCCGCGTCCGAAGTATCGCTCAAGGTAGTGTTGCGGAACTGACAAGATCGAAACAATCGCGAGATACCAAATACTCACAACAATGAGCAGCTCAACCTGGCGCAGATTCTGTGCCGAGATCTGAGTCGCCTGCGTGTAGAGCTCGAGTACCGCGATGAGGGAGAGCAACGAGGTGTTCTTAATCATCGAGATGAGCTGGTTACCCATCGGCGGGATAATCACGCGCATTGCCTGTGGCAGCAGGATACGCATGAAGCAGTACCGAGGGCTCATGCCCAGTGATGCTGCAGCCTCTTGCTGACCTTCGTCAACGGAGAGCATGCCTGACCTGACAATCTCAGAGGAGTAAGCCGCCTCATTAAGTGTCAGCGCAATGACACCCGCGACGAGCGCAGAAATCAGAACGTTCGTATCAACTTGCCAGAACACAATGTCAGTGAATGGGATGCCGAGAGTGATCTTTTCGAAGATCAGACCGAAGTAGCCCCAGATCACAATCTGCACGAGCAGCGGTGTTCCACGGAACATCCACACGTACACTGCAGCAACCACTACGAGCACGGGGTTGCCAGACATGCGCATCGCCGCGATGATGACGGCAAGAATTGCCGCCGTAACCATCGCGACCACAGTGATGATGAGGGTGAGCTGCACACCCGAAAGGATGCGCGGGTTGAACATGAATTCTCCGATAACCGAGAATTCAATGTTCTTGTTGGTGGCGATTGCTTGTACAAACGCCACCAACAAGAACAGAATCACCACTGTGCTCACCCAGCGCCCGGGCCGACGCAGCGGGTGAACGACGTTGTCGAACTCCCGGCTCGGTGCAGCCGTAGCTGTTTTGGTTGCCATGGTG
>JBQEBC010000078.1:0-6960 GCA_052106035.1 Leucobacter sp. | reverse complement strand
ACGGAGCCCACGCATGAGTGCGATCCCCGACAAGCCGGTACTTGAAGGCCTCGAAGCAAAGTGGGGCCCGATTTGGGAAGAGCAGGGAACGTATGCGTTTGAGCGCGAGGGCGCAGAGCGTAGTGACGTCTACAGTATCGACACTCCCCCGCCAACAGCTTCGGGCTCGCTGCACGTTGGGCATGTCTTCTCCTATACCCACACCGACACCGTAGCTCGGTTTAAGCGTATGAACGGCAAGCGCGTGTTCTACCCAATGGGGTGGGACGATAACGGGCTACCGACAGAGCGCCGGGTGCAGAACTACTACGGTGTGCGGTGCGATCCGACACTTCCGTACGTAGCCGAGTTCACTCCCCCGCATGAAGGAGGAAACGGCAAGAGCATCAAGGCCGCAGATCAACAGCCCATTTCTCGTCGCAACTTCATTGAATTGTGCGAGCGGCTGACACTTGAAGATGAGAAGCAGTTCGAAGATCTCTGGCGTACGCTTGGTCTTTCGGTTGACTGGAAGCAGAGCTACCGTACGATCGCACCAGATTCGATGCGTGCCTCTCAGCTCGCGTTCGTGCGCAACGTTGAGCGGGGCGAAGCGTATCAGGCGCAGGCCCCTACCTTGTGGGACGTCTCGTTCCGCACCGCCGTGGCTCAGGCCGAGCTCGAAGATCGTGAGCAGCCTGGGGCGTACCACACGCTCGCGTTTCACAAGTCTGATGGCAGCGGCGATATCCTCATCGACACAACGCGCCCGGAGCTTCTGGCTGCATGTGTCGCGCTAGTGGCGCACCCAGACGACGAGCGATTCAAGCCGCTTTTTGGTTCAACCGTGCGCACGCCCATCTTTGACGTTGAAGTTCCGATTCTCGCCCACCACCTTGCTCAGCAAGACAAGGGCACGGGTATTGCCATGATCTGTACTTTCGGTGATGTCACCGATGTGGTGTGGTGGCGTGAGCTTGATCTCCCGAACCGAGCAGTTCTTGGGTTCGACGGGCGGATCATTGCGGAGGCTCCTGAAGTCATCACGTCTGAAAGCGGGAAGCAGGCTTACGCGCAGATCGCTGGTAAGACAGTATTTAGTGCGAAGCAGACAATAGTTGAGCTGTTGCAGGCCAGCGGTGAGATTCAGGGTGAGATCCGCAAGATTAACCACCCGGTGAAGTTCTTTGAGAAGGGTGACAAGCCGCTCGAGATTGTGTCGACCCGCCAGTGGTACATCAAGAACGGTGCCCGCGACGAGTCGTTGCGGGAGCGTCTGCTGGCACACGGAAAAGAGCTGGAATGGCATCCCGACTTTATGCGGGTGCGTTACGAGAACTGGGTCGAGGGCCTCTCAGGTGACTGGCTCATCTCCCGGCAGCGATTCTTTGGAGTGCCGCTTCCCGTCTGGTATCCGCTCGATCATGAGGGCAACCCAGTATTCGATGAGCCGATCCTTCCGACGGTCGCGCAGTTGCCCGTCGACCCGTCAAGCAACGTTCCTGAGGGGTACGACGAGTCGCAACGTGGCGTTGCTGGTGGCTTCCAGGGAGAAGTCGATGTGATGGACACCTGGGCCACCTCTTCACTCACCCCGCAGCTCGCAGGTGGATGGGAGCGTGACCAGGACCTTTACGACCTGGTCTTCCCATTTGATCTGCGCCCACAGGGGCAAGACATTATTCGTACGTGGCTCTTCTCAACACTCTTGCGTTCAGAACTTGAGTCCGGTGACCTTCCGTGGAAGCACGCGGGAATCTCAGGGTGGATCCTCGATCCCGATCGCAAGAAGATGTCAAAGTCGAAGGGAAACGTTGTTACCCCGGCCGGCATGCTCGACCAGCACGGCGCTGACGCGGTTCGATACTGGGCTTCCTCAGCGAAGCTCGGCACAGACGCCTCGTTCGACCCCCAGAACCCGACCCAGATCAAGATTGGCCGCAGACTCGCGATCAAACTCCTGAATGCTGCGAAGTTCACGCTCTCGTTCGATGCGAGTGGCGCAGGCACCGTTTCAGAGCCGATCGATAAGTCGATGCTCGCTGGTCTCGCACGCGTGATCGAGGATGCGACGCGTTCGTTTGAAACCTACGATCACCAGCGTGCGCTCGAGCTCACCGAATCCTACTTCTGGACGTTCTGTGATGACTACCTTGAGCTTGTAAAGGAGCGCGCCCACAACGGCACCGGCCAGATTCAGGCGTCGGCGGTCACCGCTCTTCGCACCGCACTTTCGGTCTTTGCTCGACTGTTTGCGCCGTTCCTCCCGTACGCGACCGAAGAGGTCTGGTCGTGGTTCGCCGAAGGGTCAGTGCACCGCGCAAAGTGGCCATCTGCAACAGAGATCACAGATCTCGTGGGTGACGATGCAGATGCAGGTCTCCTCGCCCTCGTTGGCAGTGCACTGATTGGTGTGCGGGGCGCGAAGACCGACGCAAAGGTGTCACAGCGCACTTCCGTCACGCTCGCCGTCATACATGCCTCTGAGACAGATCGAGAGCGACTATTGCTTGCAGCGGGTGACCTCTCTGACGTGGGGCGCATTACTGAGCTGCAAATCATCGCAGCTGACGTGCCAGCTGTGAAGGTCGCTGAGATTACTGTCGAGACGGCCGAGTAGGAGCCACACATGCAGCTCGGATCTCGGTGGCGGGTAGGAGACCCCCCACACTCAGCTGTGCCCGTCGTTCTGCATACCGCCATTGCTGCCTCAGAGACGGAGCACACGAGTGGCTCGTCGTGGACACTTACGTGGCTCGAGGGGCGGGCACGCGTTGAGCTTATGGACGCGGGCGCGCTCGTACTGTGCGATCTTCGGGTCGATGCAGCGGGTCAAGTGCAGAAATTCGGTCTGGTGGAACATTCAGACATGGCACGCGTCAACGACTTCACGGATGACGATAATGAAGATGACGATTGGCTGAAGTGACAATGATCCGCACCTCACGAACTGCGACAGCTGCAGCGCTTGCGTTGAGCTTGCTTCTCCTTCCCCTGGCTGGCTGTGCACCCGAGCCAGGGTCGTCTGGCACAGGCGATCCCATACCTACGGAAAAGCAGCCTCCTGAGGGAGGAAGCTGGCCCGAGGAGAACCCAGACGAGGTCTTTGAGAAACATCAGGATATTCCGGATGACTTTCCTGAAGGCTTTATCATTCCCGAGGGGGCAGCCATCGATGACGTTGGCTCTCGAGGTTACGGCACGTGGTATCTCGTACTCCGTGCAGATACCGAAGTCTCTGCCAGTGCTCTCTGGGACGAAGTCATTGCCGGAGGAGCGTTCACCGTGAGTGAGGAATCAACAACGGTTGAGGGCGGCAAGACTGCGACGCTTGAGAACGGTGAACTTTCAGCGCTGGCTGTGACGATGCCAAGCGACGACGAGACAGTGTTGCTCAGCTACGACATCACGTCTACTGTCGCTTAGTTATCGTACGAGGTTAGGCGCTTTCGCGTCCCTTTTTCGCACCGAGCACGAGCGGTGGTGCTTCATCGAGCACAGCCTCACGTGTGACGATCACCTTCGCGATCTCATCGTTTGACGGCACGTCGAACATCACTGGCCCGAGCACTGTTTCCAGGATTGAGCGGAGCCCGCGTGCGCCTGTCTTGCGATCTACCGCAAGATTTGCAATCTCGGTGAGCGCATCGTCATCAAATTCGAGTACAACGTCATCGAGCTCAAACATCTTCTGATACTGCTTCACGAGAGCATTCTTCGGCTCAGTGAGAATGCGCTTCAGCGCATCTGTATCGAGCGGATCGACTGTGGCAATGACAGGGAGTCGTCCAATGAACTCAGGAATCAGCCCAAACCTGTGGAGGTCTTCCGGCTGCACTTCGGAGAAAAGCTCGGCCTCATTACGCTTGCTGGCCATCGGTGACCCAAACCCAATGCCGCCCTTACCCAGTCGTTGGCCAATTACCTCTTCAAGCCCGGCAAAGGCGCCCGCGACAATGAAAAGCACATTCGTGGTATCGAGCTGAATGAACTCTTGATTTGGGTGTTTGCGACCTCCCTGCGGCGGAATCGAGGCCACTGTGCCCTCAAGAATCTTCAGCAGTGCCTGCTGTACGCCCTCGCCAGAGACATCGCGCGTAATCGATGGATTCTCAGCCTTGCGAGTAATTTTATCGATCTCATCGATATAGATAATGCCAGTCTCTGCCCGCTGTACATCAAAGTCTGCCGCCTGCAGGAGCTTCAGGAGAATGTTTTCGACGTCCTCGCCGACGTAGCCGGCTTCCGTCAGCGCGGTTGCATCGGCGACAGCGAATGGAACGCCAAGTTGACGCGCGAGTGACTGTGCGAGATAGGTCTTGCCGCAGCCAGTCGGACCAATCATCATGATGTTCGACTTGGCGATCTCGACCTGTTCGCTTGCGAACTCCGCGCTCGTAAGTGAATTTGACGCACGAACACGTTTGTAATGGTTATAGACAGCCACCGCAAGTGACTGTTTTGCTCGCTCTTGACCGATGACATATTCATCGAGAAAATCAGAGATCTCGCGCGGCTTGTGGAGCGTGAAATCACTTGGCTCAGCGGGTTGGTGCTCAGAGAGACGTTCTTCAATGATCTCGTTGCACAACGCAACGCACTCATCGCAAATATAGATCTGCGGACCCGCAATCAGTTGCGCGACCTGTTTCTGTGATTTCCCGCAGAAGGAACACTTGAGAACTTCGCTGCTCTCGCCAATCCGTGCCATCCGAAACTCCTTCGTGCCTCGACTCTTCTGAGAGCCTAACGGCCACCTCTGACAATGAGTGACGGCGCGCCGCCAACAGAGACCGCGCGCCGTCACTCATCGGTCATGTACTACTGCTCAAGTACCGGCTGTGGGTTCTTGCGGCTCGTGAGCACCTGATCGACAAGACCGTATTCGAGCGCTTCTTGGGCGCTCAAGATCTTGTCTCGATCAATGTCTGTGTGTACCTCTTCGATGCTTCGCTTGGAGTGCTTCGAGAGGGTCTCTTCAAGCCATTCACGCATGCGCAGGATCTCGCGAGCCTGGATTTCAATGTCGGAGGCCTGGCCGCGGCCACCCTCTCCACTCGAAGGCTGGTGAATAAGGACACGGGCGTTGGGAAGGGCAAGGCGCTTGCCCGGCGTGCCTCCGGCAAGGAGTACCGCAGCTGCCGAAGCAGCCTGACCCAAACACACAGTCTGCACATGCGGGCGAATGTACTGCATGGTGTCGTAGATAGCGGTCATCGCCGTAAACGATCCACCCGGTGAGTTGATGTACATCGTGATGTCACGTTCCGGGTCCTGGCTTTCGAGGACCAGGAGTTGAGCCATCACATCGTCTGCGGAGGCATCATCGACCTGAACGCCGAGGAAGATGATCCGATCCTCAAAGAGCTTTGCGTATGGGTCCTGGCGCTTGAAACCGTATGCGGTCCGCTCTTCAAAAGTGGGAAGAACGTAGCGTGCCTCGGGCATCTGGAGATTCGTCATAGTGGGTGTCTTCCTTGCGAATTACTTATTGGTGCCGCCGCCACCGATGACATCAGTTGCGGTTTCGCGGATGAAATCGACAAAGCCATATTCGAGGGCTTCTTCAGCGGTGAACCAGCGGTCGCGATCACCGTCTGCGTTGATTTGCTCGACCGACTTTCCGGTCTGCGCAGCAGTGATCTCGGCAAGCCGGTTCTTCATCGAGGTGATGAGCTGTGCTTGCGTCTGAATATCACTTGCGGTGCCACCAAAGCCACCGTGTGGCTGGTGCAGCAGCACACGTGCGTTCGGGGTAATGTACCGCTTGCCCTTCGTGCCTGCCGTCAGCAGGAACTGCCCCATCGATGCAGCCATGCCGATACCGACCGTGACAATGTCATTCGGGACGAAGCTCATGGTGTCGTAGATAGCCATACCGGCGGTAATCGAACCACCGGGCGAATTGATGTAGAGGTAGATATCTGCCTCGGGATCTTCTGCCGCAAGCAGCAGGATCTTCGCACAGATTTCATTCGCGTTGTCATCGCGAACTTCAGACCCGAGCCATATGATTCGGTCTTTCAATAGGCGATCAAACACGGTGTTTAGCGGCGACTGTTCAGCCATTCGGCGCTCCATTCATAAGTTGCTTGATTCGAGCGTATCGAGTGCGTTCGACTGCCGCTGGCGTGTTCGCCGTGGGCGTTTCTCCCTGGGTAAAGATTCGCTGACAACGAAGAAGTCCCCAGCCAATCGGCCGGGGACTTCTTCGTGACTCGGAGGAAGTGGTTACTTCGCTTCCTCAGCTGCTGCCTTCTTGGCTGCTCGAGTTGCTGCTGCCTTCTTAGCAGCCGCTGAACGGGCTGCCTTCTTTGCCTCATCGTCATCTGCGTCGCTTGCTGCTGCCTTCTTGGCCGGAGCCTTCTTCGCGGCAGGCTTCTTAGCTGCTGCCTTCTTTGGCGCTTCCTCAGCTGCTGCTTCTGAAGTGCCCGCGTTGTCTGAAGCGCCCTCGTTGTCTGAAGCACCAGCGTCGTCAGTAGCCTCATCGCCCTCTTCGTCGGTGTCTACCGCTACGAAGCGACCAAGGTCAACGGTGTTGCCCGACTTGTCTACGACGTTGGCCTTGCCCAGTGCTACTGCAAGCGCCTTGTTCCGAGTTACTTCACCGAGGATCACCTGGAGCTGATTGCCCTGGCTGATTGCCTGGAGGAACTCGGTTGGCTCCATTCCGTACTGCTGTGCGGACTGGAAGATGTAGTCAGAAAGCTCTGTCTGTGTCGGCGACACCTGTTCTGTTTCAGCGATTGCGTCAAGCAAGAGCTCCATCTGGAACTGCTTCTCGCTCGCAACGCGAACTTCTGCGCGGTGCTGATCATCCTCGAGTCGGCCTTCGCCTTCAAGGTGACGGGTGACCTCATCTTCAACCAGTTCCTCGGAAACCGGAATTCCAGCCTTCTCGATGAGGGTCTCGGTGAAGATGTCGCGTGCCTGACGGCCCTGTGCGAACACTGAAGCTTCAGAAACCTGATCCTTCAGGCT
>JBQEBC010000077.1:0-6967 GCA_052106035.1 Leucobacter sp. | reverse complement strand
GCGCGTCGGTATTCCCACCGAAATTAAGAACAACGAAAACCGCGTCGCCATCACCCAGGCAGGCGTGTTTGAACTCAAGCGTCGCGGCCACGAAGTTCTCGTGCAGGCAGGCGCTGGCCTTGGTTCTGCGATCACGGACGATGAATACCTCGCCGCTGGCGCAACCATCATCCCTTCCGCTGACCAGGTCTGGGCCGATAGTGACATGATCATCAAGGTCAAAGAGCCCATTCCGGCCGAGTATGACAAGATGCGCAAGGGACAGGTGCTCTTTACCTATCTCCATCTCGCCGCAGAGAAGACGCTCAGCGAAGCCGTCGTGAACTCAGGCACCACTGCGATCGCGTACGAGACAGTGCAGCTTCCTAACCGCGGCCTCCCGCTCCTTGCACCTATGTCTGAGGTGGCAGGGCGACTCTCCGTTCAGGTCGGCGCGTACTCCCTTATGAAAGCAAACGGCGGCCGTGGCATCCTCCTTGGCGGTGTGACCGCAACTCGTCGCGGCAAGGTCGTCGTCATTGGCGGCGGTGCAGCCGGCGAGCAAGCCGCACGCATTGCATACGGCATGGGCGCAGAAGTCACCGTCATCGATATCTTCATCCCCCGTCTCAAGCAGCTTGAAGACGAATTTGACGGCCGCATCCAGACTCGCACCTCGAACGCACACAACATCACCGAAGCCCTCAAGGAAGCGGACCTCGTCATTGGATCGGTGCTGATCCCCGGCGAAAAGGCACCGAAGCTCGTCACCGATGAAATGGTTGCCCAGATGAAGGCTGGCTCCGTGCTCGTCGATATCGCTATCGACCAGGGCGGTTGTTTCGAGAATTCGCGTCCAACCACGCACGATGATCCGACATTCCAGGTTCACAACTCGATCTACTACTGTGTTGCGAACATGCCGGGCGCTGTCCCCGAGACCTCGACTGCAGCGCTCACCAATGCAACGCTTCCGTATGTCGTCGCGATCGCCGACAAAGGTTGGGCCAAGGCACTCTCCGACGATGCCGCACTTGCGAAGGGGCTAAACGCCCACGACGGTGTCATCACGTTCAAGGGCGTCTCTGATGCTTTCCCAGAGCTCACATACCAGAGCGTTGAGGATGTACTCGCAGCGAACGTGTAACTTCGTCTACTCAAGAAAGCGTAACCTTAGATCTATGGATCTCAAGTTTTCATTCGGAGGGGCATCACCCGATCAGCACGATCACGGTGGTGCCCCTTCGGGCATTCCGCTCCCCTTCGCGGGCGCGGCGTCCGTTCCCTTATCGATGTCGAGCCAGCTCGATGTCGTGGTGCGACTCGACAGTGCCAGCAGCACTCCGGTCGTGGTTGCTGAAGTGCTCTCTGGTGACGCAGTCTCGTACTCTCAATCTGAGGTTCAGGCGGATCTTGAAGACACCGCAGCATTTGCGAAGGCGGTCCGCTCTGCGATATCTCGCGCTGTCGCGGGGCTTGACGGCCCGCTCGCAGGCGCGGTTTCATCAATCGAGTTGCAACTCACACAAGGCAGTGAGGTACTCGTTGAGCTCGGGCTCCCCAGCGAATCTCCAACGGTCGACGAGGCGTTGCAAGCTCGTATCGGCGTGCCAACTGGTACACCGATACGCGTAGTCGGGTAGGGCGCTTTCAGTGTTCGCCTGACCCTTAGCGCTGAAAGCGAATAATTCGGTCTACTGCTTCGGCTACAGCCGCTTCACCTGCGGCATACGAAAGCCGGACAGTTCGGTGTCCAGCAGCTGGGTCGAAGTCTCTCCCGGGCACTATTGCGACGTTTGCATGTTGCAAGAGTTCGCGGGCATAGCTTGATGAAGTGCCGTAGCGCTCAAGCTGCGGTCCAAGTTCAGAATAATAGTAAAACGCACCATCTGATGGCGCAGCCTCCCCCCAGTTCAACTCTGGTGCGGCCGAGAGTATGTGCGCTCGAGCCGTTGCGAATGTCTGCACGACCGCATCGCGTTCCGCATATGTTTCGTTCGTGAATGCGCGCATCGCCAATTCTTGAGCGGGCGCGGGTGGAGACAGTGCAAAGTTCGATGCAAGCGCTTCAAAGGGTGCGATGAGGTCATCTGGCAGTAATGCCCACCCCAGTCTCCATCCCGTCATTCCCCAGTATTTTGAGAATGAGTTTATGACGATCGCGTCTGAGTCGAGCTCAATAGCGCTGACTCCGCGAGGATCCGGGGACCCGGGCTCAGAAAACGTGATCCCGTGATAAATCTCATCACTGATGAAACGGGCACCGTTCAAACGGCACCATTCCGTCAGCGCTCGGAGCTCTACACGCCCGAGCATCGTGCCGGTGGGATTCGCCGGTGACGCAACAATGATGCCCGCAAGAGCGCCGTGCTGCTGCACTGTCAAGTCAAGCAATTCGGGCGTGGGTTGGTAGCGCGTTTCTGGGCCCGCGGGAATCTCCACAACCTGCACCCCGAGCGCAGTAAGAATGTTGCGATATGCGGGGTACCCAGGGCTCACGAGCCCGACTCGATCGCCCGGGTCAAACGCGGCAAGGAAAACCAATTGGAAGGCACCGGATGATCCAGTAGTTACTGCGACCGACCGGGGATTCACCTCTACGCCATACCAGTCACGGTAATGCCCGGAGACTGCCTCCCTCAGCGCCATGGTGCCCAGCGGACCCGTGTACCCGGCGGGCTGAAGGGTACCCGGTGCTGGGCGCGCACTCGGCTCACCCGCGCACAATGACACAACGTCTTCTCCCGCTGCCCGGAGACGTGCAACCTCATCGGTTATTTGCATAACCTCGAACGCTGGCACCGCTGAGCGCCTTGAAGCACCCTGTACCCGTGCCTCGAGCGGTACTCCGCTCAGTTCAGGCGGATCGAGCCTGATCGACGGCGGCGTCTTGAACGGTCCTGGAACTGTCACCATGAGACCACGTTACCCTCGCTCGGTCAGACGAAGGTACCCCGAAAGCGCACTGAGTCCTTCAGCTGAAGTTGGGAGTCCGTCACCAAGTCTCGTACTTGAAATCAGGAAACTTGCCCACTGAGCTCGGCTGATGGCGACGTTCAAACGGTTTCGCATGAGCAAGAACTCGAGACCACGTGGAACGTCATCGGCGCTTGAGGCGGCGAGACTCACGAGTGAGAACAGTGCTTCCTGCCCTTGAAATCGGTCAACGGTTCCCACTCGCACTGCTCGATACCCAGCTCCGTCAAGCGCATCCACAATGCACTCAACTTGGGCGTTATAGGCAGCAACGACAATGACGTCTGATTCGTCGATTCCTCGCACACTGGTGTCTGGCTCGGTGTTCACCAGAATGGAGGAGCCACGGGTATGCAGTGTGAGCTCTCCGTTGAGCAGTTCCTTCACTAGTTCAACGATCAACGCGGCTTCCTCGGCAGAACTCGTCGCATTGCCGTAGTGTTCTACTCCCCGCCAGTGGAATCCCGGCGCTAGACCCGCGTTGGGTGCTCGGCTAACAACTTCTCGAAATTGCGTGGTGGGGTGGGCGTGCAACCTATTCTCGTAGGAGAGTTCAGAAACGACGGAAGTAAGTTTCGGGTGCATACGCCTGGTGTCTGCAAGAAAATAGCCGTATTCGTCTGGCATCGTTTCGCGTTCGCCGAGTAACCAGCTGAGCGCTGACATGTCAACGGGTTCGGGGTGAGACCCCTGAGAGACTTGCGGAAGCTGCTGCTGATCTCCCAGCAGCAATAATCGTTGGGCCGAGGCCGCCGCCGCAATCGTAGGGGCGAGGGAAAACTGTCCAGCTTCATCGATGACGAGAAGATCGAGACTCTTCCTGGAAACCCGATCCACGTGCGCGAAATCCCATGCGGTTCCGCCGATGACGACTCCGCTCCCGTGCCAGTCTTCAAGGAACCGCGCCTGCCCGTTAGCTTTAAGCACGGTGTACGCAGGCATAGGTGCATCTGGATCGAGTCTTCCACCCTGCGGCACCTTGGCCACGCGCGTACGTTCGAGGCCAGCTTTGACCACACCTTCAAGCACGTTCTCGACGACTTTGTGCGATTGCGCGACGACACCGATATGCCAGCCGTGTTCCTCGACCAGCTGACGAATTACTCGCGCGGCAAGATACGTTTTCCCTGTTCCCGGCGGGCCCTGCACTGCGAGGGATGAATCGTCAAGCACAAGCAAGCTCGCAATCACCGCACCGATGGTGCGCTGTTCCTCGCCGCCCCCGGTTACCCGGGCAAGTTCCGAGGCGGGCGACACCAATGCTGTGTGTCCGACGAGGTTTGGCTTGTCTCGACGGAGAAGCCCGTAGACGGGGTCTCGGAATTCCCGCCCCGCGGTTATCGCCTGCGCGAGCTCCCGCCCCCATTCCTCAATCGCGTCTTTCTGCTTCCCAGCGTTGGGAGGCGGCCCGGGTGTCACGGCGACAGGAAGACTTGCATACGGTTCCGCATCTTGCCCGAGCGACTCCGCAATTGTGACACCGTCATCGTGACGCTCGATAATTGTCACCAGTCTTGTCGCACGCGCGCCTGGCTCACCGCGCTGGGGGAACGGAGCTGGTCGGTCATACAATGCAAAGACCTGCGTGCCAGGTTTCAGTGAGATGCCGGGCGCAACCGTGCCCCTCAACCTGACGTTTCGTCGATCGCTTCTCGCGCGAGGAGGGCGGTGCCAGTCCTCCTCAATCACACTCTCAGCAGCTTCAACGACGATGACGTCACGAATATCTGCCCAGTCTTCGATCGGGTCGACCAACCGAGCATAGTGTGCATGCCAGAACGACTTCTGCTCGCGTGCATGGTAATCGATTGCGCTTGAGGCAAGTCTCAGTGCTCTGTGCGTCGCTGGATCACTGGCCTGGGCAGCAAGCTCGAGGAGATCTGCGCCGACCGCACTGAGTTCGAGCGGCTGTGCTTCGCTCTCTACGCTGGCTGCTGGCTCATACGGTTCAACACCGTGCTCACGTGCAAGTCCCAGGAGCCAATCTCGTAATCGGAGTGTTGACACGCAGTCGTACCGGTTGTAATCAGCGATCGCGTCGAGCCGACGCTGCCCTTCAGCCTGCACTTCAGAAATGTGTGAGCGAAGCTGCGCACTTGACTCGGCGTATTCCACGACTGACTGCGCTCCGTTGGTAACGCCGCTTTCGTCTCGCAGCTCATCGCCCATATAGAGCGGTTCAAGCTTTTTAATTGAATAGGAACGCGATCCCACGCGGAGCGCACGTCGAACGATCGGGTACAGATCGACGAGAACGTGCTGTCTCAGTAAATCATCTACTTCCGCTTCACATACCCCGTGACGCGCGGCGATCGACGTCAAGTGGGTGCGCTCATAGGTGGCATAGTGATATATCCGCATTCCGGGAAACTTTCGTCGGCGTGCGTTCACGATCGCAATGAACTCCTCCAACGCCGCACGTTCTTCCGCGAGCGAGTGCGCCCACAACGGAGTAAACGTCTCTTCGACGTCTACCATCCCAAATAAATAGTCCAGGTTCCATCTCACGCTCTTATCGGAAGCGGTCTCTCGATAGAACGGGTCTCCTTCAAAGTCAAAGAAAAGGTCCCCCGGGTTCGGGGCCGGTATCGCAGCGAGCTCGTGTGCAGCAAACACACGCACGGGTGGCGCACCACCGGGCACAGCATTGACCTGCACTGCTGCCTGCAATGCGACACGTTCAAACACTGAATTCGTCATACCAGGCACTCGGCGCTCACCCGATTCGACTGTTCCATCTGCCTCTGCCACCTTGTCGATGGTAGAGAACCCTGCAGCAGCAAGCGCGTCACGTTGCCGAACGCTCAGCCCGGCAATGAGCAGCGGATCCCGAGTTCGTATGATCTCCGGTTGGCACACTTCGCAATGACCACACTTCATGACCCCGCCGGTATCCCACGGCAGCGCTTGGGCAGTTTCCCGGCGCCCGTCTCCCCCGCGTTCAGCGTACCGAGTGAGTAACAGTTCGTGGAGCCTCGCACGCCGCCGGCGAAACACCGGAGCAATGTCGGTGATGCGATGCTTGGAACGCTCTCCATTACCGAGAATGAGCGTTGCCTCAGCTGCCACTGGCACGTGTAACCGCTCAAGTTGCTCGGCATATGCCGCGAGCTGCATCAGCGCAGTGACCTTGGCCCGCCTCGCAAGTTTCGTGTCTTGCACCTCGTAGCTGCCATCTGGCAGCAATGCGAGAAAATCCGCAAACCCTAAGAATGCAATTTTGGGCTCGTTGGTGCCTATGCTGGGCGGCCGCTGCTCAGCATCAAAGAACGTCGCTTGAAACACGATGTCGGCTTGCTCTTGGAGCGCACGAAGTGTGAGATCTGCGGTGTACTCGAGAGCATCGATGTCCATGGAATCGGGTTTCGGGATCATGACGACCCCACCAGTGCTGCCCGCCTCGGAATCCCCAAACAACGAGCGCAATCGCATGAGTTCGGCGTCCTCATGTACATCTCCAAGTTCACCGGCACGAGCCAGCATGGGGTCGTTATCCGGGGGCACGGAGACATCACGACCCAATTTCACATCGACGCGCCTCAAGAATGCGAATTCGCAGATACTCGCCGCAGTGAGATCACTCGCGCTTGTCACAAGCATCGGACCCGTTGCTGTCTCCCGCACAAACATCGCATGCCCTCCGAAGCGTCGACGACCTCGCACTTCGAGATCCACACTTTCACGCTACCGCGACCCGCCGACGTTGGGGGCGCGCGGCGCCAGGAACGCGCAGCAAGCGTGCTTACTTCAGGCAAATTTGGTCTCTATGCCAGCTTTTTCATCATCATCATCTAAACTTGCTTCGTGGCGCCAGGATGCGCCATACGTCGCACTCACCGCACCGCCCGCTCCATAGGAGCCTGGGCGCCGTTCGGCCCGATCCGCGGCGAACGGATGCGCAATCCCGCGCACTCGACATTTCGGCAGCGACGCGCCCCGCCCACGTTCGGACACGTTCCGGCGAAATTGGTGTGTGCCTGCCGCCATCATGAAAGGTCCACGTGACCGAGCA
>JBQEBC010000076.1:0-7013 GCA_052106035.1 Leucobacter sp. | reverse complement strand
ACCGGATCGATGCCGGTCGGAGCCACGTAGTGGTCATTACGCCACTACTGAACCCCCATGAGGCTTCTACTCGTGGGGGTTCTTTTTATTGTCTGACCAGGCGTTTTGCTTTCTGGTACTGAGTGGTCGAGGATCGTTCGATGCAAAATCGAAAGGTCGCTCCCAAATCTTTCAGTCGAGCACCCCGCATAAACCCCGCACATTCAAAACAAGCCGTTGAGGCCCTTCTGCATGGTCTCGGCGGCTTTCTTGCTTCCAGTCTGCTTCGCCATGTAGATATCCTGCGTGATCGACGGGTTCGCCTGACCCAGGTACTCCGCGATGTCTCGAGCCGAAAGGCCGGCCGCGTCGAGCATGGTCGCCACCGTCTTTCGGAAGCTGTGCGTGGACAATTCTGGATACCCGAGATCCTCGCGGCGATCGCGAATCTCGCGCTGAGTGTTCGACGGATCCCGAAGCTTCATTAGCGGCGTTGGGAACAACAACGTGGACTGGCCCTCGAATCTCGCCTGGCGACGCTTTAGCAGTGCGACTGTGGCCGCTGGCAGGGGAGTGATTCTTGCCGAGGCAGCCGTCTTCGGGAATAGCTGCCGTTGCATGCCGATTTTTGGAAGGCGCTTCGCAATGGCTTCTACCGTCGCGGTGCCAGCCTCAAAGTCGACTGAAGCCACCTCTAGTGCACACACCTCAGCCACACGCCACCCCGTCGAAAGCATGAACTCGATCAGCTCGACCGTGTCCCACTCCTTCAGGAGCGTGTCATTCTGCACCTTGGCAATGAAGCCGGGGAGCTCAGCGAGGGGGATCGCGTCACTGCCCTTCTTCTTGCGGTGAGAGATTCGTTCGAGCTCGCGAACCGGGTTGCGAGGGATCGCACCATTCCGGACAGCGAGTCCCATCATGCCGCTCAATGACGAGCGACAGTTCTTCGCGGCGCCTGGCCCGTTCTCCTTCTCGATACGGGTCAAGAACTTCTGCAGCCTCTCGGGGGTTGCCTCGGCAACAGACATGTCGCCAATCTCCTTGCCGATGTGCGCGTTCACTGCGTAGCCGTAGGTCTCTATGGTTCCGTCAGAGCGGCCGGCATCACGCTTCGCGGATAAGAACATCTGGCCCAGCGCACGAAGCGTCGTAGTCGGCTTTAGCTCACCGCCTCGGTCCGCCTCGATAGTGGTGAGCGCGGTCTTGAGGGCGTGTTCAGCCCTGCTCTTGCTTGTGCCGAAGCGTTCTACCTGGCGTAGCTTGCCGTCGCTGAACCGATATCGAGTACGAGCCCGCACGCGACCTGGTTCTAGCTCATCAATCTTTATAACGCCATGACTGCCAATTGGGTTACGTGGTCGGGCCATCGCCTTGATCCGCTTTCATGATTTCCTCAACCAAGATTCTCGTTACTCGGCCTCGTGCCTGAGGGGTGCTACCTTCTCCTGCGCGGGCAGCGGACTCCTCTTCGAGAGGTCTGCCCCAAAGCCGCTCCGCATATCTTTGGACGTCGCTCGGTGATATCGAAAGTTTTCGGGCTGCGCGTTCTTCGGCGAGCGTGGGGGGTGTGGGACGTTCTCGCTGCGCATCGGTTAACGCTATGAAGAAAGCCTCTTCTAGCTCTTTAGGAATCTCCCGGCCACTCACCCGGTATTTGTTCCGTTCGAGCTCAAGCCTGCGGACCCGAGCTTTCAAGCTCTCGCCGTCGACGGGGACCGTGGAGAAGGACTGGTCAGGGTTGAGGTCATATGTTAGGCGTTCCTTGCCTAATACGTTGACCAGCCAATCGTGCGAGACGGCAATGCCGTTTTCGCCTTCAGTCAGCTGGAGCGTGTCGGCGTGCCCAAACAGATCTGTGAGCGAAATCGGTCGTCCTTGTATGTGCCCAAGAGCGAGAGCGAGAACAAGGAGAGTGGGCAAGGTAAGTGATGCCTGGCCAATTTCAATGTTCCGGACACTCGTCGCAGTCCAGGGCGCCCCGTACAAACGACCGGCCTGCGCGACTTGATCAAGTGTGAGGTTGAGTACTTTTCGGGTTCGGGCAAGGTACGAGCCAGCGGCGGAAGAGAATGTGGCAGAAGGTGACATGGTTTATACTATACAGTACCTGTAATTGCGAATGGTGTGTTATGTTGTTGACAGGTTATGAAAACAATAAGAAAGGAACGTTGTGGATAGTAAAACTGAAAACTCTCGCCGACGCCCGCTACTCACGGTGGATGACCTTGCGTGGCAGCTGCAATGCAGTCCGGCCACGATATATCGCAAAAGGTCTCTGCGATTACCGCTTCCGGCGGCCATACGAATTGGCCGCCAGGTGCGTTGGACGCAGGAGAGTATAGACGAATTTCTAGCAGATAACGCGGAATGACCGTGGGCCTCGGCCGGCGAGTGGCGCACTAAGTGTCGCTTAAAGCAGTCGTTTTACAAGTGCTTGCCGGAACAGACAATGTAGCTTTCTACCCCAACAAAAATCGGCTCAGTGCGCGAACACTGGGCCGATTTCCAATCCCTAAGGACTGATTTACTTGAACACTCTAACTTTAACAGAGCTGCAGAAGCTCGAAGCAGCGGCTTCTATGAAAGATAAGGGGTACCTTCCAGAGGACTGGCCTCGCGGGGCGAGAATTCGACACGCAACGGTCACTTTTCTGGAAAGTCTTGACCGGAGTAATCTGCCTGAAACGTACGTCCTTCAGGCGCAACTCTTTCAGGCAACGAACGAGGCCTTGGTGACTGGATACCGTCTCGTGACAAAGAATGGAAAGGAAAGACGAGTTCCCCAATTTAATCTTGGGCAGATTAGCGACCTTGAACCTTTCCAGGTTGCGCACCTACTCAATTTCTTGTACACGATTTGCGTGGTTACTCCGGGCGGAGCTGACAGTGATGATGGCCTTGGAATCCTCGCAATGTATCAGGTGGTTGGTATTTTCCAGGGAACGCATAGGCGTATGGATCGTGGCCTTCTTGAAAGACTTGCGCACCAATTCGGTCAAAACGCGGGGGAGGCGTGGCTGAAGGAGGTCGAAAGGACTCTTCGCCGTATCGTCCCCTCGGTCACTGAAGATACTGACCAGGACATAATCTTCATGAACAATTGCGTTCTCAACTACCGAACCAAGGAACGATTCCCCTTCTCTGCTGATCGTGTGAGGCTTGCAAAGTACGCGACTAGTCTTCCCGAAGTCGCTCCGGAACTCCCACGAATTCGGAATACGGATGGCAGCTGGTGGGACCCTGAGTCCTGGATGGAGGAGCTCATGCCGGATGAAGAAACCCGGCACCTCTTGCTGGAAATTATCGGGGCTGCTTTCAGGCCCGGCGTTGACTGGCAGCAGACCGCGAGCGCGACATAGATGGGCCGGTTCGACACCTGCCCGTCACGCACCTTCATATGAATCGCGTCGATGAACATGACCGGATATACCGGGTCAAGCGGCCGGTTCTGCCATTCCTGCATCCCATCAAGGACCCGGTCGGTGATCGTGGAGATCGTCGTTTTGGAGACCTCAGTGCCATACACGTCAGCCAGGTGCGCTGCGATATCGCCATGGGTCATCCCGCGCGCTGACAAGGACAGGACGACGTCCTCGATGCTCCCCAGTCGGCGTTGCCGCTTCTTCACGACTACCGGCTCAAACGAGCTGTCACGGTCACGCGGGACGTCGATCTGGATCGGGCCGCCCTTGGTCTGCACCGTCTTCGTACGGATGCCGTTGCGGGCATTATCGCTGTCACCGCGGGCGTGTTTGTCGTAGCCGAGGTGCTCACTCATCTCGCCCTCGAGAGCCGCCTCGACGACGAGTTTGGTGAGCTCTGCGAGCAGTCCGTTCTCGCCGTCAATCGCGACGCCTTGGTCGCGGGCCTGTCCCACGAGTTGCGTGATCAAATCACGGCCCACTCCAGGTTTTTCAGCAGCAGCCATTGGGGCCTCATCATTCGTGCTTGAGGCCGGTGTGGCCGTATCGATTACCGTGTTCATTGTGTAACTCCTCAGATTGGAGTTACACCGTTAAACGTACAGTCCCACTCAGACCGCGTCAGAAGCACAGCTCATCAAAAAGGCTGACTCATTCTTCAACTTCATGGGCCCGATCCCTGGCTATAGCACGCTGCAAATTGCACCGTGGGCTGACCCCGTTTTGTAGGTCCATTCGTTATGTGAGTCCAGCACCCCGCTTTTGTGGGGAGAATGGATCACACGATGAGCAATCAAAGAAAGCGTCATACCCCTGAGCAGATCATACGGAAGCTCGGTCAAGCCGACCGGCTTCTCGGTGAGGGCAACACGGCCGCCGATGCGTGCCGCGAGCTTGGTGTCACCGAGCAAACCTATTACCGGTGGCGCAACCAGTACGGTGGCATGAAAGCCGACGACGCGAAGCGCCTCAAAGAGCTCGAGAAGCAGAACGCGACTCTGAAGCGCTTGCTTGCGGAAGCTGAGCTAGAGAAGGCTGCGCTGAAGGAGTTGGCTGAGGGAAACTTCTAGGCCCGGGCAGACGTCGCGCCGCAATCACGCACCTGATTCGCACATTGCAGATCAGTGAGCGCATGGCGTGCCGCCTGTCCGGGCTCTCTCGCTCCGCCTGGCGCAGACCCTTGAAAGGTGACACCCTGGCAGATCCCGACCAGGCGTTGCGCGACTGGCTCCGAGTATTTGCGAAGAACCACCCGAGGTGGGGATACCGCCGCGCGTATCACGAGGCCCGTGCTGAGGGTTGGAACGTGAACCACAAGAAGGTGCAACGGTTGTGGCGAGAAGAAGGGCTGCGGGTGCCACAGAAACGACGGCGGAAGCGTGTGGGGTCATCAACTGTTGACACGCCCACAGCGACCGCTCCGGGCGTGGTTTGGGCGGTCGATTTTCAGTTCGATGCCTGCGAGCGTGGCAAAGCTATCAAGATCTGCTCCATCGTGGACGAGTACACTCGTGAATGCTTGGGCGGTCTTGTAGAGCGATCGATCACCGCTGAACGTTTCATCGCGCATCTTGAGGAGCTCGTTGCCGAGCGTGGAGCGCCGATGGTGCTGCGTAGTGACAACGGGCCCGAATTCATTTCCGCCGCTGTCACAGAGTGGGCTGGCACGAGAACCGGGCTCTCGTACATTCCGCCCGGTCAGCCTTGGCGAAACGGGTATGTTGAGTCCTTCAATTCAAGGCTCCGTGACGAGTGTTTGAATATCAACAGCTTCTACTCGCTGCTGCATGCCAGGGTCGTGATCAGCGATTGGAAGCACGAGTACAACCACGAACGCCGGCATTCCTCGCTCGGCTACCGCACCCCGGTCGAGTACGCTCGATCTTGCACCCACCAGTTAGAAGAAACCGACTCGCAGGCGGATTCCAGCGGTCGTCGCAACACTCGAAATTTGGAGTGGGCATGGCAGAACAGAAATACAGTTACGAGCAGAAACAGGCAGTGCTTGCCGCTGTCGATCGCGGGGTAACAGTTCGTGCTGCCGCAATAGCGGTTGGGGTGTCACCGCATACTGGCTATCGGTGGGTGAAACAGGCAGGGATATCGACCTCGCGCAGCTCGCCGCGGAAATACTCGGACGAGGAGAGAGCCCGCTTCTTGGCGCGGCTTGCCCAGGTGCGGAACGTGTCGAAAGTGTCACGCGAGCTCGGTATCAATCGGGTGACCGGGTATGCGTGGGCGCATCGCGCCGGAATTTTCACCAGTGACGACGCGAACGAACGCAAAGCCAAGTTCCTGCGCCTGCGCGCAGACGGCGTCCCGCGCGCTGACGCGGCACACCAGCTCGGCATTGAACAGCATCAGGCGATGGACTGGGACCGCGGGATCAGGTCATTCGCAAAAGGACGAATCTACCCAGATGGGCGGGTCGTGCTCTATAACCAAGACGAGATACTTGCCAATGTGAGACGACCAAGAACCACGTGGGCACAAGGCGAGCACATCCGGTTAGACCGGGTAGAACAGGTCATTGATGCCAGATATTTGAGCCTGAGAGAACGAGAACACATCAAAGACCTCGCATCCCAAGGGCTGTCACTCCGAAGGATCGCCTCGCAGCTCGGACGGGCCCCATCCACGATCAGCAGAGAACTGCAACGCAACACGACTGGGCGAGGGCACTATCTGCCCCATACTGCGCATCGGCTTTCTGTGAAACGCAGATTCCGGCCGAAAACAGTGAAGCTTGCGGCCCCTGGACCGTTGCGGGACTATGTTGCTGCGAAACTTGAAAAGCGGTGGTCGCCTGAGCAGATCGCCCACCGTCTTCGGAAAGACCACCCAGACGAGATGGAGATGCGGGTGTGTGCTGAAACGATCTACCAAGCAATCTACGTGCACGCCAAAGGTGAATTGAAACGTGAGCTTACCGCTTCGCTTCGGCGCGGAAGGCGACGACGTAAACCACGCAAGACTGCCGGGCAACGCACCCCCAGATTCGTGGACGAGATGGTGTCAATCTCCGAACGACCAAGCGATGCCAACGATCGTGTGCTCCCGGGGCATTGGGAGGGTGATTTGATCGCGGGAACACAAAATCGTTCCGCCGTCGCCACGCTCGTGGAACGAAGCACAAGATACGTCGTGCTGGGCCACTTGCCGGGTGATCATGGGGCTGAGGCCGTGCGTGAGAGCCTGGTGCGCGCACTCACACCGTTACCTGAACAATTGTGTCGCACGTTGACGTGGGATCAAGGTGCTGAGATGGCTGAGCATAAAGCGTTCACTGTGGCCACTGATATGGATGTGTATTTCTGCGATCCGGCGTCTCCTTGGCAGAGAGGCACGAACGAGAACACGAACGGGCTGTTGCGTCAGTATCTTCCCAAGGGTACGGATCTTCGCCAGTTCACATTGGAGCAGCTTGCCCTGATTGCTGAGGAACTGAACGGGCGCCCCCGAAAATCGCTTGGCTGGGACACGCCGGCGGAGCGGATAGCTGCTTTACTGGAACCTGCATAGTTGAACTGTTGCGACGACCGCTGGAATCCGCCCAGTTCTAGGAGTTTTGTACCGTGACCACGTCACCCGCTGGCTCTGGCGCCCGCC
>JBQEBC010000075.1:3956-7050 GCA_052106035.1 Leucobacter sp. | reverse complement strand
GCTATGCCGTGGGGGTTTCAGCTCTGGGAGCGAGTGACCCACAATGCCCTCCACCATCTTTGCGCACGCGCGTAGGAAGGTGGAAAGCACCAGGGACTAACTTTACGCGCAGAACCACCCAAGCGCAAGGCCAGATCCTGGGTGTCGTTCAGCGTGCAAAAACGAGATCGGCCCCAGCACCACTTGCAGTGGGCTGGGACCGATCTCTACGGTCTCGAGCTCAATACTCGGACGCACACCTATACGGTTGCTTCTGTTATCTCATGAGAATTATTGGGGTGACTCAAGGTTTTTCGAAAGCTCATCAAGCATGGCTCGCACCTGGGGTTCCACGAATCGTTCAACAGCGGCCTCGATGCGCACGCGGTGCGTGAGCAGCGCGAAACACACCTCACTTCCGAGCGAACTCGCTTGGCGATCCGCAAGTTCAATCTCACGGCGCAACTGCTCTTTTTCATCAGCGCTCAACGGTGGGCGCGGGAGGGGAGCCTCCGGTTTCGTCTCGTTCGCAAGACCTACGAGCGTGAACAGAAATGGCTGGCCTGACTCGTCTGGCTCGGGGTCAGGATCCACCCCATCAAATTCTGGGTCAAGCCCAGCAGCCGGGTCATACCCGTCAACTTTCCAGAGTTCAGCACCCGAAAGCTCGGCCTGAAGCATCGGGAGGTGTTCAGCCGTGTACTCGTCAACACCACGGTCAATGATGCGTTGCATCCGAGAAACCAGGGCATGCTTCACCTGATGCGGCGTATCATCCGGAATTCCAGACGCCGCAAGCACGGGTGACCCTGTGCAGCGGTGACAAATTCTCGGGCGTCCGCGGTGGGCTGCTGGCACCCATTTCGGTACCCACTGCAGCCACGAATCAACGGCTCCCCCAACGCTCGCATCAACCGGCAGCATCGACGTCACTCACGTTCCTCATCACGCCGCTCCCACGGCCACTTCGGCGTGGGTCGGTCGGTGAAGATTCGTCGCGCAAGCACCAGCCAGAACACTGAAGCACAGATCGCCCAGATCGGGGCAAGCACGATGGCGAATGGGCTCACCCAGGTTTCATCAATCGACAAACCGCCGAGAACCCCGAACAGACACCAGATCAAGTAAGCGCCGAATGCCGCGCCGACAATAATTCCCCACGCCGGCGTCGCACTCCCCCGCAGCATTGCGAGCGCTTGGCGCCAGAGCAGAATGCCGAGAAGCACAAGCCCACCGCCCACCGTAATGATGCCGAACCATAGCTCTATACCACGTGTCGAAATTGGGGCACGGTCGAGCGCGATCCCAATCGATCCCCAGGAGGCAACCACGAGCGACGCCGCAAGTATGAGCGTTGCGGCGATCAGCCCAACCACATACCCTCGGGTCACCCGGCGGCGCACGCCTCCATGCATTACTGCTGCGCCCGCACCTCAGCGAGAGCTACTTCGTATTCCTTGAGCAGCTTCGCGTTTCGCGCTTTGACCTTGCGGCCGCGCGCTCCGATCCATGCGCCAAACCACACAGCGACCTCGCGTGCGATGACCGCGGCACCCAGCGTCGGCACAGTGAAGGCCAGCCCCTTGATGGCTTCAAATAGCCCATTGGCGCGCAGCTCAGTCGCAGACTCCATCGGCGTACCTACGTACGCAAAGGTGCCAGACGTTGCGGCCCACACCACGACACCCACGAACAAGCTAAAAATTACGTAGGCCCACCATCCTGCGCGCCCAAAGACGAGCACGAGCACAACAAGGCCAAGGAAGAATGCAACCACGCCAACGATGAATCCCCAAGAGGTTACCCAAGGAAGCAGGCCCTCAGTGAGGAAGGATGACGGCGGATGGAACGGTGCGATCCACGCAGAAACAATCGCGGCGTACAGCACCGCAAACGCAAGTGTTGCAAGCAACGCGATAGCGACGCCTGCCGCACGGTTGCCCTTGAGATCAGGTGGCATCGGTGACTGCATGTACAGTGCCGCCATCGGGTGATCACTGCTGATGCGAATCTCACCGTCACGCTCTGGCGTCGTCAGTGAAGTTGCGGCCGGGGCGGCGGCGGTCGGCATATCTGATGCAACAATCGGGGCCGTTGGGCGCTCGAGGTTTAACTCGGTATCTACCTTCGAGAACTCTTCACGATGCGCCTGTTCAGCTGCTGCACTGTCGGCAGCAGCACTTTGATCTACCTCTTCAGCGTTCGCAGCATCAGTGTTTGCGGCGTCAGGAGTGTCGTCTGCAACGCCTTCCGTGCGCACTTCTGCAGCGCGTTCTACCGCGTCTTGCACTGCGGTATCGCTCACTGATTGCTCTTCCACCGGTGCGCCGGGGTCTGGAATGGCAGGGGTTTCGCGCTCGTCGCTCATCGTGTCACCTCTCGGAAGCATGGGGCCTTGCGGCCACGATACAAGCTCAATACCAAAATGCGCCCATGCCGCGCGGAAACTGCGTCAGTCTCTCGCGTAATGTCCCCCTGCTCTCGCACCCCAATCCCCAATCCTGCAAACCTGCAAACCTGCAAACCTCCAAATCCCCAGATCCCAAGAACCCAAGAACCCCAAATCCCAAGAACCCAAGAACCCAAGCCCACAAGCCCACAAGCCCCCGCGACGCGTCAAAGAATGTTGTTTCATCCGCACGAAACAACATTCTTTGCCACCTCGAGAGGGGATCCCTCTTGTCCCAGACCCGCACGACACCAAATAGGCCACTAAACAGAGAACGGGCGCCCCTCCCGAAGGAGAGACGCCCATTCTCGTGAGCTACCGCGGGTTAGCTGTAGTTACCCGGGTTGAACTCGTCAGAGGTGAAGGTGTCGAAATCAACGAACGAGAAGTCGTTCTCATCGAAGGTGCCTTCGCCAGCGAACATGCGGTTCGGGTAGCGCTCAGCACGAGCCTCCTCGGTCGCAGAGACATCGACATCGCGGTAGACACCAAGACCGGTACCGGCCGGGATGAGCTTACCGATGATGACGTTCTCCTTAAGGCCGACGAGCGGATCGCGTGACCCCTCCATCGCCGCCTGCGTGAGCACGCGTGTGGTCTCCTGGAAGGAAGCCGCCGACAGCCACGACTCGGTTGCGAGCGATGCCTTGGTGATACCCATGACCT
>JBQEBC010000075.1:0-3856 GCA_052106035.1 Leucobacter sp. | reverse complement strand
GCCGCCGACAGCCACGACTCGGTTGCGAGCGATGCCTTGGTGATACCCATGACCTCGGGACGCGCGGTCGCGGCACGCTTGCCGTCGACAAGCGCCTCTCGGTTGAGCCGCTGGTACTTCGCGCGGTCAACGAGCTCGCCCGGAAGCAGCTCGGTCTCGCCGTGATCAACGACGGTGACCTTGCGCAGCATCTGGCGAACGATGACCTCGATGTGCTTATCGTGGATCGGCACGCCTTGCGAGCGGTACACGTTCTGCACGCCTTCGACGAGGTAACGCTGAACCGCGCGCTCGCCTGGGATGTGCTTTCCGCTTTCCTCAGTCTGACCGACCTGAAGGATGTCCTTCGGATCGAGCGTGCCCTGGATGAAGGGCTGACCGAGCACGACTTGATCGCCGTCTTCGACGAGCAGTGTCGAGCGCTTGAGCACTGGGTACTGCTTCTCTTCGCTGCCACCGTCTGGTGTGAGGATCAAGCGACGGCTCTTGTCGGTGTCTTCGATCGTGATGCGGCCTGCGGCCTCAGCGATCGGTGACGCACCCTTCGGGGTACGTGCTTCGAAGAGCTCCTGCACGCGGGGAAGACCCTGCGTGATGTCGTCAGCCGAAGCCGACCCACCCGTGTGGAACGTACGCATCGTGAGCTGGGTTCCCGGCTCACCAATTGACTGTGCAGCGATAATACCCACTGCCTCGCCAATGTCCACGCGCTGGCCGGTCGCAAGCGAACGGCCGTAGCAGGTCGCGCACACGCCAACTGCAGATTCACACGTGAGCACGGAGCGAACCTTGATCTCGGTGACGCCCGCAGCTACGAGCTGGTCGATTGCCACGTCTCCGACGTCGGTGCCAGCCGCAGCGATCACAGCGCCCTTCGCATCGACTGCATCTGCAGCGAGCGTACGAGCGTAGACCGAGTTCTCTACGTTGTCATCGTGAACGAGCTTCCCGTCAACCGAAGATGCGATTGCCAGGTCGAGACCGCGGCCAGTGCCACAGTTCTCTTCGCGAATGATGACGTCCTGCGATACGTCAACGAGACGACGGGTGAGGTACCCGGAGTCTGCCGTACGGAGCGCAGTATCGGCGAGGCCCTTACGAGCGCCGTGGGTTGCAATGAAGTACTCCGCAACCGACAGGCCCTCGCGGTATGAATTTTTAATCGGGCGGGGAATAATATTTCCCTTTGGATCACTCACGAGACCGCGCATACCTGCGATGTTACGAATCTGCAGCCAGTTACCACGTGCACCCGACGACACCATCCGGTTAATAGTGTTGTCTGCAGGGAATGCCTCGCGCATGGCGGCAGCAACCTCTTCGGTCGCGACCGTCCAGATCTTCACGAGATCCGTGTGACGCTCGGCCTCGGTGATGAGACCGCGGTCGAAGCGCTTCTGCACAGCCGACGCTTCCTTCTCGTGCGCCTCAAGGATCTCAGCCTTGTTAGACGGGGTCACGATGTCAGAAAGCGCAACGGTGATGCCCGAACGAGTAGCCCAGTAGAAGCCCTCATCCTTGATCCGGTCGAGAGTCGCAGCAACCTCAACCTTCGGGTACCGCTCGGCAAGGTCGTTGACGAGCGCCGAAAGCGTGGTCTTGTCAGCGACCTGTTCGAAGTACACGTAATCAGCGGGAAGCGCCTCGTTGAAGATCGCGCGGCCGAGAGTGGTCTCGACAACGACGGGCTTCTCTGAGGTGACACCCGATGCGTTGGTGTAGCCAGTGAGACGAATCTTCACCATGGCACCGAGATCAAGCGTCTTCTCATCCATCGCGAGGATAGCTTCAGCGATGGTGCTGAATGCACGACCTTCGCCGACTGCACCGGACTTCACCGTGGTGAGGTGGTGCAGGCCGATGATCATATCCTGCGAAGGCAGGGTGACCGGGCGGCCGTCAGAGGGCTTGAGGATGTTGTTCGATGCAAGCATGAGCACGCGAGCCTCGGCCTGAGCTTCAACCGACAGCGGCAGGTGAACTGCCATCTGGTCGCCATCGAAGTCGGCGTTGAACGCAGCACACACGAGTGGGTGAAGCTGAATCGCTTTACCCTCAACGAGCTGCGGCTCGAATGCCTGGATGCCCAGGCGGTGCAGCGTCGGTGCGCGGTTCAGCAGCACGGGGCGCTCGCGGATGATCTCCTCGAGCACGTCCCACACTTCACTGCGTGAACGCTCAACCATGCGCTTTGCAGCCTTGACGTTCTGTGCGTGTGACAGATCCATCAGGCGCTTGATCACGAACGGCTTGAAGAGCTCGAGCGCCATCTGCTTAGGCAGACCACACTGGTGCAGCTTCAGCTGCGGGCCGACCACGATGACCGAACGGCCCGAGTAGTCGACGCGCTTACCGAGCAGGTTCTGACGGAATCGGCCCTGCTTGCCCTTGAGCATGTCAGAGAGCGACTTCAGCGCGCGGTTGCCGGTACCGGTGACCGGGCGGCCGCGACGACCATTGTCGAACAGAGCGTCAACAGCTTCCTGCAGCATGCGCTTCTCGTTGTTCACGATGATCTCAGGTGCACCGAGATCGAGCAGGCGGCGGAGGCGGTTGTTGCGGTTGATCACGCGACGGTAGAGGTCGTTGAGATCTGAGGTTGCGAAGCGCCCACCGTCAAGCTGCACCATTGGGCGAAGCTCAGGCGGAATCACGGGAACCACGTCAAGCACCATCGAAGCGGGGCTCGCGCTGGTCTGCAGGAACGAACTCACGACCTTCAAACGCTTGATGGCGCGGATCTTCTTCTGACCCTTGCCCTCAGAGATCTGCAAGTGCAACATCTCTGCCTCAGCTTCAAGGTCGAAGCCTTCAAGACGCTTCTTGATTGCTTCAGCACCCATGTAGGCCTCGAAGTAATCGCCGTAGCGATCCATAAGATCTGCGAACACTGCGTCCTCAGGCTTGAGGTCGCCAACCTTGAGACCGCGGAAGTCATCCCACACACGCTCAAGACGGCTGATGTCCTCGTCGAAGCCCTTGCGGATCAACGTCATGTCCTTCTCAGCCGAGGCCTCGGCGCGACGGCGCTGATCTGCCTTCGCCCCTTCAGCCTCAAGAGCCGCGAGATCAGTCTCGGCCTGCTGCTGGCGCTTTGCCACTGAGATGTCTCGCTGATCTGCGAGTGCCTTGAGTTCGAGGCGCAGTTCGGCCTCAAGCTCAGCCATGTCTTCGTGGCGGCCTTCTTCATCGATGTCGATGATCATGTACGCAGCGAAGTAGATGACCTTCTCGAGATCCTTCGGCGCCATGTCGAGCAGGTAGCCAAGGCGTGATGGCACGCCCTTGAAGTACCAGATGTGAGTGACGGGAGCTGCGAGCTCGATGTGGCCCATGCGCTCACGACGCACACTCGACTTGGTTACTTCGACGCCACAGCGCTCACACACGATGCCTTTGTAACGAACGCGCTTGTACTTGCCACACGCGCACTCCCAGTCACGGCTTGGGCCGAAGATCTGTTCGCCGAACAGACCGTCTTTTTCTGGCTTCAGCGTGCGGTAGTTGATGGTCTCCGGCTTCTTGACTTCGCCGAACGACCAGCCACGGATATCGTCGGCGGTAGCCAGACGGATCTGCAGCTCATTGAAACTCGTACCCTCGAGCAAAATGTTCTCCTTGGGGTGAAATAAATTCTGAAGTGTCGGGATCTGGCTGAGGGCCCCGTCCGAAGACGGGACCGTCAGTCAGATCAGATCTCGTCAGCCGAAGCTGCCTCGAAGCGAGTCGAAAGGTTAATGCCCAGCTCTTCTGCTGTGCGGTGTGCCTCATCGTCGTTGTCGCGCAGGCTGACGGCGTTACCGTCTGCACCCAGCACCTCGACGTTTAGGCAGAGCGACTGCATTTCCTTCATGAG
>JBQEBC010000074.1:0-7117 GCA_052106035.1 Leucobacter sp. | reverse complement strand
ATTGCGCCACCACCCTAAACAACTTTGACTTCCGCCTTGACCATGCTTTGGGCACAATCGATCATGGCAGAAGTCAACGCCTACGCATCACTTTACGCGATCCCCCACCGCTTTGTCGAACCGAGGAACAAAGAATGACGCGCGCCTATGAACACATCGCTCCAAGCCTGGAGCAGATGTGAGAAGCGGAGTAGGCTCATTTATGTGAGCACTACAACGCGTCTGTCGAAGAAGATTTCCGCCATCGCCGAGTCGGCAACCTTGAAGGTTGATTCCAAGGCGAAGGCCCTCCAAGCCGAGGGCCGACCCGTCATCAGCTATGCCGCCGGCGAGCCTGATTTCGCAACCCCTGAAAACGTTGTGAATGCGGCCCGCAAGGCGCTCGATGACCCCAAGAATTTCCGGTACACCCCCGCGGTCGGGCTGCCGGTTTTGCGCGAAGCAATCGTGCGCAAGACGAAGCGCGACTCCGGTCTCGACATCACCGCAGCCCAGGTGGTTGTCACGAACGGCGGCAAGCACGCCGTCTATTCTGCGTTCCAGGCGATTCTCGACCCGGGCGACGAGGTCATTCTTCCCGCGCCGTACTGGACGAGCTACTCCGAAGAAATCAAGCTTGCCGACGGCGTAGCCGTCGAGGTGTTTGCTGGCGTGGACCAGGGGTACAAGGTCACCGTCGAGCAGCTCGAAGCAGCTCGCACCGATCGAACAAAGGCGCTGCTATTCTGCTCACCGTCCAACCCGACCGGCGCGGTGTACTCACCTGAAGAGACGAAGGCAATCGGCGAGTGGGCGCTGAAGCACAACCTGCTCGTCGTAAGCGACGAAATCTACCAGAACCTTACCTACGACGGCGTGCGCGCGGTGTCGATCGTTGAGGCGGTACCTGAGCTCGCGAACAACACGATCCTCGTGAACGGTGTTGCGAAGACCTACGCGATGACCGGGTGGCGCATCGGCTGGCTCATCGGCCCTGCAGACCTCGTGAAAGGCGTCGCGAACCTCCAGTCACACATGACGTCGAACATCAACAACGTCGCGCAGATCGCGGCCGCTGAGGCGCTTGATGGCACGCAAGAGCCGGTCGAAGAGTTCCGTAAGGCGTTCGATCGCCGCCGCGGCCTCATTGTTGCAGAGCTCAACCAGGTGCCAGGGTTCAACTGCCCAACCCCCGAGGGCGCGTTCTATGCGTACGTCGACGTGACCGGTGCACTGAATCAAGAGATCCGTGGCGTCACCCCGACGACCTCACTCGAACTCGCAGACCTCATCCTCTCCGAGGCCGAAGTTGCCGCGGTACCAGGCGAAGCGTTCGGCCCGTCAGGCTACCTTCGCTTCAGCTACGCGCTCGGTGACGAGGCACTCGTCGAAGGCGTTCGCCGTATCCGGGCGCTGCTCTCCGAGTAGGCTCAGCCGCTGACGCACCTTCGGCATTCAGTTTCGGCTACGTCTGGATCGCTCGCCGAAGGCGTCAAGCGCAGCGAGTATCTCGGTTGCCTCCCAAATACGATTCCTCCGACCAGCACTGATCTGAGTCAGAATCTCGGCGTCGACGAGTCGGTCGATCGCGCCCTGTGCTGCGACCTCGCTTATATTCAGCTCCTCCGCAACCGTTCTTGTATTAATCACCGGTTGACGAAGCAGGTACTCTCGCACCCTGTGCGCTGACGAGTCACTTCGGGCAATGATCCGATTCTCCCAACTCTCCGCTGCTGCTTGAATATCTCTTACGAGAGCGCGGCCGTTCTGCACGGCCGCGAAAGACGCCTTTGCAACGGCGCTTACGATGAAAGCTGGGTTTCCTGCCCTGTACTCGGTGAGTGCATTGAAGTATGTTCCAGTGTCTTGAAGAAGCCCTGCCGAGACAGGAACCGTCACATTGCGCGTCAATCGTCCGTGACGAAGCATGCCCTGCAAGAGCGCGCGTCCGGTACGGCCGTTGCCATCCGGGAACGGATGGATAGTCTCAAATTGCGCATGAGCGAGCGCTCCCTGAATGAGGACAGGAACATCAGTACGTTGGGCGAATAACACCAGGTCAGCCATGAGGCTGGAAACCCTTGAGTGATGGGGTGGCACGAACGTCGCGGTGTGTGGAGATATCCCGCCACCGCCAATCCATACCTGTTCCTTGCGCCAGTGACCTGTGTACTCCGGTGCGGTATCCCGCAGCAACGCATCGTGCATCGTGATAATCGAATCCTCGGTGAGGTGATCCGATAGATCGATTGCGGCGTTCATAGCCCGAACGTTTGCGACGACCAGTCGCGCGTTGCCCGACTTTGACTCGCCGATCTCGGCAAGGGCAAGCTGTTTGGCGCTCGAGGTGAGGTTCTCTACCTCGGAGCTTGACGCGGACTCGCTTCGCAGCAAGATTGAAGTGAAGGGTGCCGTAAACATTCCGACCTCTGCATCGAAGCGGGCAAGCTCCTGACTCGCGTCATCCGCCAACGCGATCGTTTCTGCTGGCAGTGATACCTGAGCAGTGGCAATGGACGCGGGGATAGCTGCTTGATAGTCTCCGCGAGCGTGCTGCAGAGCACGCCGCGAAGCGGCCTCGTCACCGGAACGCATCCACGGGTGCGCCTCATACTCGATAGCGGGCCAGTTCGGTTTGTGCGTACCTGTTGCCACCATTTGATCATACCAAACCCTATGCGCCTATCCTTTGGTATGGAACTCCTTTCCAGTAGGGGTCGCTTATCTGAACCGGGAAAACTCGTCGGCGTAGCGAAGTTCCTGATGCACTGCTAGGAACGGCAATGAACTACCATACGAGGTATGGCGAATAGCAAGACCCGGCTCGGTGTGAGCGCGTACGCGATCATAGTTTTCGCCTTCATGATCGGCACGAACGCGGTGCGCAATCTGCTTGATTGGCCGGGGTTCTTGATCTCCGCGGGCGCGCTCGTCGTCATCGGCGTCGTTCTGTTTCTCAAGCTGAAGCCCGAACGGTTTCGCTGGTACCGGTTGCCCTCACCGATCTACTGGTTCTTGATTCTCGCGCTACTCTCGCTCTTCTGGTCGCAGTATCGCCTCGAGAGCGTACTCGGCAACCTTGCCCAGCTCGCGACCACCGTACTCGCAGTCGTGCTCGCGTTTCTCCTCACGTGGCAGGAGTTTCTGCGCACACTCGCCTCGGCCTTGCGCTGGGTAATCGGGTTGTCGTTCCTGTTCGAGCTCTGGGTCACGCTCGTGCACCAAGGGCCGCTCCTCCCCTGGTGGCAAGAAGTTTCAGAGGAGAAGACACCGAAGCTGCTCTACTGGAGCCGCGATCTTTTGTTCGACGGCGGCCCAATTCAGGGTCTCCTCGGAAGCTCGACACTGTTCGGGTTTGTGGGCCTCATGGGTCTCATCTTGTTCGTCGTGCAGCTGCGTGCTGGGCTCATCTCGCGCACTCTCGGGTGGTTTTGGGTCGCGATGGCGGTGCTCACCCTCGCTCTCACCCGCTCAGCGACCGTGACAGTCGCACTCATCGCGGTCACCGTTGCGCTCACGTTCGCCATCTGGGCTCGCAGGCGCGGGCCCGAGCGCCGCTTGACCATCTATCTGGTGGGCGGCGCACTGATTGCCGCCGTGATCGCCTCCGTGGTCTTTGCTCGCGGCTTCATCTTTGGGCTACTCGGCAAGAGCTCAGATATGACCGGGCGCCTTGAGACTTGGGAGAAGGTTGTCGCGCTCGCGCAAGACCGACCCTGGTTCGGGTGGGGCTGGGTGAGCTACTGGGCGCCCTGGGTCGAACCATTCGAAACGCTTGATACACAGGGTGGCATCCAGGTGATGAGCGCACACAACGCGTGGCTCGATGTGTGGCTGCAGCTTGGCATCGTCGGCGTGCTCGTGTTCGCACCGCTCGTTGTATTGACGCTGTGGCGTGTCTGGTTCCGTGCGGTCGACCAGCCAAGGCGCGGGTTCGGGCCGGCCCTCCCCTACGCGACGAGTGCGCTCTGGCCGTTCCTGCTCATGGTGGCGCTAGTTATCCAATCATTCGCCGAAAGCCGCATGCTCATCGAGAGTGGCTGGCTGCTGCTCATCATGCTCGCAGTGAAGTCGCGCTTCGACTTCCAGCTGCCCTCGCTCGATGCTGAGCCGAGGCGCGTGCCATGGCGGAAGGTGCCGATTGTGCGCGACACTCAGGGAACCTCCACGGGCACCCACACCTTGGTACCCTGAGAGCGTGAACCTCACGACTGAGCGCCTGCAGAAACTGCGGGCCGACGCACGCCTCGAGCGACTCACGTTTCTTGAGCACCGCGTGCGCATGGGCGAAGACCCAGCAGTCGCTTTTGATCTCGTGCCCGAGGTCGACGTGCTCGTTGTGCTCGCCCTCAGAGATGAGTTGCTCGAAGAGCGCGGCCAACTCGCCGAGTGGTCGCTCGCGCGCCTCGCAGCGCACTCAGACAATGCAGATGCTGCGGTTCACCAGGCAAACGCAGACAAGGTCGAGTTCGAGCTGCTCCGCGAGATCGCAGACTCAGTGCCCGAGCTTACGGTCGCGGTCTGGAAGTCGGCGGATCGTCTCGACCTGAGTTAGCCTCGGCGCCGCATGTGAGCGGCAAGTGCGGTGGCTATCTCATCGAGTTCAAGACTCCCCTGCGCGACTTTGAGTACCAGATCAAAAGCTTCATCTGAGGTGAGCGTGAGATCGAATCCGTTGATCTGTAGAAACGTGAACGTCAGAATCATTGAGAGGCGCTTGTTTCCGTCAAACAGCGGGTAATTCTGCGCGAGTGATGAGAATAGCGCGGCGGCCTTAAGTTCAAGCGTTGCATATGCGGCCTCGCC
Organism: Leucobacter sp.; assembly: GCA_052106035.1. Classification (GTDB taxonomy): domain Bacteria; phylum Actinomycetota; class Actinomycetes; order Actinomycetales; family Microbacteriaceae; genus Leucobacter. The sequence continues at coordinate 2,332 of JBQEBC010000074.1, read as the reverse complement.
CATCATGCTTGCTTGGGGTCGAGCAAGCGCGCTCTCAAGTAACCCATGATCTCGAACGTGCAACCCAAGCCGGTGAATGACTGCCGATGCCTGCTCGATCCCAACAAACAGGGTCATGCGTCTTCAAGGCGCCGTATAGTCTTCGCGTACTGTTCCATGACCCGGTCCGCTTCAGAAATCACGAGTGCAGTCTTTAGCTCCTCGCTCACGAGCTTCTCTGCGGCCTCAAGAATCACCGCATGTTTCGACATGTGCCGCGCTACAGCAAGGCGCTCTAGCTTTGCGTCAAGCTCTTCGGGAATTCGTAGGGTCATTGCCATACCAAAATGATACCACTGTGCCATTCTGCGTCACTACGGAAGTTACTCAGCAGCAGTGTCAAACCGCCCGAGTTGACTCAAATTATCGGATGAGTTGATAATCTGAGAAGGTGCAACTTCAGACGGAACGATCGCCGCATGACTGATCGACATGAAAGCCGTCAGGCACTCGCTGACAAGATCCGCGATGAACATCTCCACGGCACCGGTCGCAGCAAGTTCGGGTTCAAAATTCTCGTTGTGCTCATCGCGGTGGTAGCGGTCGGAGCGATGTTGTGGGTACAGTTCGCTGCCCCCGGGTCGGCGGACGACGAGGTCGCGGCACCTCAGAACTCGACCGAACAGTTCGGTTTTGTGCACACGTCAGACGCGGCAGCAAACGGCGACCCGGTAGCAGTGACAATCTACGAAGATTATCTCTGCCACTCGTGCAAGACCTTCCACGACGAAACTGCTGCGTACCTCGCCGAACAAGTCGCGGCGGGCACCGTTGAAGTTGAGTACCGCCCCTTCGCTTTCCTCGTGAACGCTTCCTCCGATGAATACACGCAGCGGGCCGCGAACGCTGCGGCGTGCGTCGCTGATCTCGGTGGGGTTGACTCGTTCATTGTGATGCAGGATCTGCTGCTTGCGAATCAACCAGCAGAGGGTGGGGCCGGTCTCACCGATGACCAGCTCACAGAATTTGCAACCCAAGCGGGCGTCGACGAAGCTGCATCGTGCATCACCGAGCGCACGTTCGAGGGCTGGGTCACTCAGTCGCTAGAGGGCGCACTCGCCGCAGATGTCACTTCGACACCGACGATTCGCGTCGCGGACGTAACGATCCTGCGCAGCGCAGACGGGAAGCAAGTCATGCCGGGTCTTGAAGAACTGCAGTACGCGATCGAACAGGTAGCGAAATAACCATGACTGAAAACACCAGCCAGGCGCCGATCTCATGGGAGGCCGAGCGAGCGAATCTGCCAGAGCGACCGGTGTTCTCTTCGAACCTCAATGCCGAGACGCTCATCCCGAGGCCGAGACGCACCCTGATCGCGGCGGCGGCGTTTGTCGTAGCGGCGCTGGCAAGCGTCGCGACCATCGTGAGCGGCGTACTCGCACTCGATGAGCTTCGCGCAACTATCGTGTCGGCCCTGCCCGACGACATCACGACAGAGTATTCCGACGAGAGCGTACAGCAGGCGGCCACGGTGCTGCTCGCGGTCGCCGCAGCGATACTTCTCGTGGCGTTGGTCGTACAGGCACTGAGCCTGAGTGTGTGCGTGCGGCGACGTAGCCGTGCAGCGCGGGTGACATTCTCGGTCACGAGCATCGCGACACTCCTCGCGATTGGGGTCGGCTTCGTACTCAGAGACCCAAGTACCTGGGACCTCGCACTCAGCGCAACTGCCTCCGCCCTCGTACTGTTCGCAACAGCGCTCATCTGTACGGCGCGGGTGACTCGTTGGCTGCGGCAGAGCGAGGGTCGGCGCGCGATCGTGCTCGCAGATGCGGTGAGCGCTCGTCCTGCAGACAGTGCGTGAGTGAAGCTACGCGCTACCTCGCGCCGTGGCCAAGGGCCGCGCCTCCCGCCAAAGCACTGCCGAACTCGAGATCTGCGATGAGACGCTCGCAGGTCTGTTCAGCGATGGCGCACGCATTCGACGTGTCACGGTCGAGCAGCGGGTTCTCACGCAGTTCGCGCCATCGCAGCAGGTGATCCACCGCGGCTGACCGCAGCGCATCTACATCGAAGACGTCGTCGAGACCGAGCCGGGAAGCGGCATCCGCTCCGCTCCCCCCGACGAGCCGTTCGAGTTCTCCTGTGAGGGTGCCAGGCAGGTCGAGGCATCCGCTCGAAATGCGGCCGATGAGCGGCATCTCGGTGTAGGTGTGAGCAGTGTTCATGTGCTGATCTGCAGAGGCGAGCAACGCTTCCGACCCCGTGACGGGGTGGTGTCGCAACAGCTGGTGGAGTGCCAATACGACTGAGTGGGCCTTGAGTTCGGCCTGTCGCTGCGTAAAGTGCA
>JBQEBC010000073.1:0-7626 GCA_052106035.1 Leucobacter sp. | reverse complement strand
TGCTGGTTGCCAATTTGCCTGCATGATTCCCTCTCGTGCTGGGCAAGCATGTGAGTGTGCGGTTACGCCCGCGGTCCACAAACTTGAGTGTTGTTGACTCAAGTTTAGATCGAAGTGAGAAAATGCGCCAGTGCCCGAACACATCTCATGCGATTCGGATCAGGCAAAACCGATTGACTACTTCACGACGAAGCGCGAGCGCAGCATGTCAATACCCTGTTGCGCACCGCGCCGCACCTCAATCTCGGGGTCTTTGAGTAGGGGCCGAAGCAGATCCAGATCTTCGAGCGCACCCACAGCACCCAGCGCACGGGCCGCGGCAACACGCACACGGGGCACCTCGTCTGTGAGCAGCGCCGTGAGTTCTGACACCGCGGGAAGCTCGTGTTCGGCAACCACTCGGGCGCCCATTTCGCGCACGCGCCAGGCAGGATTGTCGAGTGTGCCGATGGCCGCGGGAGTGGCCGAATCATCCCAGACGTGCAGCAGCGCCCGGGCGCCCCAGAGTTCTGGCCAATAGAGCACCGGCGCACCATCCAAAACGCCGCGCGCGTGCTCACCTCCGACGAACAGCAAAAAGTCTTCACCCTCGTTGTTTCCGTCAATCAGAGAGATCGACCGATCTACGACGGCGGCCTCTCCGTATCGCTCGACCGCGACCTTCAGTCGCCGCTTGAGCGGCAGGTCGACAGGAACGGGAGCGGATGCGGCGTTTTCAGCTGAGTTTCGGGACACGCCCTAACCCTACGCCCTTGCCTCATACCTCGGCTGGGCAACACGACTTGGCGGTCACACGAGCTCAGTAACCGTGCCTGCCTCGACGTGCCAGCGGCGATCGAGCCGCACGGTGTCGAGCATGCGGCGGTCGTGCGTGACGAGCAAGAGTGTTCCCTCGTAAGTTTCGAGCGCCTGTTCAAGCTGTTCGATCGCCGGCAGGTCGAGGTGGTTTGTCGGCTCGTCCAGCACAAGCACGTTGACCCCGCGCCCCTGCAGCAAGGCGAGACCAGCACGCGTGCGCTCGCCAGGTGACAGCTCTCCCGCGGGACGAGTCACATGGTCAGATTTGAGACCAAACTTCGCGAGCAGCGTGCGCACATCTGCGGCAGGCATCTCGGGCACCAGCGCTTCAAACGCGGTGGCGAGCGGATCCGCACCTTCAAACAGAGACCGCGCCTGATCCACCTCACCAATCGCAAGTGAACTGCCCAGCGTCGCAGACCCCTCGTCAGGTACCTGGTGCCCGAACAACACTCGTAGGAGCGTTGACTTTCCCGCACCGTTGGGGCCGGTGATACCGATGCGCTCGCCCGCGTTCAGCTGCAGCGAGAGTGGACCGAGCGTGAAATCTCCCTGGCGAACGACCGCACCATTGAGGGTCGCGACAACTGTGCTTGAGCGGGGCGCGGCACCAATCGTGAATTCAAGCTGCCACTCCTTGCGTGGTTCCTCGACCTCATCGAGGCGCCGAATGCGGCTCTCCATTTGACGCACCTTTTGCGCCTGCTTCTCGCTCGATTCGGTCGATGCTTTGCGGCGAATCTTGTCACTATCTGGCGCCTTCTTCATCGCATTACGCACACCCTGGCTCGACCATTCACGTTGCGTGCGGGCCCGCCCCACGAGGTCTGCCTTCTTTGTCGCGAACTCTTCGTAAGCGTCGCGCCTGTGTTGACGCGCAATCGTACGCTCCTCGAGGTACGACTCGTATCCACCACCAAAGACCCGATTGCTGTGTTGTGCGAGATCAAGTTCGAGCACGTCCGTGACGCAGCGCGCAAGAAACTCACGGTCGTGACTCACGAGCACGACCCCACCGCGTAGCCCCTGCACGAAGGTCTCCAGCCGTTCGAGTCCGTCGAGATCAAGGTCATTCGTGGGCTCGTCGAGGAGCACAATGTCAAAGCGAGAGAGTAAGAGCGCTGCGAGGCCCACCCGCGCCGCCTGGCCTCCTGACAGCGATGTCATAAGCGAATCTGGGGACACGGTGCCATTGCCCACGAGCCCGAGCTCCGCAAGCATCGCCGGCAAACGGTCATCAAGATCAGCGGCACCACTTGCGAGCCAGCGGTCGAGTGCACTCGCGTAGATATCGTTTGGATCGGGCGCCCCGGGTGCTGGTGGGGTGGTGCCTCCGAGCGCCAGCGCAGCCGCGTCCATATCGCGCGTCGCAACCCCACAGCCCGTGCGTCTGGCTACGTACCCAGCAATCGTTTCGCCCGCAATACGGTCATGCTCCTGCGGCAGGTATCCAACAAACGCATCGGTCGGTGCATAGCTTACCGCCCCCGCCTGCGGCTCCAGCTCCCTCGCAAGAATGCGCAGAAGCGTCGACTTTCCCGCCCCATTTACCCCGACCACCCCGATGACATCTCCCGGGGCGACGGTCACATTCAGGTGTTCAAAGAGAGTGCGATGTGCGTAACCGCCAGCCAAGCCATTCGCCACGAGTGTTGCGGTCATCGACCCAGTGTATTTCAGCGGAACAAGTTCCATGCACACGCATCAGCGATCAACGTGTTTACACTGATCTTTGTGACCTCTCTCAGCACTGTTTCTTGCCCCCAAACGTCCGTCTCCAGCTGCTGAGCTCACGCATGCGGGTTGGCCAGAGGTTCACAGCGCATCGCGGACTCGTTATCGCAGATCTCGGCATCGCCCAGATCCTCTCCTGGGGTTCGACGTTCTACTTACTGACGGTGCTCGCGCACCCGATCGCTGTCGATACGGGATGGCACAGCGGCCTCGTCGTCGGGGGCATTTCGATCGCACTCGCCATTGCAGGAATAGGCTCACCGCGAATTGGTGTGTTGGTTGCTAGGGACCACGGCCGCAGCGTTTTGATCTTTTGCTCGTGGGGCGCACTCATCACCCTCTGTGGACGCTCGCCCTATTCGGGCAGGCACATTACGCGCGCATCATGGGTCGCATCGGCTTGGCTGCGGTGGCCTCGCTCGTGACCGCAGGGCTGCTGTTCCTCCAATATCGGCGTAGGCCTCCAACACGTCAGCCGCCTACACTGGCAACGTGATCTCGAATAGCCAAGCCACCCATCTCCACTCGTTCGCCTCCGACAACTGGGCGGGCATCCATCCTGAGGTGCTCGACGCGATCGCCGCAGCAAACGTGGGCGATGCGCGCGCATATGGCGGAGATCCCTGGACGCTCGAGTTCGAATCAGTCGCGCGCACGCTGTTCGGGCCCGACACCGAGGCGTTCCCGGTCTTCAACGGCACGGGCGCGAACGTGCTCGCTCTCCAGGCTGCGACCCCGCGCTGGGGTGCGGTGATCTGTGCGCGTGGCTCGCACATCAATTCGGCGGAGACCGGGGCGCCTGAAAAAACCGGTGGGCTCAAGCTCCTCGCCCTTGACACACCAGATGGCAAGCTCACCCCCGAGCTTGTTGCACGAGAGGCGTGGGGCTGGGGCGACGAACATCGCGCCGCGCCACACATCGTCTCGATCGCTCAGGTCACCGAGGTGGGTACGTGCTACACCGCAGCAGAGATCAAGGCACTTGCGGATCAGGCCCACGACCTCGGCATGCTGTTGCACATCGACGGCTCACGTCTCGGGAATGCCGCGGCACACCTCGAAACGAGCCTTGCTGAGATCACGAGCGAGGTCGGCGCCGATCTCTTGAGTCTCGGAGGCACGAAGAACGGTGCGCTCGCCGCAGAGGCTGTCGTTGTGCTCACGCCCGGATCCACGCCGGGTATGAAAGAGCTGCGGAAGATCAACCTGCAACTCTCATCGAAGATGCGGTTTGTCTCAGCGCAGCTCACAGCGCTCTACGGAGGCGATCTCTGGCTCCGGTCAGCTGGTCATGCGAACGCGATGGCGACACGCCTCGCGGCTGGCCTCGAAGCAGTCGGCGCAAAACTCCTCTTTCCGATCGAGTCAAACGCGGTCTTCTGCGAACTCGACCCCGATGTTGCTGGTCGGGCCGACCTCAGAACCTCTCGTGGTACCGGCAACACCTACCGCCTGATGTGTGCGTTCAACACCGAGGAAGCAGACGTCGACGCGCTGCTTCACGCACTGCGCAGTTGAGCTGCAACGAGCCGCTTGGCGGCATCACACCCCAATTCCGCCAAAGACTAGGCGGGCGGCGATCACCAACATGGTCACCGCGACCACACCGTCAAGAATCTGCCACGAGCGCGGCGTCGCAAAGAAGCGCGTGAGCGCTCTCGCGCCATACCCAAGCAAGAAGAACCATCCGATACTTGCGAGCGCACCGCCTGCAGCGAACCACCACCTCATGGGGTCGCCTTGCGCATTCCCGATCGACCCCATGAGCACCATCGTGTCGAGGTAGACGTGCGGATTCAAGTACGTGATCGCGAGGCACGCGAGCACAGTTTGCTTGAGCGTCGTCGCACTTCCTTCGCCCGCGATAAGTACCTCTGGCTTCATAGCGCGCCGCGCGGCAGACCAGGCGTACCACAGTAAAAAGAGCACCCCACCCCAGCGCACAATTTCAAGCACGATTGGCGCTTGATCGACAACGAGGCCAATCCCCGCGACACCGAGAGTTTCCAATAGCGCATCGGTGAGCCCGCAAATGAGCACAACGGGCAGCACATGTTCGCGTCTGATGCCTTGCCTGAGGATAAATGCGTTCTGCGCACCGATCGCAACGATGAGGGACAGGCCGCTACCGATGCCGATGAGGAGAGGAAGGATCACAGCACTGACGTTAGAGCTTCAAGACTGTTGTTCGCTACTTCAGAAGCACTCATTATTCTTATGAAACATAAGTAATGCTTAATATATATTCATGGACCTTCCACTCGACCAGCTCCGCACCTTCGCCGCCACCGTCACTGAGGGCTCACTCGAGGGTGCCGCGCAGCGGCTCCACATCACGCCCTCCGCAGTGAGCCAGCGTCTCCGTGGGCTGGAAGAACGCGTCGGGTCCGTGCTGCTTCGCCGTTCACGGCCAGTCTCAGTCACGGAAGCCGGAGAAACGGTGCTGCGTGCAGCACGGCAGGTGGAACAGATTCTCGGGGACGTCGCAATTGAGTTGGACCAGACGCCCACAGGCGGATCCGTCGTCCCGCTCGTAGTGAACGCCGACTCACTCGCCACCTGGTTCGTACCGGCCCTCGCTCGCGCCGCCCGTGAGACCGGCGCACGGTTCGAAGTATTGCGTGCTGATGAGACGATATCTGCCGAGAAGCTTCGCAGCGGCGAGGTGATGGCCGCACTTACCGCAACCGCAGAGGTCGTGCCCGGATGTATTTCCACCGCCATCGGGGTGGATCACTATTACGCAGTCGCGCACCCAGACTTTGTGCGCGAGTTCTTCCCGGAAGGGGTGAACGCCGAGTCCCTCGCCGTGGCACCGCAGCTCGAGTTCGACCGCCATGACATGTTTCAGCAACGATTCATCGCCAAGATCACACGGGCGCGCGTGAACCCACCTCGCCACTACCTGCCGTCATCTACTGAGTTCGCACACGCAATTGAGCTGGGCATGGGGTGGGGGATGTTACCTGCGCTGCAATGCAAGAATTCACTCGCGGACGGCACCTTCGTTGAGCTGGTTCCGGGCGCATCGCTCCCGCTTTCGTTGTACTGGCAGCGCTGGAACTTGAAATCTCCACTCATAGATCAGCTCTCGCAGATTATTGCGGAGGAGGCTGCACGGGCGCTCGCGCCCGTCACATCGTCAGGAATATGAGCGCCTCTGGGAACGTTGCATTTCTCGGCAGGGCCGTCGGTTCGGACCATCACCGACCGATAGTTCCACTGCAACCCCGACTCAGGAGACCCCGTGACCGCGAAGCACGCACAGACGAGCACCCCAATTCTTGACACGCTCACCGAGCGCTGGAGTCCTCGTGCATACGATGCGGACCACGCACTCACCGAGGGTGAACTGCGAGGCGTGTTCGAGGCGGCACGTTGGTCGCCGAGCGGTGGAAACACCCAGCCGTGGCGCTTCATTATCGCCCGTCGTGGGAGCGAATCATTCAATAAGGTCGAGGCATCACTCATGCCCGGAAACGCTGCATGGGCATCGACCGCATCAGCGTTCATTGTGAGCCTCGCGGTCACCGAAAATGACGAGGGCAAGGTCATGCGCTGGGCGGAGTATGACCTCGGCCAGGCGGTTGCTCACCTCTCCGTGCAGGCACACAGCGAAGGCCTATACGTGCACCAGATGGGTGGGTTCGATCCGCTTGCAATCATTGATGCGTTTTCGCTGGACGCTCGATTCCGGCCCGTCACCATCGCGACGATCGGCAAGATTGGTGAGCCGGAGCAGCTTTCCGAATCCCTCTTGGAGCGTGAACTCGCCCCACGCACGCGTCTCCCGCTCAACGAGATCATCGTCGTCAATGACTAGAGCGCGACTCGAGTCAATAATTCAGCGCGGTCCTAGCTCCAACTTCCTGCGGGCCGCGCTATTGGTTCGTGTCTGCCCGGTATGGCTCGCTAGCGCCCTCAAGACGCAGGGCACGCACGAGATCGGCCGCGTGAGTAGTTGACACGATCACGCGAGCGAACGTGTCAAACTCGCTCACCCAGCCCTTGTTCACATCAGAGCCTACGGCAACATCGAGATCGATCACGACTGCTTCTGGCCCCCGGCGAGCAAGCACGAAATCGCGTCCGTTCCTGGTGCGCCAGGTGCCGTATGCGACTCCGCCGGGGAGCCCAGTGCCGGGCGCGCGGATCCCGCGGATCCACACCCACGGATCTTCCGTGATTACCGCCGAGCGAATCGCGGCACGGTCGAGCACCACATCTCGGCGGCGCAGAGACATTGCCTTTTCGGCTGCAGTCAGGCGGATAACCACCCGGTCGCTATGCACTTCGATGCGTGCCATTACTAATCCAACATGTCGCTGTGATCGATCGCGGATTCAACCGCGTCGATGATGGACTGGCGAAGCTCGGTGTTGCCCTTCACGCAACCGGGAAGGCCCAATTCGCTTGCCACCGCAAGCGTGTTCTCGCCCACGCACACAACAATCGTGCCCTCAGGAACCTTAGGAAACTGTTCGCGCACCTGCTCAGCAATTTTTGCGGACGCCACCAGAATTGCGTTGATGCGGCCAGAGTCAATGTCTTCACGAATGTGCACCGAGGCGGGAACACCAATCGTGCGAAATGCGAGCACCTGCGTGACGTCGTGTCCACGCCCGATGAGACCCTGCGTGAGCACCGGCGTCGCGACGTCTGATCGCAGCGTGAGTACGCGCAAGACTTCTCCAGAATCGATCTCCTGCCACTCTTTCAGGAGCTGGTACGTGGAGTTTTCGTCTTCCTTCGGCGTGAGCGTAACCGGGTACCCGGATTCACGGAACGCAACCGCAGTCGCCTCACCAACAATGGCCACTTTGGTGCGCTCATGAAACACCGCGTTGTGGTGTTTGAGCACATCGGCGACCGTCGCACTGGTGGCCGTCATCCAGTCAAACTCACCTTGCTCGAGACATTTGAGTGCCTCGACGAGTTTGTCCTCCTCGCTCGTATGCGCAAAATCTACGAGTGGCGCAATAACCGTCTGCGCACCCTGCTCGCGCAGGGCCTGAGACACAAGGTCACCCCAGATCCCCCCACGAGGAACGAGTACACGAAGGCCACTGAGCGGCTTCGCCTGATCCGACATAC
>JBQEBC010000072.1:0-7664 GCA_052106035.1 Leucobacter sp. | reverse complement strand
TTCTCACGCTCAAGCCCTCGAAGCATTGCGAGATCGATCTTCACGGTGTCCTCCTGGAATATTGAAATGTCTATTCAGTTTTCCCGGGCGCAGCAGCACGCGGGGCAGTCATTAAGAATAGCTCAACTTTCAGACTGATCCATGGACGGAGCAAACACTCGTCACTGAGAGCACTAACGCAGTTGCTGATCCTTGGATCGATAGCAATGCCCCGTCGTCCTTTCTGGCCACAGCGTGCTGCATAATTTTCGATTGCTCACTCTCCAGCGGGTAGATGTCAGTCACCGACCAGCCATTGGCTTGCCAGTAGGCTCGAACACTCTCGATAGCTTCGAACGGGTGCGGCGGGTCGTCGTACGCGAGCGCAAGATAGAGCTGCTGTGGATAGGCCGACCCACCCGAGTAGCAAGAGAGGCTCTTGATCGCGTCGATGATCCTGTCGCGATCGGTGTCCCAATTGAGAGGCGGTCCATCGTTACTGCCGTACTCCATCTCGACCCAGCCGCTGGAGAGTGCGCTCGCGGCCACTGCTGCATCGAGCTCGGCAACTGTCCATCTCTGAAGTTCGGCCCGCGTCTCGACCCCCCACTGATCCTCAGACACAAGTGGAGTACTCGAGCATCCGCTGAGGCTCAGTATGGCGAGTAGCGCCGCAGCCAGCCACTTTATCCACCTCATTGCTGCATTCCTTCCATAAGCGCAATCACGCCCGGTCCCGGATAGGTAACAAGTACGGGGCTTGCAGTGTGGTCGAGGCCTCCGGGAACCAGTTCCGAGTGGCCGGTCGCAATCGCCGCGATGGCGTCACTCGATTGGGTCCCACGGTCAAAATATCCGGTGCCCGTCGAATTGATGATGTTGTGGCCTTCTGCGGCCTTGAGCTCCCCCAGACCATCGGAGGAAAACACATACACTGGGGCCGCAGAACGCCAGGGCAGCGACGCCTCACCAGGGTTCGGTTGCAACCGGCCCGAGATATCGGTACCAAATCGTGCGAGCCAGTCGGTCTTTGCGAGTGTGGTGTAAATGCGCGGATTGCCCGCCTCGTCGTGCCGAACCCTCAGATCAGCAAGCGATGTGAAACCTTCGGCATCGAGGCCCGCAGAAGCCACAAGAGAGATCTGGTCGAGCGGATGCGTGACCCGTGATGCGGCGGCAACAAGAGTGGTTGTGCCGTACGAGTGTCCGATCGCTCCGTGCAGAACTTGAGCATTGTCTGCAGCACGCGCGGCAAACGTACCATCAAACTCGGCGGCGAGCCGGTCTGCCCCGATTCTTGCGGCACCCTCACCGAGCACCGTGGCGAGATTGGGCGTGTCGTAGCTCAGGAACGCGATCAGCGCAGAACTCTCCTCAGAATCGTGACCTTGTATGTCGGCCTGTGCGAGAAACTGGTTCTCCATCGCGCGATCCCACGAGGGGAGCGCCCGGTGTGCGTCGCTGAGCATGCCTGGTACCGCCCAGTTCAGATGCTCCGCTTCATCAACCGCACCGTAGCCGATTGCCACGTTCGGTATTCCGTCGCCGAGATCCAAAGCGATGAGCGAACGTGGCGGATCATTATCTGTGGCATACAACACCCGCGTCACCTCGGCGAGCGCGAGTTTTGATTGTGGGCTGAGGTGACGTTGCTCCGACAAGTACCCTGTGAGCATCCGCCTGTTCGCGCGATCGCGATCCGAGAACGTCACTCCCGGTAGATTGCCAATCACCCACGGCACCGCCACAATGAGTGCTTCGCGTTTCCACTCAGGCAGCTCCCTCCAGCGAGCTGCAACCTCATCCGGGTTCGGCGGAGACGCCCAGATTTCCGCCCCGCTACTTGTCCCAATAAGTCCAACAAGAAGCGGATGAGATGTGCGAGGGGCCGCACCATCCCAGAACTCGCGCTCCTCCCCCCGAAGCAGATTCGAAATGATCGTTGATTCAAGGCCGATCTGTGTGCCATTTGCCAGGGATGCAAGCTCACCGACCACTGTATGAATGCACGCTCGTTTCAAGCTCTGTTCGGCAGATTTACGGTCTTCAATGAGCTCACGCCAACGCTTCTGCTCGTAATCAATTGCGGCGAGCGCGCTCTCCCAGCTTCGCGAGGCGGTGCGCCAGGCCGACCGGTATTCGTCTTGTACCAACAGCGAACGGGTGGGTTGTCCATGCGTTGGGAATTCAGCCGGAGGCGGGTCGTCCCAGGCGTACTCAGGGCTCAGCCCGAGATTCACTGCAATCTCAGCGATACGCAGTTGTTCTCTCCCAACTACCCCGAGTTCATATTCCACGTGTTGCTCAACAAGATCTGCGCTTCTATACACGTCGGTCAGCTCCGAAACATAGGTCGCAAATGCTCGATTCGCGGTATCCGTAGAAAGGTACAGTGAGGACGCAGCGGGTACGATCCGCTGTTCAAGCCGGGAGCTGAGCCGTGTGGTGACCTCAGTGATTGAGGTGCACAGGTGCGTTCCCGAACTCTGTAAGGCAAGAACAAACGATTCGGCTCCATCGCGTGCTTCACGGAGTTCATCACTCATCGTGTGAAGCTCGATGAGTTCAGAGCCTCCTAGTATTTTCGGCGAATCTCGGAGCACAGCTATGGCTGAAGGAATGCTGCTCACGGCTCGTCAGCTTTCACAGCTCGCTCACCTTGGACGAGCGGCGCCGTGAGCGCCGCGTCAAGCTCTTCACTGTGCAGCAGCAGCATCGACAGCGCCATGCTGCCTTCGCGCGCCGCATCAGCAAGCGCGCTACGTGTGACCTTGAGCCCGCGCAAAAACTGTTCAATCTCATCACCGATTCCAGTGAGCGACGCAACATTCAGAACCTGCGCCCCCGCTCCGCGAGCGGAAAGTGCACGTCCTGCGTCGAGCAGCCCGACTCGGGCAGCTTCGACCGCGTGACCATCTACCTTTAGCTGCTCAGACACAACTCAACCTCACGTGCACCAACATCTACGCGTGTCCGCTCGCTAGCCAAGCCGCGCGGCGAGTGCAGTATCCATCTCGCGATGGGCCATCGCTGCCTGATGAATGAATTGTTCGAGTTCAGTGAGGTTCTCGATGACCCCGCGCGCATTGGCGGAATAGTCGGTATAGGTGGCCTCAAAACGTTGTGATGCCGACTCGGTAACAAAGCCTGTCGCGACCAGTCCATGAATGCGCTGTTGTAACCCGTTTAACCGAGACACGATCTCTTCGCGCCCAGCGCCAAGCTCGGCTGCTACTGATTCCATTTCGTCATACGAAAGATTAATGTTCGCCATGTGATCCACCCGTTCTGTGTATGTATTGATGGCCTAACGGTAGGCCGACAGCGAGTGTGAGCGGCTCAGAAATCAAGATCTGTGGATAACTTTGCTGAGGCTGCGCTCGAAGAACACAAGTGTGCGATGATCCGGCGAAGGTACCCTTGGGTTATGAACACTGCAACCGATTCTGGGCAGGCCGGTATGACTCCTCACGAGTTGCCTTCCCTCGGCGTTGTGCTCGTTGCCGCCGGCAACGGTCAACGCCTGGGCGCCGAAGAGCCAAAGGCATTCGTGAAGCTTGGCCGAAGCACGCTCATCGAACACTGCATTGACGCCATCTTTGAACTGCCCCACGCAGGTCACCTTGTGATCGTCGCTCCACATTCAAAGGCAGCTGACACCCTCGCGCTCGCTGAAGCTGCAATGCAACACGAGACCAACTGGGAAGTCTCAGTGGTTGCTGGCGGGAGAGAACGAGATGAATCAGTTCGTTTCGGGCTCGAAGCGCTCCCGGAACATATTGACGTTGCACTCATTCATGATGCTGCCCGCCCCCTCACACCGACTTCGCAGTTCGAACGAGTGTCTGCCGAGGTGCATCGCTCCGGCCAATCAGTGATTCCAGTACTTCCCGTCGCCGACACCCTCAAACGCATCGATGCAGCGGGCATCGTTCACGAAACGGTGGATCGGGCTCCGCTTGTATCTGTCCAGACGCCCCAAGGGTTTCCGCGGGAGCTTATTGTTGCCGCACATGAAACTCTTCGGAGCAGCCCGACAGATGGTGCCGAATTGCCCACGGATGATGCTGAGGTTGTGCAGCGTGCAGGAGGCATCGTGCGCACTGTGATGGGCGACGTGCTTGCGCACAAGCTCACGACCCCTGGCGACTTAGTACTTCTTCAGGCGCTACTCAACACCCGTGGTGGAGGCCTCCTATGACCACAACTCCTGGTATTCGAGTCGGCATCGGTGTCGATGTGCACGCGCACGACGCGCAGGCATCTCTCGTGCTCGCCGGTCTCGTTTGGCCGGACGAGCCCGGCCTCTCTGGTCACAGCGATGGCGATGTCGTGTGCCACGCAATCGTTGACGCGCTACTTTCTGCGGCGGGACTCGGTGACATTGGAGAGCTGGTAGGAGTTGATACAGCCGAAACCTTTGGCGCGGCGAGCAGTGGTTTCATCACGCTCGCGCTCCAGCGAATAGCCGCGCACAAGTGGCAACCGGTGAATATCTCGGTACAAATCATCGGTAATCGTCCAAAATTTTCTCCGAGACGGACCGAGGCCGAACGTACTCTCAGCGCGCTCGTTGGTGCGCCGGTATCACTCGGTGCGACAACATCAGACGGATTGGGGCTCACCGGGCGCGGTGAAGGCATCGCCGCCATTGCTACGGCGATGATCACCCGAGGCTAGTTCGCGTACGCAGAAACGAGACGCACGGCCCCACCGTCAACGCCCTTGGCGCCCTGCTCGAAACCGTCGAAGTCGCGGGCTGAGGTCGAAACTTCGCCCACAACCCATGCGTCGAGTCCCTCTGCTGTGAGTGCTGCCGCAACGAGAGGCGCGCGATCCGCGGCGACGACCGCGAACATACCTACGCCGAGATTCCATGCACCCTCGAGTGATTCGAGTGTGTGTCCGCCGAGGTCGGCGAGGTGCCGGAACACTGGGAGTGGTGACCACGTACTGCGGTCCACTTCGGTCCAGGAGCCCTGAGGCAGCACACGCGCAAGGTTCGCAGCAATGCCACCACCGGTCACGTGGCTCAGGGCGTGGATAGCACCTGAGGTCGCCGGATCTTCAAGCACGCGAAGCAGCGGCGACGTGTACAGCGCGGTCGGTGTGAGAAGTGCCTCACCGTACGTCGTACCCAGATCAGTGCTCGCATCAAAGTACCCAATGCCGCGTTCAGCAAGAATGTGGCGAACCAATGAGAATCCGTTTGAGTGGAGCCCCGAGGCCGCCATTGCAATGATGACGTCGCCATCTTGCACGAGGCCGGGGTGAAGCATACGGTCGGCTTCAACAACGCCGGTCGCTGCGCCTGCGACGTCGTAATCATCGGGGCCAAGAAGACCCGGGTGCTCGGCGGTCTCACCACCAACAAGCGCGGTGCCGGTCGCCTGGCACGCCTCAGCGATGCCTCGCACAATATCGGCGATTCGCTGAGGGACCACCTTGCCGCAGGCGATGTAGTCGGTCATAAAGAGCGGCTTGGCACCCACCACCACAATGTCGTCGACGACCATCGCGACAAGATCTTGGCCAATCGTGTCGTGCTTGTCAATCGCCTGAGCGATGGCTACCTTCGTGCCGACGCCATCGGTTGACGAGGCAAGCAGCGGACGCTTGTAGCCCGTCAAAGCCGAAGCGTCGAACATGCCGGCAAAACCGCCGACACCTCCCAGCACCTCTGGCCCGTGGGTCTTTGAGACCGCTGACTTCATCAGTTCAACGGCAAGGTCTCCGGCTGCAGTATCGACACCGGACTGGGCATAAATCGACGAGTTTTCGCTCACCACTCTAGGGTACCCTGTGAGCGCACTCAACTTCGCTCGCAGCCAGTTCCTCCGAGGCCCCGAACTATGCGAAAATGGGGGAATGCGTCGCCTGGCGCCATCCTCTACCCCAGGAGCAAATTCGCAATATGTGCGGCATTGTTGGCATTGTCTCGTCTGAACTCGTCAACCAGCAGGTCTATGACAGCCTGCTCCTACTCCAGCACCGTGGTCAGGATTCGACTGGAATCGCCACGCTTGAGGGCGATTTCTTCCACATGGTGAAGGCAAACGGGCAGGTGCGCGAGGCATACCGCACCCGCGACATGCGCCAGCTACTTGGAAATGTTGGTCTCGGTCATGTGCGCTACGCCACGAAGGGCGATGCCGCCCACGAGGAGGAGGCACAACCGTTCTACGTGGGCGCACCCTACGGGCTGATCCTCGTGCACAACGGCAATCTCACAAACACACGCGAGCTCACCGCAGATTTGTATAACGTCGATCGCAGACACCTCAATACGCACTCCGATACTGAGTTGCTGTTGAACGTGCTCGCAAACGAGCTGCAGTCAAATATTGCAGGGCTTGAGCTTGATGCTGAGCAGGTGTTTTCTGCGGTGACCCGACTCCATGAGCGTGTCGAGGGCACCTACGCGGCCATCGCACTCATTGCCGGGTATGGGCTCGTCGCTTTCCGCGACCCAAACGGCATTCGCCCGCTCGTGCTTGGCCATCGAGTCGCAGAGTCAGGGCAAGACGAGTGGATCGTCGCTTCAGAGTCGCTCGTGCTCGAATCAGGCGGCTACGAGAAAGTACGCGATGTCGAGCCGGGCGAGGCTATTCTCATCGAAGCTGATGGCCAGCTCACGTCACGCCAGTGCGCCCCTACGCATAAGCTCGTTCCGTGCGCCTTTGAGTACATTTATCTTGCCCGCCCCGACTCGGTGCTCAGCGGCATCTCAGTGTACGACGCGCGACTGCGTCTCGGTGATGTGCTTGCCGAGCAAATCAAAACTGAACTTCCAGACGTGAATATTGACGTCGTAATGCCGATTCCTGATTCAGGACGCCCGAGCGCCATGCAGCTCGCGAAGAAGCTTGGAATCGAGTACCGCGAGGGGTTCTATAAGAACCGTTATATCGGCCGTACATTCATCATGCCGGGTCAGGCGGTTCGTAAGCGGAGCGTACGACAGAAGCTCAACGCGATGAGCGTCGAGTTCAAGGGCAAGGATGTATTGCTTGTAGATGACTCGATTGTTCGCGGAACGACCTCACGTGAGATCGTCGAGATGGCTCGCGCTGCGGGAGCCCGGTCGGTAATTTTCGCCTCGGCCGCACCGCCGGTGCTGTTCCCACATGTGTATGGCATTAACATGCCATCACGCGCAGAGCTCATTGCGCACGGGCGCACCCCGGCAGAAATCGCCGAGGTGCTGGGTGCGGATCATCTCGTGTATCAGACCGTTGAGGGTATGACTCGGGCGATTCTTGCGGGGCAGGATGAGGTTACTGAACTCGAATCGAGCTGCTTTACCGGTGAGTACATCACCGGAAACATTGATGAGGAATACCTCAGCTGGATCGAGGAGACGCAGTCCAGCTAGACGATGGCTCAACGAAAATGCCCCGGCAGACTGCCGGGGCATTTTTCGATGATCTGAAGAAATCTACTCTGACTTCTTCGTCTCGCCTGTGTTGGAACCTTCGGAGCTTGAACCGTCGGTCTCAGTGGTTTTCTCGTCGTCGCCGGTGACCTCTTTCTTGAGGATCTTCATTGACTGCCCGATGCTCCGTGCGAGACCAGGAAGTTTTGGAGCACCAAACAACAGCAACACGATAAATACTATGACGATGAGGGTGGGGCCACCCATATTGCTGAACATGTTCGAAGGACTCCTCTTCGTGCCAGTGCTA
>JBQEBC010000071.1:0-7760 GCA_052106035.1 Leucobacter sp. | reverse complement strand
AGCCTGGGATCCCACCCTTACAACCTGATGTTGCACTTCAAACTAGAACCCGGGCTGGAGACACTCGCAGCGGGGGAGAGGTAGACTGTGAAATCGTGAGCAAGAACACAGTAGACGTTGTATTAATCGGCGGCGGCGTGATGAGCGCCACGCTCGGTACCCTCCTGAAGCAGGTTCAACCTGACTGGAGTATCGAGATCTTTGAGTCTCGTACGGAGGTCGCAACCGAGAGCAGTAACGGGTGGAACAACGCTGGCACCGGCCACGCCGCGCTCTGCGAGCTCAACTATATGCCTGAGGGTAAAGACGGGAGCCTGTCGACAGATAAGGCCGTCACTATTAACGAGCAGTTCCAGCTGTCACGCGAGTGGTGGTCGACGCTCATTGAGCGCGGAATTCTCGGGGATCCCTCAAGTTTTATCAACTCGACGCCTCACATGACGTTCGTGCGCGGTGAAGAGAATGTTGACTACTTGCGTCGGCGATACGATCTTCTGAAGCAGGAGCCCCTGTTTTCAGACATCGAATTCAGCGATGATCCGCAGCAGATCGCTGAGTGGGCGCCACTGCTTATTGACCGTCGCGCAAAGGACGAGGTGATTGCTGCCACTCGTTCCGAAAGCGGCACCGACGTCGACTTTGGTTCGCTCACACGCCAGCTCTTCACGTACCTCGAAAGCGAGGGAGCTGCGCTGAACCTCGGCCACGAAGTCACCAAGCTTCGCCGAGAAACAGATGGCACCTGGGACGTGCACGTGCGTAATCGTGCAGGCTATGGCACCACAGTGACGAACGCGAAGTTTGTGTTCGTCGGTGCCGGAGGCGGCGCGCTCTCCTTGCTCCAGTCCTCACACATTCCTGAAATTGAGGGCTTCGGCGGGTTCCCGATCAGCGGCAAGTTCCTGAAGACTTCGAACCCCGAGATTGTGAAGCAGCACCAGGCAAAGGTCTATGGCAAAGCCGCTGTTGGCGCACCTCCCATGTCTGTGCCTCACCTTGACACTCGCATCATTGATGGCGAAGCAAGTTTGCTGTTCGGCCCCTACGCAGGGTTCAGCCCCAACTTCTTGAAGAAGGGCTCGTGGCTCGATCTTCCACTGTCGATTCGCGCGCACAATATTGGGCCCATGGTCAAGGTCGGCCTCACCGAGTTTGCGCTCGAAAAGTATCTCGTGTCAGAGGTGCTCGCAAGCCGTGAGAAGCAGCTTGAGTCGCTTCGCGAATACATGCCAACCGCGCGCGCTGAAGACTGGGAAATGATCACTGCGGGTCAACGTGTGCAGGTTATGAAGAACGACCCGGAAAAGGGTGGCATTCTTCAATTCGGTACTGAAGTCATCACCGGAGGAGAAGGCACCATTGCGGGTCTGCTCGGTGCCTCACCAGGTGCTTCCACCGCGGTTCACGCGATGCTCGGGGTGCTCGAGAAGTGTTTCCCTGAAGAGTTCACGAGCGAATGGAAGCAGACGTTCACGCAGCAGGTTCCCGCTTTGGGGCAGGGCTTGAACGGGCGCCCGGATGCGGCGAAGGAGTCGCTTGCACGCACCAACCGCGTGCTCGATCTCGCTCCTGCACACCATGCGGATGCTGAGCTCACTGTAGAGGTGCCCGTCGAGGCATAGCCGCTTCTCGCACATCGGTGGGTAGCCTGAGAACATGCCCACCCAAGATCGAGCTGCCGTCATCGGCAGCGGACCGAACGGTCTTGCCGCAGCGGTGACGCTCGCGCGTGCGGGGGTGCCCGTCACCGTGTTTGAAGCCGCTGAGACAATCGGCGGTGGGACACGAACACGTGAGGTCGTGCGACCGGGCGTATTGCACGATGTGTGTTCGGCGATCCACCCGCTCGCAGTCGAGACAGAATTCTTTCGCGCGTTCGAGCTTGAACGCCGTATCGAACTTATTGTTCCTGAAGCATCGTTTGCACACCCACTCGACGGTGATCGTGCCGCGATTGCGTACCGTGATCTCGCGCGCACGGCTGACGAACTTGGTCACGATGGTCGTGCATATGAGCGCGTGTATCGACCCCTGCTGCGCAGGCTTGAGGGTGTCAGGGATTTTGCGTTCGGCGGCAGCATGCTGCGAACACCAAGCGATCCAGTCGCGGCACTGACTATGGGACTTCGCGCGCTAGAACAGGGGAGCCCGCTCTGGAATCTGCGGTTCGCCGAAGACGCAGCGCCCGCGCTCATCACCGGGGCCGCAGCTCACACAGTTGCTGCAATGCCGCGCCTGTCTGGGGCCGCCGCCGGGTTGGTACTTGGTGCGCTCGGACACGCTCGTGGATGGCCCGTGCCGGTTGGCGGGTCGCGTGCGATCTCAGACGCGCTCGCCGACGACCTTCTGGCCCACGGCGGTCGCATTGAAACGGGGCATCCCATTGAGCGGATCGAAGAACTCACCGGGTATCGGGTCAAGCTTTTTGACACCTCTGCTCGGGGCCTGCTGAGTATCGGCGGATCAGTGCTCCCCGCACGATATCGACGTGCGCTCGAGCGGTTCCGCTTTGGTGACGCCGCAGCAAAGGTTGATTTTGTGCTTGACGGTGAGATCCCGTGGCGCGATCCGCGTGTGCGCTCCACACCAACAGTGCACATCGGCGGATCGCGGCACGAAATAGCCGCCGCCGAGCGGGAGGTAGCCGCGGGGAATCATCCTGAACAACCCTTTGTTCTCCTTGCACAGGCCGCATCCTTCGACCGAACACGTCTGGGAACACATGATGACGGCCGCACGCTGCACCCAATCTGGAGTTACACGCACGTGCCGAACGGTTCGACGGTTGATGTCTCAAAGAAAGTGATCGCTCAAATCGAGCGATTCGCGCCAGGGTTTCGTGACCGAATCGTCGATTTGCGTGTGATGACAGCTGCGGAGCTCAGCGGGTACAACCGCAACTATAACGGAGGCGACTTTAGTGCCGGAGCGATCACCATGCGGCAGCTACTTGCGCGACCAGTGTTCAGCGCTGAACCCTGGCGCACCCCTGCGAAAGGAATCTATCTGTGTTCATCGTCGACGCCACCCGGCCCAGGCGTACACGGACTCTCCGGCTGGTATGCGGCTTGCGCAGCCCTTCGAACCGAATACGGGTTACCGGCGCCGTCGCTCGGTCTTGCAGAAGATGACAACGTATCAGGCCGGTAGACTGTTCAGGTGATTAGGCACTTTCTGAGAGACGATGACCTCACCCACGCCGAGCAGCTCGAGGTTCTCGACCTCGCCGCAAGGCTCAAGCGTGACCGTTTCAGCGAGCGTCCTTTCGAAGGGCCACAGTCAGTTGCGGTGATCTTCGACAAGACATCTACGCGCACCCGCTTCAGTTTCTCTGCGGGAATCGCGGACCTTGGCGGCAACGCGATTCTCGTGAACCCAGGCGAGGCGCAGCTGGGAATGAAAGAAACCATCGCTGACACCGCAAAGGTGCTCTCGAGAATGATGTCACTCATCGTTTGGCGCACGTACTCGCACGCGGGGCTCCAAGAGATGGCTGAGCATTCAAGCGTGCCGGTGGTGAGCGGTCTCTGCGACGACTTCCACCCGTGCCAGATTCTTGCCGACCTGCAGACGATACGTGAACGTAAAGGCGACCTGCGGGGCCTCACCGCAACGTACCTGGGTGACGCCGCAAACAATATGGGGCATTCATACCTCCTCGGTTTTGCGACCGCCGGCATGCACATTCGGGTTGCAGGCCCCGAAGGGTACGCGCCGAGGGCAGACATCATTGAAGATGCCAAGCGTATAGCGGCCGAGACCGGCGGGAGCGTGAGCGTACTCACCGACCCGATCGCAGCGGTCACCGGAGCAGACGCAGTCATCACCGACACCTGGGTGTCGATGGGACAAGAAAGCGAAAAGGCAGAGCGGATCGCCACCTTTGGTGACTACCGAGTTACGCCCGAGCTCATGGCCCTCGCCAATGACAGCGCAATTTTTCTGCACTGCCTCCCCGCGTATCGCGAGTACGAGGTAGCACCTGAGGTCATCGACGGGCCGCAGAGCGTGGTCTGGGACGAGGCAGAAAACCGATTGCACGCGCAGAAGGCGCTCATGACTTTTCTTGTGAAGGAGAGCAACTAAATGACTGAATCAGGTAATCGCGCAGCAGAGGCCGGTGCGCTCTGGGGCGGGCGCTTCGCAAGCGGCCCGTCACCCGCGCTGCAAGCAATTAGCAAGTCAACCCAGTTCGACTGGACGCTTGCGCAGTACGACATTCGTGGATCTAAGGCACATTCGAAGGCGCTCGCCGCAGCCGGGTACCTCACCGGGGCTGAGCTCACTGGCATGCTCGCCGCGCTCGATGAGCTTTCGGCGCGCGTCGCCGACGGCCGATTCGTTGCCGCAGAAGACGATGAGGATGTGCACTCAGCGCTTGAGCGCGGGCTCATCGAGATCGCGGGTGTACAACTTGGAGGCAAACTCCGCGCGGGCCGTAGCCGCAACGATCAGATCGCAACTCTTGGCCGCATGTACTTGCTTGACCACGGCGCACTCATCGGCCAGATGCTCGTAGATCTCATCGAGGTGCTGCACGGCCAGGCTGTCGCACATGAGGGAGCGATCCTTCCCGGTCGCACCCACCTCCAGCACGCGCAGCCGGTGCTGCTTGCACACCATCTTGCAGCGCACGCGTGGCCGCTCGTTCGCGACCTTGAGCGCTTGCGTGACTGGGCGAAACGCTCAAGCGCTTCCCCCTACGGTGGTGGCGCACTGGCGGGATCGTCGCTTGCGCTCGATCCGCGTCTCGTTGCGAGCGAACTTGGTCTCGGCGATCCGCTCGAGAACTCCATCGACGGCACCGCGGCACGTGACGTCTTCGCTGAGTTTGCCTACGTCACGGCCCAGATCGGCATAGATCTTTCACGTTTTGCTGAAGAGATCATCATCTGGAACACGAAAGAATTTGGCTTCGTGCGCCTCAACGACGGTTACTCGACTGGCTCGAGCATCATGCCGCAGAAGAAGAACCCAGACATTGCCGAGCTCGCGCGCGGCAAGTCGGGTCGCCTTATCGGAAATCTCACCGGGCTGCTTGCGACGCTCAAGGCGCAACCGCTCGCGTATAACCGTGATCTGCAGGAAGACAAGGAGCCGGTCTTTGACTCGATCGCGCAGCTCGAGGTTTTGCTCCCCGCATTTACCGGCATGGTTGCAACGATGACTTTCAACACCGAGCGCATGGCCGAGCTCGCCCCGCAGGGCTTCTCGCTCGCAACCGATGTGGCCGAATGGCTCGTGAAACAGGGAATCTCTTTCCGCGATGCTCACGAGATCTCGGGCGAACTCGTTCGACACTGTGAAGAGCGTGGTATCGAACTGCACGACCCGTCAGACGCTGAACTGCTCGAGGTGTCTGAGCATCTCACACCCGGTGTGCGTGATGTGCTCACGATCGAAGGCTCGGTGAACTCTCGCACGGGGGCTGGCGGCACTGCTTCTGTGCGCGTCGCCGAGCAGCTTGCGAAGCTCGAAGAGCGCATCGCTGAGTTCCGGTCACGGTAAGCTGCCCCTCGTGACTGTACGTAACGAACGCTCTGCGTCTAGCGAGCGAACTGAGATTCTCGCAACTCAGCGCAATGATGACGGATTCTCCACGTTGTTGGAGGAACTCGAATGGCGCGGGCTTGTGCACGTGTCGACTGACTCGGCAGCGCTGTCGACGCTGCTCGAGGGCGACCCGTTCACCTATTACTGCGGGTTTGATCCCACAGCGCCCAGTCTGCACCTGGGTAACCTTGTGCAGCTGCTGTTGCTCCGTCGCTTGCAGCTCAAAGGACATAAACCGCTCGGGCTCGTCGGTGGATCCACTGGGCTCATTGGTGATCCTCGACCGACCGCGGAGCGCACGCTCAACAGCCCCGAGACTGTCGCTGATTGGGTGGGTAAGCTCCAGGCGCAGGTCACCAGGTTTCTTGCGACTGAGGGCGACAATGCCGTGCGGATCGTCAATAACCTTGACTGGACTGCGCCGCTTTCTGCGATCGACTTTCTGCGTGAGATCGGAAAATACTTCCGCGTCGGCACGATGCTCAAGAAAGATGCGGTGGCGGCTCGCCTGAATTCAGACGAGGGCATTAGCTACACGGAATTCAGCTACCAGATTCTGCAGGGGTACGACTTTCTCGAGCTCTACCGCCAATACGGCTGCAAGCTGCAGTCTGGCGGTAGCGACCAGTGGGGCAATCTCACGAGCGGCACCGACCTCATTCGTCGTGCCGAGGGTGTGTCTGCGCACGCCATTGGCACACCGCTCATCACTAACTCCGATGGCACGAAGTTTGGCAAGAGCGAAGGCAACGCCATTTGGCTCGATCCTGAAATGTGCTCACCGTACGCGTTCTACCAGTTTTGGCTCAATCAAACGGATGCCGACGTCATCGATCGCCTGAAGGTATTTACCTTCATGTCGCGCACTGAGATTGAGGACTTCGCGCGGCAGGTCGAGGAAGAGCCCTTCAAGCGTGCGGCACAGAAACGGCTTGCCCTCGAGGTAACCACCCTTGTGCATGGCGCGGCCGCGACCCAGGGCGCAATTGATGCCGCGGCCGCTCTGTTTGGTCAGGGCGAACTCGCTTCGCTTGATGCCGCAACACTTGAGGCTGCGCTTGCTGAACTTCCAAGTGCAATCGGCGCTGCCGGTGCGAGTATCGCGCAGCTGCTTGTTGATGCGGGGCTGGTGAAGAGCCTCGGTGAAGCGCGTCGTGCAATCTCGCAGGGCGGCGTGTACGTGAACAATCAGAAGGTTGAAGCCGACGACGCTGTGCTCGAGGCCTCGGATTTGCTCCATGACCGCTTCGCTGTGCTCCGCCGCGGCAAGAAAACCCTCGCTGGCCTCGAGCGGAGTCAGGCGTAAGTCATGAAGATCGCACTCTTGCAGGCAGCTGCCACGCCGCTCGATTTGTTACGCAACCTCGCTTCCGTCCGCGAGGCCGCTGAGCATGCGCGCGAGGCCGGCGCAGAACTCCTCCTCACGCCCGAACTCTTTGTCACCGGGTATGCGCCGAAGGAACTCGCAGCCTGGCTGCGCGCAGAGCGCATTGCACAAATCCCTGTCGACGTCGCCGCGGTCGCCGCCGAGGTGGGTATTGCAATTGTCACGAGCTTTCCTCACGCCCGAGAAGACGGCACGTTCGCGATCGCGGCAGGGCTTTGGGACGCTACCGGCGCACATGTGCTTGCCTACGAGAAGGTGCACCTCTGGGGCGACGAGGATCTCGCGTTCACTCCCGGTGAGGCCGCGCCCACAGTTGTGGAGTGGAATGGGCGGAAGGTCGGGTTGCAGATCTGCTTCGATATCGAGTTCCCCGAGCCCGCACGATTCATCGCTGAGAAGGGTGCTGACCTGCTGCTCGTGCCTACGGCGATCGATGAAAGCGGTGACTACGTCCCAGACGTGATCATCAGGGCGCGCGCTGCCGAAAATGCAATGGTTGTCGCCTATGCCGATCACGCCCGCACTACGGGCGAAGAGGCTTCCGTTGAAGACTGCGTCGTCGATTTCGCAGGTCGCTCAATTGTGGCGGGACGCGAGGGCCAAATACTGGCCCAGGCAGGGCGCGGTGAGGAGCTTCTTTTCGCGGACATCCCGAGCCCCGCACCACTCAGGGACGGTGCAGACTATTTGCGTGCGCGTCGACCCGATCTGTACGCGCGCTGGCGCTGATTTGATCGCCTTCGCCGTACTGTTCCTTCACAATGTGCAAGTTTGCCCATGTTTCGATCGCGGCGATCTCCGGGTGGCTGCGTAGCTGATC
>JBQEBC010000070.1:0-8531 GCA_052106035.1 Leucobacter sp. | reverse complement strand
TGCGTCTCATGCGGTATCTCGACGCCGACGGCGCGATCACCGAAGAAGGCGTGCGCGGCATCATCGACGCCATCGCGCGGGCCGTTGCAACCGTGAACGAGATCGGCGTTGACGACCTGATCGCAACCGCGACCTCCGCGCTTCGCGAGGCAGCAAATGGCGAAGAAGTGCTTGCGCGCATCGAACAGGAAACTGGCGTGAAACTTGATGTTCTCTCGGGCGAGGATGAGGCCCGCATTACGATGCTTGCGGTACGCCGGTGGCTTGGATGGTCTGTAGGCGAGATCCTCCTATTCGACATCGGAGGCGGATCTTTCGAGATCGCCCAGGGCGCAGATGAATATCCCGATGTGCAGGTGTCGTTGCCCTTGGGTGCTGGACGATCCACCATTTTGTATCTCCCGCAAGACCCACCGTCAGCTGACGATATTTCGAGGCTCCGCGCCCACGCCCGCGCTGAATTCACGGCGGTGCGTAACTCACTCTTTCGGGGTCGTCCGAAACCGAAACGGGTGGTAGGTACCTCAAAGACGATCCGCTCACTCGCTCGGCTCGTCGGCGGGCCAGCAGACCCCGACACCGGCGATCTCGCACCGCTGCACTACGCGGGTCTTCGCGAGTGGGAACCGTCGTTACGCGACATGCCCGGTTCTGTTCGCGAATACCTCCCTGGGATAACCCCAGAGCGTGGATACCAGATCATGGCCGGTGCGGTCGTGCTGCGAACCGCCATGAAAGTGTTTGGCGTATCTACCCTTACTATCTCACCGTGGGCGCTGCGGGAAGGCATCGTCTTGCGCTACATCGACGGCCTCGACGGGAGCGGAGCTGACCCGATCTCGTGAGCTCGAGGGGTTCCCGTACCCGCGATAGATCTGCGGAATTAGCCAAGCAAACCACCTGTTCGAGGCTTGTTTCATATCGGAATCGCAACCATTCTCGATTCTGGTGTGCCAAGCAGTGGTCAGTGAGGTAGAAATTGTGCATGAGTAAGAATTGCTCGCGGCTGTCGCGAGCGCTCAATCTGGGAGGCATGAATGACCATCTCCACCACCAATAAGCTGCTCAGCGCTTCCGCTGCTGCAGGCCTGCTGCTCGGCCTATCGGCATGTGGCCAGGCGCCAGAAGAGTCCAATGGCGACACAGCGGCATCTGATTTTGTGCCCTGCATCGTTTCTGACGCCGGTGGTTTCGATGACCGCTCCTTCAACCAGCTTTCCTACGAGGGCGTGGTAAAGGCTGCTGACGAGCTCGAAGTTGATGTGAAGCAGGCAGAGTCAAACGGCGAAACTGACTTCGCCCCGAACCTTGAGAGCATGGTTGGCGAAGGCTGCAACGCTATCGTTTCGGTTGGTTTCGCGCTCTCTGCCGCTACTGTGGAGTCTGCGACAGCAAACGCTGACATCGATTACATCCTTGTTGACGATGCCGCTGACAACGACTTCGATGGCACCAAGGACGCCGAGAACGTGAAGCCACTCCTGTATGACACAGCTCAGGCGGCTTTCCTCGCTGGATACCTCTCCGCTGGATACTCTGAGGCCGGCAAAGTCGGTACCTTCGGTGGTATGGAATTCCCAACAGTGACCATCTTCATGGATGGCTTCCTGCAGGGCGTGAACCACTACAACGAGGTTAAGGGCACTGACGTGTCGGTTGTGGGCTGGGACGGTACAACCGGTTCGTTCACTGGTGGCTTCGAAGCAAACCAGGAAGCAAAGACCGTTGCAACAAACATTCTCGACCAGGGCGTAGACGTGCTGCTTCCAGTTGGTGGCCCGATCTACCAGTCTGCGCTGCAGGCAATCAAGGAAACCAACCGTGACGTAGCCCTCATTGGTACCGATGCAGACCTCTTTGACTCTGATGAGACGACGCAAGACTTCGTGCTTACGTCGATCCTCAAGGCAATGGATCTCTCGGTCTACGAGGCGGTCATGTCGAGCGCGAACGATGAGTTTGACGCAGAGGCATATGTCGGAACCCTCGACAACGAAGGTGTGGCAATCGCGCCACTGCACAATTTTGAGGACAAAGTTGATGCAGATCTCGTTGCCGAGATTGAGGCACTGAGGCAGGACATCATTGACGGTAAGGTAACCGTCACGTCGTACCTGAACTAACACACATGACAGGGCTCGGGAGTGGCCGGCAGCGTCCGGCCACTCCCGAGTCTTTTGTGCCACACTTCACACCACTAGGATCGAGCACATGAAGCTTGAACTTCGAGGCATCACCAAGAGGTTTGGTGCCTTTACCGCGAATGATCATATTGATCTCATCGTTGAAGAGGGTGAGATTCATTCCCTCCTCGGTGAAAATGGTGCTGGCAAATCTACCCTCATGAACGTGTTGTACGGCTTGTATCGAGCCGACGAAGGAGAGATTCTCCTCGACGGTAAAGCTCAACACTTCGAGGGGCCAGGCGACGCGATGGTCGCCGGAGTCGGCATGGTGCATCAGCACTTCATGCTCATCCCCGTCTTCACGGTTGCCGAAAACGTCATGCTCGGTCATGAATCGACCAAGGGCGGCGGAATCCTCGATCTCGCAGCTGCTCGGCAACGCGTACGTGAGATTTCCGACCGGTTTGGGTTCGATGTTGATCCCGATACGCTCGTAGAAGATCTCCCCGTTGGGGTGCAGCAGCGTGTTGAGATTATCAAGGCGTTGTCGCGTGACGCGAAGATTCTCGTCTTTGACGAGCCCACCGCGGTGCTCACGCCGCAGGAAACCGACGAACTTATGGCGACTATGCGCCAGCTACGTGATGGGGGAACATCGATCGTGTTCATCACGCACAAGCTGCGAGAGGTACGCGAGGTTGCGGATCGTATTACGGTGATCCGTCTGGGGAAGGTCGTGGGCGAAGCATCACCGACTGCGAGCAACGCGGAACTCGCGTCACTCATGGTTGGCCGCCCCGTGGAACTCACCGTGCACAAGAATGCCCCGCAACTTGGAGAAATTTCATTCGCTGTCCAAAACCTCACGGTGACAGACCCTTCTGGGCTTGTACTCGTGGATGATGTGAGTTTCGAGGTGAAACGTGGAGAGGTGCTTGCCGTCGCGGGGGTGCAGGGCAACGGTCAGACCGAACTCACCGAAGCAATTGTCGGGCTCGCGCAAAATGTTCGCGGCAGTGTGAAGCTGAACGGTCGCGAGCTCATGGGCCGATCGGTGCGTGAAATTCTCGACGAGGGTGTTGGTTTCGTGCCCGAGGATCGCAGTGTTGATGGGCTTGTCAAGGAGTTCTCTGTCGCTGAGAACATGATGCTCGACCGTTCTCACGGTGAACCGTTCGTGAAAGGTGCAACGTTGCAACTCGGCGCACTCATCGACTTTGCAAGCGAGAAGATACAAGAGTTTGATATCCGAACACAGGGTCCAACTCAGCCAGCGGGCAGTCTCTCGGGTGGAAACCAGCAAAAAGTCGTGATTGCGCGCGAACTTAGCCGAGACCTTGAGCTGTTCGTCGCCGCGCAACCGACCCGTGGCGTTGACGTGGGATCGATCGAGTTTATTCATCAGCGAGTGATTGAAACCCGCGATTCAGGTGTGCCAGTCATTGTGATCTCGACGGAGCTTGACGAAGTGACTGCGCTCGCAGATCGCATTATGGTGATGTATCGCGGCAAGGTGGTCGGTATTGTTCCAGGTGACACCTCGAGGGAGCGTCTCGGCCTCATGATGGCAGGCATGAACGAAGGAGCACAGGCATGACTGAGACGCAGAGCCCGCTCACCGCGCCAGAAGTTTCACGCTGGCGCAAGGCGTTCACCGACATCACGACCGGAAACGCGATAATTTCTCTGTTTTCTGTGCTCGCGGCAGTCATTGTTGGTTCGATCATGATTGCGTTCACCGATGAAGGGGTGCAAGAGGCCGCCGGTTACTTCTTTTCCCGTCCGGGGGACACCCTCGCTGCAGTTTGGGATTCTGTAGCCGGCGCATACGCTGCGCTATTCAAGGGTTCCGTCTATAACTACACCGCAGATACCTTCGCGAAGGGCATCCGTCCGCTCACCGAAACGCTGAAGTTTGCGACCCCGCTCATCGCCGCTGGTCTCGGAGTTGGTCTCGCCTTCCGTGCGGGTATGTTCAACATTGGTGGTCAAGGTCAGTTGCTTGTTGCAGCCGCGGCTACCGGGTATGTTGGCACCACGCTGACGATGCCTTGGCCAATCCACATGCTCGTGGCAATTGTGGCGGGTATGGCCGCGGGCGCAGGCTGGGCTGCAATCGCGGGTTACCTCAAAGCCAGAACCGGTGCGCACGAGGTCATCGTGACAATTATGCTCAACCATGTGGCCGTGTATCTGCTCGCGTGGATGCTCGCAACACAGGGCGTGCTGCAGGCACCCGGATCACAGAACCCGAAAACCGCAGCAATGTCGGATTCGGCCGTGCTGCCACAGATCCTCGGGCCGCAGTTCAAATTGCACGCCGGGCTTATCCTCGCACTCATCGCCGTCGCATTCACCTGGTGGCTCATCGAACGGTCGAGCATCGGCTTCCGGTTCCGTGCCGTCGGATTAAACCCCGAAGCTGCAAAGACGGCCGGCATCAACGTGAGCCGCGTGTACTTCACCGCGATGCTCATTGCGGGTGCACTCGTTGGTATTGCTGGCGTGAGCCAGGTACAGGGTACGGTCACCTCAGGATTTGGCGGTGATATAGACGCGGGTATCGGCTTTGATGCCATCACCGTGGCGCTCCTTGGACGGTCGTCCCCGATCGGTATTCTCGGCGCCGGAGTTCTCTTTGGCGCGTTCAAGGCCGGTGGCTTCGCGATGCAAGCGTCACAGGGCGTACCGGTCGAAATCGTGCTTGTCGTGCAGTCGCTGATTGTACTGTTCATCGCAGCTCCGCCCCTGGTGCGCGCGATGTTCCACCTTCCTGATCCTGAGCGAAAAGCACGAAAGCTCCGTAACAAGAAGAAGGAGGTGTCAGCATGAGCGCTACCACAGCAGCACCATCGCAGCCGATGAGTGGCCAATTGCGCCGCGTCGCTGTCACCTCGTGGAAGGCCCCGATTATTTTCGGTGTTTTCGCGGTCCTCTTCACCTTGCTCCCGCTCCTCGCGCCACGCGAGGGTGTCACCACCTTTCGGCTCTCTGGTGGACACGAGCTCACTTCACTCCCTGACGTTCTCGCTCCCGCTACTGCGACGGCGTGGGTGGCAGCGGTCTTGCTTCTCCTATGCGCCGCCTACTCGGCACTCCGTGTGTCGCAGAGAAAATCAACACCACTCTGGCTCACGACCGTCTACGTCGTCTTTCTGCTCGTAGGTTTCCTTGCGTGGGCCGCTGCCGGAGGTACGCTTCCGATGATCGGTCTTTTGGGCGGTGCACTCGCACTCGCAACGCCACTGGTATTTGGCGCACTCGGTGGCGTGATCGGCGAGCGAGTAGGCGTGGTGAACATCGCGATCGAGGCGCAGCTGCTTGCGGGCGCATTCTCGGCCGCGGTTGTAGCTTCAGTGGTCTTTCACGGAGCACTCCAAAACGCGTCGATTTCTGATGCTGCTGCCGTTGCGATCGCCGGTACTGCAGGGGTCGTCGCAGCAATGGTGGCGGCAATGCTTGTGTCGCTCGTGCTTGGGGTGTTTGCGATCTCGTACTTCGTTGATCAGGTCATTGTCGGCGTTGTGCTGAACGTGCTTGTTGTAGGTGTGACGACGTTCCTGTTCTCGAAGGTGCTCGCTCCGAATTCTGCACTGCTGAATTCACCGCAGCCGTTTAAGGCATTTGCGATCCCGGGGCTCAGTGAAATACCCATCATCGGCCCGGTGTTTTTCCGCCAAACCATCATCGTGTACATCATGTACGTCGTCGTCTTCCTCGTATGGTTTGCGATGTATCGCACGCGATGGGGACTTCGGCTCCGCGCGGTCGGTGAACACCCGCAGGCTGCTGATACTGTCGGTATCAAGGTCGCGCGCACCAGGTACCTGAATCTTCTGCTTGCGGGCGCGATAGCGGGCATGGGCGGCGCGTTCTACACGCTCGCCTCTGTGCCATCATTCAACCGCGAGATGACTGCGGGAGCCGGCTTTATCGCCCTCGCCGCAGTGATCTTTGGTAAGTGGGATCCTATTAAGGCCACCCTGGCCGCACTGCTTTTTGGATTCGCATCGAATCTGCAGGGGGTGCTTTCGGTGATTGGTTCTCCAGTGCCGAGTCAGTTCATGTTGATGCTGCCATACGTAGTGACGATTTTTGCGGTCGCAGGGCTGGTTGGGCGCTCGCGCGGACCTGCTGCGTCCGGTAAACCGTATATTAAGTCATAGGGGAGAGTCATGACTGATGACAACATCAACTGGGGCGCGATCCGTGAGGCAGCGATTGCCGCGTTAGACCACGCATATGTGCCGTACTCAAAGTATCCTGTGGGAGCCGCGGCGCTCACCGACTCCGGGCGGATCGTCTCGGGCTGCAACATTGAAAATGCCTCGTACGGTGTGACTCTCTGTGCAGAGTGTGCAATGGTCGGGGATCTTCATATGGGAGGCGGGGGTAAGCTCGTTGCGTTCGTCTGCGTGAATCGTGACAGTGAGACGATCATGCCGTGTGGCAGGTGCCGCCAGTTGCTCTTCGAACATTCGGCCGCGGGCATGCTTCTCGATACCGTGTCGGGTATCAGAACGATTGATGAGGTGCTCCCTGATGCCTTTGGACCACGCGACATCGAACGCATCGTTTCTTAATTCGTACTTCCCTGTTGAAAGGACATTCAATGAGTGTCGAACCGTTTGACGCCGTAGACGTTATCCGAGCGAAGCGCGACGGTCACCAGGTGCCGGAACCAGCGCTTCGGTGGATGATCGACGCGTATACGCGAGGGTACGTGTCAGATGCGCAGATGGCGTCGTTTGCAATGGCGGTGTTTCAGCGCGGTATGCAGCGGGACGAGATTCGCGTGATGACCGACGCAATGATTGCGTCGGGGGAGCGGATGAGCTTTGGTGGGCTATCGAAGAAGACCGTTGATAAGCACTCCACGGGGGGTGTCGGTGACAAGATCACCCTTCCACTTGCCCCGCTTGTCGCGTCGTTTGGCGTTGCCGTGCCACAGCTCTCAGGCCGCGGACTCGGACACACCGGAGGGACGCTCGACAAGCTGGAGTCAATTCCTGGATGGCGTGCGGCACTCTCAAACGAGGAGATGTTCTCGCAGCTTGATGGTGAGGTAGGCGCGGTCATTTGCGCAGCGGGATCAGGGCTCGCCCCTGCAGACAAAAAACTGTATGCACTGCGAGACGTCACCGGTACCGTTGATGCAATTCCACTCATCGCGTCGAGCATTATGTCGAAGAAGATTGCCGAGGGCACCGGCGCACTAGTGCTCGATGTGAAGTTTGGTTCTGGTGCGTTCATGCAGGAGTACGCCATGGCCAAGGAGCTCGCTGAGACGATGGTCGCGCTCGGCACCGATTCTGGTGTGAAGACCTCAGCGCTTCTCACTGACATGAATGTGCCGCTGGGGCGAACGATTGGCAACGCGAATGAGGTGCGTGAGTCTGTTGAGATTCTCGCCGGCGGCGGACCTGCCGACGTTCGGGAGCTCACCATTGCGCTCGCGCGCGAGATGCTCTCGCTCGTGGGAATCGATGATGCTGATGTCGCAGGAGCGCTTGATTCTGGCCAGGCGATGGATAGCTGGCGGAACATGATCATCGCTCAGAACGGTGACCCCGATGCAGCTCTACCTATCGCAAGTGAGCAACACATCATCACTGCGCCTGTTTCGGGTGTGGTATCACGACTTGAGGCTCTGCCCTTCGGCATCGCAGCCTGGCGTCTGGGCGCCGGTCGTGCGCGTGCCGACGACCGAGTGGTTCACTCTGCAGGTATTGATCTGCACGCGCGGCCAGGAGACACGGTGACAGCAGGTCAGCCCCTCTTTACGCTTTCCGGGGAAGACGCGGCCCGTTTCCCTCGGGCGCTCGAAGCGATCGAGGGCGCATGGGATATCGATGCGCAGGCGGTGGTGGGCGACCACCTTCCTGGACCACTGGTGCGGGAACGCATCACGGCCTAGGCCAACAACTTCGCTGAAGTCGAGTTACTCCCAGAACCAGTGCCACTTCGCCTTGCGCCCCCATTTCGGGTGCACGATGAGACCCGGGTCATTCAGTCCACGCCACGGGTTCTCGGTGTCGTGATCTGATTTCCAGCTTTGTGTGGATCCGTCGAGGACGGGGTGATCGAGTGTCTTTCCCGGTGGCCAGCGCCTGACTGTTCCGTGCCCATTCCCTGCGTCGTGAGCGCTCGAGACATGTACTGGTTCGATGTAGGGGCGATTCGGCGATTGGTACTTGATGACGGTTGTTCGCTTCATGATGCACCTCCTTGGTGCTGGACACTTTCCAAGGTACGCCGGTTTGCTGAATATGGAAGTGCGTCGTTTTGGATTCTGGGTGAGAACACGGTAAAGTAGACTCTTGGTGCCGCGCCTGAAAGGGTGACGGAACCAGCCATTGGGATATGGTGTAATTGGCAACACATCGGTTTCTGGTACCGACATTC
>JBQEBC010000069.1:1969-8959 GCA_052106035.1 Leucobacter sp. | reverse complement strand
TGCGATACGCGGGAGCCTCGGGAGACTTTAATCCGATCCACTACCGCGATGATGTTGCACAGTCGGTTGGGCTGCCCGGCGTGCTCGCTCACGGCATGCTCACCATGGGCGTTGCGGGCTCGACGGTAACCGATTGGGTCGGTGCCGCGGGTGCAGTCGTTGATTACCAGTCGCGCTTTACTCGCCCGGTTCCGGTTGATGCGGAACAGGGCGCCATGCTCACCGTGACCGCAACGGTCGGGGCCATCGATATCGACGCGCGCACGGCACGCATCGACCTGAAAGTTGTCTTCGACGGTGCAACCGTGCTCGGCAAATCGCAACTGGTGGTGGCATTCGCGTGACCACCCTCGCTGAGCTCACGACGATGCGCGTTGGTGGGCCCGCTGAACGCATCGTCACCGCGCACACCCGCGATGAGCTGATCGAGCTCGCGATAGAGCTCTGGGACACTCGCGAAGACTGGCTGCTGCTTGGCGGTGGATCGAATACGGTCGTCGCTGACGAGGGGTATCCGGGTGCCGTGCTGCTCGTGCGCACGAGCGGGATCGAGCGCATCACCGACACCGAGCTTGCGCCCGGATCAGTGCGCCTTCGGGTGCAGGCTGGCCACGACTGGGACGCGCTCGTTGCCGAGTGCGTGGATCGCGGCTGGGCGGGCATCGAAGCGCTCTCGGGTATTCCGGGGCTCGCGGGTGCGGCCCCGATACAGAACATCGGTGCGTACGGGCAAGAGCTCTCAGACGTGCTCCACTCCATCGAGTTTTTGAGCGCATCAGACTACGAGGTGCACCGCATGAGCGCGGCTGAGCTGCAGCTCGGATATCGCGACTCGGTGATCAAGCAGGGGCTCGATGGCGTGGTGCTCTCAATTGATCTCGTGCTCAGCGACGCTGCGGTGCTTGCGTCTGCGCACAGCGACGGTCCGGTCGCGATTTCCGGGCGCATCCGATTTCCGCAGCTCGCCGCTGCGCTCGGTGTAGATCTCGGCAAACGGGTACCGCTCTCCGTTGCGCGCGACGCAGTGCTTGCACTTCGGGCATCGAAGGGCATGGTCTTGGATGAGGCCGATCACGACTCCTGGAGCGCGGGCTCATTCTTCACGAACCCCATTGTCTCCGAGCGATTCTCGCGCGGACTTCCTGCGGATGCGCCGCGGTTTCCGATGGGGAAGCGCGAGGTGCCACCAGCTGTCATGACGCTCGCGGAGCTTGAGGCGGGCTATCCGCTCGAGACGCCTGAGACTCCGCAAGAGCCGAGAGTGAAGCTTTCCGCAGCATGGCTCATCGAACACGCAGACGTGCCGAAGGGGTTTCGGCTCCCCGGGTCGGGCGCTGCGGTGTCGTCAAAGCACACGCTCGCGATCACGAATCGCGGTGCCGCATCGGCCGACGACGTCGGTGAGCTTGCGCGTTTCATCGTGCAGCGGGTGCAACAGGAGTTTGGTCTGTTGCTCGCACCTGAACCGAATCTCTACGGCATCGAACTTTAGACCGCGCCCCGGGCGTTAGGCCGCCTCGATTAGTAGCGCTTCGCGGAGGGCGTGCAGCTCTGCGTCGGATACCCCGTGCGCACGCAAGAAGGCCGGAACTCCGCCGTATGTGCGGTCAATCTCTTCGAGCGCGGCAGCGAGCAGCTCGGGTGGCGAGGCGGTTGCTTTGTGTGCGGCAAGCCCGGGGAGCGATTCGACGTCGAGCCCCTTGAATAAGTCATCGAGGTAGTCTTCGCCGAGGCGTTCCTGCGAAAGCGCAAAGTCGGCAAGCGTCAGCGCGCGATCCACACCGAGCACCTCGAGTATGAGCGCGCCGAGCACACCCGTGCGGTCTTTGCCAGCGGTGCAGTGAAAGAGCACCCCGGCTGACGCGTTCGCCGCGACTTTCGAGAACGCGCCAGCGACCCGTATTCCGAAGTCGCCCACCATGAGGCTGTACAGCTCGGCGAGTTCGGCGAAATGGATCGAGTGCAATTGATCGTCAAACACCGCGTGCGGAACCACCGTGAGTGCTTCGTGCAACCACGCGCCGGGGGTGCGGTCACGCTCAGCACCATCGCGGAGGTCTATGACAGTGCGCACACCGAGGTCGATAATTGTGCGGGTGCTGCTGTCACGCTCGGCGAGCGGGGCGGCCGATCGCCAGATCAGGTCGCCTCTCACAAACTCCCCGGTACTGGTGGGGAGCCCGCCGACCGGGCGCAGATTATGCAGACGGTGCATGGCGACGTCGACGGCGGTGTCAACTGTGGTGTCGACTGTGACGTCGGCTGTGGGGAGCTGCTTAGTGAGCATCTCGGGTCTCCATTCTCGTGGTGTCCCGTGGCTGAAGCACGGGAACGCTTGCGATAAGTTCGCGGGTGTATTCGTGGACTGGCGCGTCAAATACTTGGCTCACGGAGCCGTACTCGACGATTCGGCCCTGCGACATCACTGCGGTTTCGGTGCAGAGACCATCGATGATGCCGAGGTCGTGTGACACAACAGCAACGGTGAGGCCCTCATGTGCGGCGAGCCGGCGCAGCAATTGCAGCACCTGGGCTCGCACGGATACGTCGAGGGCGCTCACGGGTTCGTCGGCGATCACGAGCTCGGGTCGCACCGACAGCGCTCGCGCAATCGCGACACGTTGACGCTGGCCGCCCGAAAGCTCACGCGGCAATCGTTCTGCGAAATCGAGTGGCAGATCGACGGCGGCGAGCAGTTCGTCTACGCGCTGACGCTCGTTCCATCCGGGGCGGAGTGCACGCACCGGCTCCGCGATGATGCGACCAACAGCCATGCGTGGGCTGAGTGAGGCAAAGGGGTCTTGCATTACGACCTGCACCGAGCGTCGGAAGTCGCGCGCAGCCTTTCCGCGCCCGGTGGGTACCGGCTTGCCGCGGAAGAACACGCTTCCAGAGGTGGGTGCTTGGAGTCCGAGGAGAATGCGCGCGAGCGTCGACTTCCCAGATCCAGACTCTCCGATAATTCCCAGATGGGCACCATCCCGGAGATCAAGATTCACATCTGTGAGTGCCGAAGCGTGTGAGCCGGGGTACCGCATGCCGATGCCGCGAGCGCTCATGAGGGTGTCGTTCGTCATGCGGCCACCGGAACCCGTGCGGGCTGCCAGCTTGTCGCATATGCAGCATCGATGAGCCTCTTCGTGTATTCGGCCTGCGGTCGTTCGATGAGGGCTTCGGGGGTTCCCTCCTCGATGATGCGGCCCGACTGCATGACGACGATGCGGTCGCAGCGCGTCGCAGCGACTGCCATGTCGTGCGTGACGAGCAAACTGCCGGTGCCAGATTTCGTCGCGAGATCATTCATGAGATCGAGCACCTTTGCCTGCACGGTCACGTCAAGCGCTGTCGTCGGCTCGTCTGCGAGCAAAAGCGCAGGGCGCGACGCCATTGCCATCGCGATCATCACGCGTTGTCGTTGCCCGCCAGAGATTTCGTGCGGGTATCTGCGCACGAGTGTTTCGGGGTTGGGGAGCCCAACGCTGTGCGCGAGCTCGATCGCCTTTGCGAACGCGTCGCGTCGGCGAAGTGGCGCGTGGGCGCGGAGCCCAGCGACGAGGTGGCGGTGAATAGGCATGAGCGGATCGAGTGCACTCTGCGGTTCTTGAAACACGCAACCGACGCGTTCACCGCGGAGGGCGCGAAGCGTCGAGGCGGAGGCGCCATTCACCTCCTCGCCGTCGATGAGGATGCTGCCGCTCATGCGGCCCCGCGGTGGGAGCAGCCCGAGTGTGGCCATGCATGTGAGCGACTTCCCAGAACCCGACTCGCCGATAAGCCCGACGCGCTCACCGCGCTCGATGCGCAGCGAGACGTCGTGCACGATGCGGCGGTCTCCGATGTCGATGCTCAAATTAGTGATCTGCAGGAGCGTCATGTGAGAATCTTTCTGGTGGCAAGTTCGAGATCTGGTGCTGCGGATGCTGCTGAGGGATCTGAGGGTTTCGAGGGCTTTGATGGCTGCGGTGCGCGGAAGGCGCGGGGCTTTCGGGCGCCACGCTGCTGGAGCTCGAGGGCGTCGCGGAGCGCATCGCCGATCAGAGCAAACCCGAGCACGAGTACCACGATGGCGACGCTCGGTGCGATGAGCACTTCGGGGCGAGTCAAGACCTGTGATTGCAGATCGGAAAGCGTGCGGCCCCAGGACGCTGTTGGAGGTGGGGTGCCGAACCCAAGGTACGAGAGTCCCGCCTCCGCGAGCGCGGACACCCCGAGCAGCTGGGTCGTGCGCACGAGCAGTGTTGGCGCGATGTTCGGAAAGACGTGACGGGCGAGGATCCCGAAAGTGCTCACCCCGCCAGCAGTAGCCAGCGTGATGTATGGGGCGGCGAGCAATCCACGCAACTCGGGGGTGAGCGTGCGGGCGACGACAACGGATGACCCGAGCCCAATGGCGAGCGACGACGTCCAGAGGCTCGCCCCGTACGAGGTAACGAGAATGATGGCGAGCACGAGGGTCGGAAACGCGATTGCGATATCAACACCGCGTTCCATCACCGCGCCTGCGCGCTTGGGCGCGAGCACGGTGAGCAAGGCAAGAGGCAACCCGACGAGCACGGCGATTGCGGTTGCCACGCAGCTCGCGAAGAGCGTGGTCTGTGCGCCAGCCAGCAGAATACTGAAAAGGTCGCGTCCACCCGCATCGGTTCCGAGCAGGTGCTCGGAAGACGGGGGGAGCCAGCGATCCACCGCAGAAAACACCGTGGGATCGTGTGGGAGCCAGACGAGTGACACGAGCGCCGCGATCACGGGAATACCGATGAGCACGAGCCCGATAATGCCGAGTGGGTTACGAAGGAAACGAGAGATCACGCGGTCCTCCTGACGCGGGGATCGAGCAGGCGAGAGAGCCCGGTGAGCACAACCGTCGAGATCATGACGAGTGCCGTGAGCACGAACAGGGTGCTCTGGATTGACGGAATGTCACGGTTACCGACGTTCGCGAGCAACATGCCGCCGACCCCCGGAAGAGCAAAGAGCTGCTCGACGATGACGGATCCCATGAGCACCCCGGCAATTTCGAGACCGATCACCCCAATGAGGGGGAGCGACGCGTTACGCAGGCCCTGGCGCAAGAGGATCGTGCGAAGCGACCACCCCTGTGCGAGACCGGTGCGCACCCAATCCTTCGTCAGCACGTCAATCGTCGCGCTGCGTACAAAACGCACGAGAATTGCGGCCTGACCGATCGCGATGGAGAGTGCGGGGAGAAACAGGGCGCGGAGGGCGCCCGTGGGATCCTCCCAGCGATGCGCAGGGAACCCCTGCACGGGGAACAGGCTCGTGGGAAGCGCGATTGCCACCACCAGCAGCAGCCCAATAACAAAGGTGGGCACTGCGGCAGATACCTGGCTGAATGCCGCAATCGTGCGGCCAAACGCGCTCTCTCGGTATACGGCGGCAAGCATGCCGAGCGGCACCGCAATGGCTACGCTCAGGAGCAGCGCGAGCAGCCCAAGCGGAATCGTGACCTGCATCTTCTCGGCGAGTTGGCCCGCAACGGGGCGGCCATCGAGGCCTGAGGTGCCGAGATCTCCGGTGAACACGCCGCCGAGCCAGTCGAGGTAGCGCACGGCAAGTGGCCTGTCGAGACCGAGTTGCGTGCGCAGCGCCTCAATCTGTTCGGGTGAGGCATCAGTGCCGCCGAGCACGGCAGCCTGGTCTCCGGGCAAGATGTCGAGCAGCCCGAAAATCACCGCACTTGCGACGAGTAATGAGATGGCGAGCGTGAGTAGTTCACTCAGAATGTCGAGCGCAGGGCGCCGGACCCGGGAACTAAAGTTCTCGAGCCTGGCGCCCTTGCGGTTCATCTCGGTGAGGAGTGTCATGTGACTAGCGGTTCGATTTACTCGGCGAACTACTCTGAGACCGTGATGGTGCTCAGCTGCAGGTTATTTGCGATTCGACCGGTGGGGTACCCGTCGAGTGCGCTGTCGGTGACGATGAGCGTCTGCGGTGAGTAGAGCCAATCGCTCGCCGAGTCTTCTGCGACAATCTGTGCGACCTCGCTGAGCTTCGCGTTGCGCTCTTCGACGGATGCCGCGGTGCTCGACTCTGCGACGAGCTTTTGTGCTTCGGCGTTGTCGTAGTTCCAGTAATAGTCAGGGTTGCCGTAGTAGCTGAGCGTCGATGGATCAACGTGGAGCACCATGGTGAGCTCGTAATCCTTATTCGTGTACGCCTTTTCGAGCCAGGTGGCGAACTCGACCGAGTCAATGGTGACGTTCACACCGATCTCCGCAAGCTCTGCCGCAATGAACTCCGAGATGATCGTGTCATAAGTGTTCGCCACGGTGAGTGTGAGGTCAAGGTTCTCATATCCCGCATCTGCGAGCAGCTGCTGCGCGGCGGCCGGATCATACGGTGCCGAATCGAGGGTGTCGACGTACCAAGGGTCAGTGGGAACCGTCATGGATCCGACCTCGAGGGCACCGCCGCCGATGACCTCGATGAGCTCCTGCTTGTCGATGCCCTGACGCAGTGCTTGACGCACTCGTTGATCGGCCAGCGGGCCGGTCGCGTTATTGAATCCGAGTGTCATCCAGTTGGTTGACGCACCCTCGGTGACGTTGAAGGCTTCATCATCCGCAAACAGCGCGGCTGTCT
This sequence comes from Leucobacter sp., assembly GCA_052106035.1. Classification (GTDB taxonomy): domain Bacteria; phylum Actinomycetota; class Actinomycetes; order Actinomycetales; family Microbacteriaceae; genus Leucobacter. The sequence goes on along the minus strand of JBQEBC010000069.1, from coordinate 2,356 downwards.
CTGGGGTCGTTCCTGCAATCATGTCGATCTCGCCGCTGCGCAGCGCAGTCGCGGCTGTGGTGGGATCAGTGATGTAGTGGAATGTGACGCCACCATTTTCTGGTGCATCTCCCCAGTACTCTGCAAACGGTACGAGTGAAATAGTAGATCCCTGATTCCACTGATCAACCGTGTACGGGCCGGTGCCGTTGCTGGTCGAGGACAGGTCAAGGCCGTCAGTGTGAGGCGTGACAAACCCTGCGGCAGTGGTGAGGGTGTCGAGGAAGTTGATGTCACGCTGTGAGAGGGTGACGACGAGAGTGGTGTCGTCTTTCGCCTCGATTGTTTCGACTGCTCCCATGCGCTTCGCGTCAGGGTTCAGTGAGTCTTCGGCGCTTGCAGATTCGA
>JBQEBC010000069.1:0-1869 GCA_052106035.1 Leucobacter sp. | reverse complement strand
GCTCCCATGCGCTTCGCGTCAGGGTTCAGTGAGTCTTCGGCGCTTGCAGATTCGAGCGAGCGGACAACGTCATCGATGGACATCAAGGTGCCGTCGTGGAACTTCACACCCTCACGAACGGTGAAGGTGTAGGTGAGCCCGTCTTCAGAGATCTCCCACTCGGAAGCGAGTGCAGGCAAAATTTCTAGATCTTCGGAGATGCCGACGAGTCCCTCGTAAACGTTGCCGCGCATGAGCTGCACGAGCCCGGCGCCTGAGGTGGTGCGAACATCTAAGCTTGTGGGCTCGAGGCCGACCTGAATATCGACGACAGCTGTGGGATCGACGTTTCCGTCCGCTCCTTCAGCCGCTGAGGAGCTTGTCGAAGTGCAGCCCGCGAGTAGCAACCCTCCGACGAGGAAGGCGGCGGGACCGATGAGTTTGCGCATGACGCACCTTTCTATAAGCTGAGGGCACTGCTGAGTAACCCTCTGAGTCATCTAGACGTCTATATGTTTGCGTGGTCAAGTGACGTGAAGCGGAGTACGAGATGAACGATGAGCAAAATGTCCGTGAAGCTGCGCGAAGCGGCGTTCCGATGTATCGACACATTGCGACGGAACTCTGGGGCGACGTGCAATCGGGCAGGCTCGTCGCGGGAGAGAAGCTTCCCAACGAGGGAGTGCTCGCCGAGCGCTTCGGGGTGACACGACTCACGCTCCGACAATCCATCATCGAGCTGCAGCGTCTCGGCGCGGTCGAGATCCGCCGCGGCGTCGGCACCTTTGTTGTGACCCCACCAGATCTCGTGGAGATCGTGGCGAGTGTGCCGCGCGCCATGCAATCAGCCGACGCAATGGTCGAAGCGCTCGACGAGCACTCGCAGCGGCGCTCGGCGCGACCAGTGCGCCAGGTCGACGAATTCGTCGTCTCGTGCGAGGCCGCTTCGGGCACGCTTGGGTCTGTCGCTGCGAAGCACCTGGGGGTAGCTCTCGAAGAGCTCTGTCATCTCGAGACAGTCATGCTGTATGGCGGGAAGGGGTGGATCGCGAACAGCTACTGGTATCGCAGCAACATCGGTCCGATCCACACACTTCTTGACACCTACGCCTCGGTGGTGAGCGCGTTCACCGATGGGCTCAACATGGATCTGCGATACCTCTGGCGTGCCTTCAGCGCGGTCGGAGCCGACTTTGAGGATGCGGAACGGCTCGATGTGCCAGTGGGCGCAGCGCTCCTCGTGCGCGACGGTGTGTCAGCGAGCGACGACGGTACCCCCGTCTATTACGTGCGCCGCCGCTTGCGCGGAGACGAGGCGCGATTCGTGCTGCGCTATGACACTGAGTAGCAGGAACCCTAGTGAGGCCGCCCGGCCTGATCGATGATGAGCCGCACGGTCTCTTCGGGAAACCGAAAAACCTCTCGGTCGCTGACTGGGCGTTCGAACGAAACGACGCGCACGCAATCGGCAGTGATCTCGATCGACGCACCACCGAACCCATCAAGCGCCGACTCTTCGCTGCGTGACTCAAACGCCCGAGCAATGTTCGCAACTCCCGGGGCGACGATGACTGGAATGCCGTGCACGAACTCGACGATCGGATGGTGGTAGTGCCCGCTCAAGATGGCGCGCACATCGGTGCCGTCCACGATCTCCCAGAATGACTTCGCGTCCTCCTCGCCGAGCGCGAGCGCTTCGAGCAGATCGGTCTGCGCGGCGATCGGCGGGTGGTGCATGACAATGACCGTGCCGTGTTCTGCGGGTGTCTCGAGCGCCGCGGCCAAGAAATCGAGCTGTGAATCGTCGAGGGAGCCATACCCGGCGCCAGGTACAGAGGTGTCGAGCACGATCGTGCGCCAGCCATCCAACGCCACAACAGACTGAACGGG
>JBQEBC010000068.1:0-9971 GCA_052106035.1 Leucobacter sp. | reverse complement strand
AATCCGAGATTAAATCACTAACTCGAGGGAGATCCGGCACTTCCGTTGCCGACTCAAATGTGGCAGCAGCCGCTGGAGAAACGCCAGCGGCGAACAATCCTCCTGTCATCAGCCCTACCGCTGCCGCAATAGCTGCAATAGAGTTTGTTTTTCATCTAATTCGGTTAAGCATCTTTGCTCACCCATTCGTCGATTCGCATAATTATTAGGAGGTAGCACCTGGAATTGGCGGGGTAGCCGAACGTAAACAGGCAGGATATCCCCTTGAACTCTGAGAAATAAGTGCCCCATTTTTCAATGTCTCCTCGCCGTACGAGGCTCTTCTGCGCAAGTCAAGGCTGCCCGTAGCGAGAGCGAGCTTCTCTGTTGTCTGACCGAGGCCAACGACTAGACAAAATTAGGCCTCGGATATGGCTTGTGATTACGTCTTGGAGGCTCTGGTCTCATTATGTTCCAAAGTGAGCGCGTCACGAATTGCCTGCTTGCCCCGTTGGTAGCGGCCTCTCGCAGTCGATGGAGGTATCTCTAGTAATGCAGCAGCCTCTACGAGCGAGAAACCATCCCAGTGAACCAGACGTATAAGCTCAGCAAGTTCGTCCTCCATGCGGCTTAGAGCGTCTCGTACCTCTATGCCCGTGTCAGACGGAGGCGAGTAACGGACATCGAAAGAATCACGAAGTCGATTAGCGAGTCGTGCCCTCCGGAGGTTGCCCCGGCGTACGTGCATCAGTGTATTCCGCGCGATACCGAACAACCACATACGAGCCTCTTCAGGACTTACCGGCATTACGTCTATTCGTTCCCACGCTGTAGTCATGACGTCGGCCAGAGCATCCGCAGCGTCCTCTCGATCGATACGTCGCAGAAAGTATTTCAGGAGGTCATCGGAGGAACTATGAAGCGTTTTAGAAAGATGTGCACGGCGCCAGTTTTCCGTCACGAGCAGAACCCTTCGCCAGAAAATTGGTACTCAGGTTTCAAGCCATGCTCATTCAGAGTCTTTTCTACACGTAGAGCTGCGGCCCACCTCGCGGCCCTTGCGTATTTTTCATCATCTGTGATCGGGTTCTCGGTGATTCCGAGGTATGCCGCAGCATCCGAAATATCCTTCTCGTCAAGTTCATAGTCCAGAAATGCTTCTTGAATTACCTTTTGCACCTCTTCCGGAGCGTCCCTCATGTCCCCAAGTCGATACTCGCACTCAGTCCCGTTCGGGAGCTCGAACGTCAGTTTCGCAAAAGCATCGTTCTGTGCCCAGGGCGACCAGAGTCCGATGGCTGCAACAGCTGTGCCTCCCCCACCCAGCAGTAACGCAACCAAAGCAATAGTGGCGACGGGGCGAGACCGCCAATTCCTCGGGGTCGAACCCCTCACCATTTTCGAGACGAGTCGTCGTTCTGCCGCAGTGAGTGACACGGTGGGGTCGCTCGCTTGCAGGAGCTCGTCAAAGTGATTCGCTCGCATAATTCTCTCCGTTCACAAGGTGCTCTTACTAAGCTCATTCCCGGATGTGCCCGAAACGTCCATACACGTCATATTTAAATTCTCACCGATCTCTCTCCTGGACGACACCAAAGGGAAGCACTCGTTTTCCACGAGCTATGAAGAACGGCTTATAGGGGCTTATAGGACAAAAGGGGCTTCGGACTGTTTTGCCCGACTCCCCATCGAGTCGGCAGTGCCGCTTAACGCAAAAATCCCCGCCGTAGCAGGGATTGAGGCAGCGGACGAAAGTGCCCTGCCCCGCGCTTCGCTCCGTGGGCTGCCGCAGTAGCGGCACGGGTCACAAATTCGAAGGCGATGCCTTCTCGGTTTGTGCCCCCAGTAGGGATCGAACCTACGACCTACGGATTAAAAGTCCGCAGCTCTACCGCTGAGCTATAGGGGCCAACCAGATTAGCTTAGCGAAAGATTGGGCAGTAAAAAAACTTGGGCGGCAAAACACTGCGGTGAACTACAGCCAGCTGCATGCCAGAAATATGCTTCACGAACTAGTGGATGAACAGCAGCAACGCGGCCACGAGCACAAACAGGGCGCCAAAGATTGAGTTGAGCACACGCTGTCCGTGCACGGTGCGGGCGTATCTGCCAAACGGGCGAGCCGCCGCCGCAAAGAAGAACCACATCACGCACACATCGACAATCACACAGGTCACCGCGAGCATCACGTACTGCGGAAGCTGGGGCTCATCGAGCCTGATGAACTGAGGAATGAACGCAAGGAAGAACACGATCGCTTTCGGGTTGAGTAGGTTTACCCAAAACCCACGCAACACCATCGAGAATGCACTCTCCCGCTTCTGGGCGGTAGTGAGCCCGTCTTCGTCCGTGAATTTCGGGCGACTGAACACCATACGCAGCCCGAGATACACGAGGTAGGCGGCGCCGAGGTACCTGATCGTCGTAAAGAGAAGTGGTGATCGGGCCACGAACACGCCAACTCCGGCCGCCACGATAACAATAAATACGATGAGTGCGACCTGTTGACCGATCACGCCCCAGAGCGATCTTCGCCACCCACTCGCGAGCGCATTCGACATCGTGTTAATCGCCCCGGCACCTGGTGTGAGACTGATCACGATACAAGCGGTGAAGAGCGGAACCCAAAGTCCAAAAGTCACAATCCGCACCTACTGTTCTGAATTGACCGCATTGGTGTGAGGATCGCGATACGCGAGCGCAAACCCTGTGAGCGCAACGGTAGAGCACACAACCATTGCAATGCCGAGCGGCAGCGAGGAGTGCTCGCCTCCCAGACCGACAAGTGCGGCAGCGATACCTGACATACCAAACTGCAACGCTCCGAGCACTGCCGACGCAAGCCCCATAATGTGTCTGGGCACCTGATCAAGTGCAAGGACCGTCGCATTTCCGAATACAAGACCACAGGGGGCAACCACGAAGAAAAGTGGCACAAGCAACGCAACAGGTGGCGCTGCATAGAGCGTAAGAACCAGAATTGCGAGGCCGGCAATTGCGGTCAGAATGAGCCCAGCGAGCAGCAGCATCCGCAGATCCACACGCCCGGCAAGCCGCGCAGACAGGGCATTAAACAGTGCGACACCAATTGAGTTCACGGCGAACGCGATGCCGAACTGTCCGGGCGTAAATCCGATCATCTCCTGATAAATGAACGGGGAAGATGAGACGTAGGCCAAAAGCCCTGAGGTGAGGAATGCGTACGCAAGGGTGAACCCAATAAACCGTCGTTCGAGGAGCACCTTCGCGGCTCCATTCCCCTTCGAGCGCGGAGGACGCGCAATGCGCACTTCATACGGGCGGGTTTCTCGGAGAAACGACAGCGTAGCGAAGAGAGACACGACGCCGAGTGAGGCCACAATGATGAGCAGCCCGCGCCACCCAATCGCTTCGCTCAAAGCGCTGCCAACGAGCGGCGCGACAACCGGGGCTGCTCCCCCGATGACCATCATGATGTTGATGATGCGGGCGGCTTCGGCGCCGTGCGCGCGATCCAGCACCATCGCGCGGCCAAGCACCATGCCTGCTGCGCCAGAAAGCCCCTGCACGAGCCGCGCAACGACAAGCACTTCGATTGTGGGTGCGGTGAACGCGACCACGCTCGCAACGATGTATATCCCCAGCCCGGTGAGTAGCGGCCCATATCGCCCAACACGATCTGACCACGGCCCAAACATGAGCTGTCCCGTGCCCGCGCCAATCAGAAACGCGGTGAGAGACAATTGCACACCGGTGGTAGTGGTGTGCAGATCGACCACCATCGCAGGGAATGCGGGGAGATACAGGTCAATTCCGAATGGAGCGACAGAGGAGAGAAGCGCGAGCGTGAGCAGAGCTGCGACCGAGAATCTTTCGGCGGAGGACGACTCCGAAAATGGGCGAGCTGATTGACCACTCACTGGTGAGTCCCCGATCTATGAAGTTGCAGACCACTCGATGATATTTGAGGATCGCACCATGCGACGAATCAGAGCTGCGTCACGAGACAACGCTGTGAATCAACAAAGCGGCCCACGCTCTGCCTAAAGCAGAGGCATGGGCCGCTTCGTTTCGAAGTGGGGACCCTATGGAGTTAGGACTTCTCCGGTACCCGCAACTCAGCGCCGAGGAACCAAGCTTGTTGCTCGAGCTTCACAATGTATTCGTGGAGGATGTCTGAAGATGCGGGATCCGCCTCATCGACGGCATCTCGAACGTCACGCATCGTGCGCACCGCGTCTTCAATCACACGCACCATCTGGCGAATGCCTTCGTGCGTGGTGATCTCGCCAGCGGGAAACTCGGTGAGACTCGTATCGGCCGCAACCACTGACGGTCGACCGTCTGGAGCCGCGTGCAGTGCACGCATTCGCTCGGCGACCGTGTCGGAACCGACGCGCGCGACGTCCACAAGCTCATCAAGGTTCAAATGGAGGTCGCGGAAGTTCGGACCGACGACGTTCCAGTGAGCCTGTTTACCGATGTTGTGCAACGCAATTAGGTCGACGAGCACTCTCTGGAGCGAGTCGCGGAGCACCTTCGAAGCTTTGAAACCTCCCTCAGATTCCTGCAGGCTTGTCGGAGTGTCTCCGCGCTCTGCTGGGAGGGTGAGTGTGTCAGATTTCTTTTCATCAGTACCCATTGTTCACAACCTTTCGTCGAAACAGTGACGGTGAAATTCACGAACCGAAAATCAATTTCGTGTAACTACCGGTCTACCAGTCGAGTCTGTGAGTGACAAATGAAGATCAATGAAACTTATGGCAGTTGACCGCGCATGGGAAGCACAATTCCGTGGCGAGTTGTGGGGTGCGGTATGACCTCAACCGGTGTGCGATACACGTCGGTAAGGATCTTCGCGTCAAGCACCTCCGACGGTTCTCCTGAGGCGACGAGTTTCCCTTCGCGCAACAGAGCAATGCGGTCTGAATAAGCTGCAGCGAGGTTTAAGTCGTGGAGCACGATGAGCACCGCGTCGCCCTCAGCCGCACGTTGGCGCGCAAGCGACAGCACCGCTTCTTGATGACCGAGGTCAAGCGCTGCGGTCGGTTCGTCGAGCATGAGCATGCCCGTGCGACCCGCGATTACCCTGGCAAACGCGGTACGCGCGCGCTCGCCGCCGGAGAGCGACGGCACGCGTCTGCTTCCGAGATGGCCTATATCTGTTGCCGCAATCGATTCTGAGATGGCTTCGTTGTCGTCGTCTTCAAGCGGGGTGCGGCGCCACGGCGCACGCCCCATCTCGACGACCTGGTGCACCGTGAATGGGAAGAGTAGCTGATTATCTTGCAGCAGCACGCTGCGGCGACGAGAGAGATCGAGCAGCGACCACTCTTTGAGGTTTCGACCCCCAAAGGTGATCGACCCAGCATCAGGCTCAAGGTCGCCTGACAACAGACGCAACAGCGTCGATTTACCAGCGCCATTCGGCCCGAGGAGCGAGAGCACCTCACCAGCTCGAATATCGAGTGATACCTCGTCGAGCAACCGCCTCCGGCCACGTTCGAGCGTGACTCCAGTTGCGGAGCACACAACGGTGCCCGGCGCGAGTCTGGTGGGAAGACCGACGTGACGTGCGGCATTCATTACCCCCACCCCCCGGAGCGCTTGCGGGTGCGCCTGAGCAGCCAGAAGAAGAACGGGCCGCCAACAAGGGCGGTGAGAATGCCGATGGGAAGCTCCGCCATCGGCACCATGGTGCGGGCTGCCAGATCGGCAAGTGTCATGAGAAGCGCGCCAGCGAGCGCCGATGCGGTGATCAGTGGAAGGTGCGCGGGGCCAAGAATCATGCGCATAAGGTGCGGGATCACCAGCCCCACAAACGAGATGATGCCGGCGAATGCCACCGCCGCCCCCACGAGGAGTGAGACGACGAAGATCATGCCGATCCGCAATAGCTCTACATTGACGCCCAGATGCCTGGCGTTTCGCTCGCCGAGTGCGAGGAGGTCGAGCTTGCGCGCTGAAACATACGCGGCAATGAGCCCGACCGCAATGATCGGAGTGACGATAGCAACCTGCGACCAGCCCATGCCTTTCAGGCTGCCGAGCTGCCAGAACACTATGGCTTCGCGAGACTGCGTGTCACCGACAAATGTCAGGGCCGCAATTGCGGCTCCCCCGATCGCATTGACAGCGATACCAGTGAGTACGAGCGTCACGACTTCGGTACGCCCATCAGCCCGGCTCATGAAATACACGACGAAGGTCGCCGCGAGGCCAGTAAGGAACGCGAGCACCGCAGTCGTCCACTCACCGAACACCGTGAGACCAAACACGATCGAGATACCAGCGCCAACTGCGGCTCCAGAGGAGATACCGATGACACCGGGCTCTGCAAGCGGGTTTCCGAAGATCGCCTGCATAATGAGGCCTGAAACCGAAAGCCCGATGCCAACAAACACTGCCATCGCAACGCGTGGAAATCGAATTGCCCAAAGCGCTTGATCGCCTGCGGCAACACTCGGCATCGGCAACCAATCGATACCGATGCGGTGCAGAATTGAACCAAGTACTTCCTGCGGCGGAATGGCAAGCTGCCCAGTGCCCGCAGAGACAAGCACGCTGACAAGCAAAAGTACAGAGAGCACCGCGTAGAGAAGCGGAAGCCGACTGCCGTGTCGCTTGAGCACGATTTTGTCGGTGCTGTTCATGCGCGCGCGAAGATCCTTCGTAACTAGGCTGGGGCGCTCGAAGCACCGGGTAAATGTGAGTTTTGTGAAAACTCACACTTCATCATACCTTTCCCTCGCTAAGATTACTCCGGCAACCTTTTGGAGGGAATCGATGCTTTCGTCAAGCACCTCACGCGCATCTCGCGCCTCGCGTACTTCACGCACTTCACGTACCCGTGCAGCCATCGCGCTCGCGCTTGGTCTTGCAGTTTCGTTGACCGGGTGCCAGATAGCTGGATCCGAGGACACGACGATAGAGAGCACTGCGGTCGAGCTCCCCCCGCTCAGCACGCTCACGCCACTTGATAATCCGCGAACGTTCGAGGGCGAGACCACGGCTCTTGTTGGCACCCCGAGCATCGCACCCCTCACTGATACTCCCCCACCCTCGCTCCCCACAGTGGTGCAGTCAAAGGATCGCGCAGGAGACGTTGAGGTGGAGGTCACCGACACCTCACGCGTGCTCGCAATCTCTCTCACGGGCACCCTCAATGACATTATTTACACGCTCGGGCTCAGCGATCAGCTCGTTGGCCGTGACGCCACGACCGAGTTTCCTGGCGCCGAAGAGCTTCCCCTCGTCGTCGGCGCAGGCCACGACATCGAGGCCGAATCAGTACTTGGGCTCGAGCCCACGCTCATTCTCACCGACCTCAGCATCGGTGGTATCGATTTTGTGAATACGATGCGCAGCGCGGGCATCCCTGTTGTCGTGGTGGATCGATCAGTTGATCCCGAGACAAGTGCCGAAGCAACCCGCCAGATCGCTTCAGCCCTCGGTGTTGCTGCCGCAGCAGATGAGCTCAATGCAGCTGTCGATACTGCTATTGCCGCGAAAGAGAAAGAAGTTTCAGAGCTCATTCCAACCGACGAGAGCAATTTACCTCGCGTCGCGTTCCTGTACGTTCGCGGCGGAGCGGGAATCTTTTACCTCTTCGGAGAGGGCAGCGGTATCGACTCGCTCCTGAGCTCAGTCGGCGTCGTTGACGTTGCAGAAGAAGCAGGGTGGGTTGGCCAGCGCCCGATGACCGATGAGGCGCTGATCAGCATGAACCCCGACATCATTGTCGTAATGACCAAGGGTCTCGAAAGCACGAACGGCGTTGATGGTCTGCTCGAGGCGCAACCGAGTATTGCGCTCACAGCGGCGGGGCAACACCGACGCATTATTGATATCGATGATGCGAAGCTTTTTGCAAGCGGTCCGCGTATTCCTGATGTGGTCGACGCGCTGGCGCGCGCGATCTACGCGCCAGATTCGCTCGAGTAGCTCGATGCCTCGGCCTGTGCGCAGGCAAGTCAGGTTATTCTAGAGCGAAGGGTTGTGGATTGGACCACACCACAACGCACGCACCAACCGCCGGGGGACACGGGTGACAGACCAGCACGAGGCACAACGCAGCGAGCAATCGACAGACGTCGCCTCCACTGAGTACCCCACCGACCGGTTCGACATGGTTCCAAACTCGGGCCGCGTCGGCGCGCACCGTGTTACCGCTCAACCTCGCATTGTGTGGCTGTATGTGTTCGCTACCCTCGCGGGTGCCGCGCTGCTCACCGCCATTGGCATCATTGGCGTGAACCTTGCAAACTCCTCGGGGTCGCTCCCCCCGTTACCGTCCGAGACCCAAGAAATACCTGCAGAGCCCCAGATCACGGCAGAACTTGACCCTGAGGCATCGGTCGTTCTCCTCGATGGAACCTCAGCGCAGGGCGAGCTCGCACTGAGACTTGCTCCCGTTATTACGAGCGAGAAGTTCGGTGTCATTCTTGCCGCGGTCCCTGCAGCAAGTGCAGACGTTGAGATTTCAGCGGTGTTTTATGCGGATCCCGCAGACGAGGCTGCTGCCCTGGGCCTCGCAAACGAGCTCGGAGGAATCTCGACCTACTCGTCAACGGAGTACACCGACTACGGCGCCAGGCTCGTTGTACTTCTGGGCAGTGATTACGCTGGCCCTGCCAAGGATGCGAATTAGCCGTCGCCCCTAGCCACAGTCACGAATGACCCGCGTTCGCTCCAGGCGAGCAACTCTTCTTGCACTCACAGCAGGAGAGTGCCAAAATTGAGTTAGCAGTCGGATCGACTGAGTGCTAAATACGTGCGTGGTTTCCCATTGGTTCCACCGCAGCTCCGAACACGTCCAGGAGGGCGAATTACATGGCAAAGATGATTGCATTTGACGAAGAGGCTCGCCGTGGCCTCGAACGTGGCCTGAACATTCTCGCTGACACCGTCAAGGTGACGCTCGGCCCGCGCGGCCGCAACGTCGTACTTGAGAAGAAGTGGGGCGCTCCCACGATCACCAACGATGGCGTTTCTATCGCCAAAGAGATCGAACTTGACGACCCGTACGAGAAGATCGGCGCTGAGCTCGTCAAGGAGGTCGCAAAGAAGACCGATGACGTCGCAGGCGACGGCACCACGACCGCTACCGTGCTTGCACAGGCACTCGTACGCGAGGGTCTTCGTAACGTTGCCGCAGGCAGCGACCCCATCTCGCTGAAGAAGGGCATCGAAAAGGCAGTTGCTGCTGTCATTGCCCAGCTCCACTTGAACTCGAAAGAGATTGAGACCACCGCTGAGATCGCGGCAACCGCTTCGATCTCTGCAGGCGACGAGCAGATCGGCGAGCTGATCGCTGAGGCTATCGACAAGGTCGGCAAGGAGGGTGTTGTCACCGTCGAGGAGTCGAACACCTTCGGCACCGAGCTCGAGCTCACCGAGGGCATGCGCTTCGACAAGGGCTACCTCTCGGCGTACTTCGTCACCGATGCAGACCGCCAGGAAGTTGTCTTCGAGGAGCCTTACATCCTCGTAGTGAACAGCAAGGTCTCGAACATCAAGGATCTCCTCTCGGTCGTTGACCCGGTTATCCAGTCGGGCAAGCAGCTGCTCATCATTGCTGAAGACGTTGAGGGCGAAGCACTCGCTACTCTCGTGCTCAACAAGATCCGTGGCATCTTCAAGTCGGCTGCTGTGAAGGCACCAGGCTTCGGCGATCGCCGCAAGGCAATGCTTCAGGACATCGCGATCCTCACCGGCGCTCAGGTCATCTCGGAAGAGGTTGGCTTGAAGCTCGAGAACGCAACCCTCGACATGCTCGGTACCGCTCGCAAGGTCATCATCACCAAGGATGAAACCACCATCATCCAGGGTGCTGGCGAAGAAGAGGCGATCCAGGGCCGCGTGCAGCAGATCCGCCGCGAGATCGACAACACCGACAGCGATTACGATCGTGAGAAGCTCCAGGAGCGTCTTGCGAAGCTCGCTGGTGGCGTCGCAGTCATCAAGGCTGGCGCTGCAACCGAGGTTGAGCTCAAGGAGCGCAAGCACCGCAT
>JBQEBC010000067.1:5330-10112 GCA_052106035.1 Leucobacter sp. | reverse complement strand
AAATCGAACAGCACACTCGGCCCCGTAGCCGCCATCGGCATTTTGTTCGCCATGCTCTCTGCCCTGACGTTGCTTCCCGCATTGCTCTTTGCATTCGGGCGTGCAGCGTTTTGGCCGAGACGACCAAAGTTTGAGCCCGACGTTGTCATAGCCGAGAACGGCATGCCCCCAAAGGGGTTCTGGTCAAAGGTCGCACAGCTTGTGCAGAGGCGACCCAGAATGGTGTGGATCGTCACCACGGTCGTGCTGCTCATCGGAGCGCTCGGAATCACCCAGCTCAAGGCGGACGGCGTGCCAGCATCAGATCTCGTGCTCGGCACATCTGAAGCACGCGATGGCCAGGTCGCGCTTGGCGAGCACTTCCCTGGTGGATCAGGCAGCCCCGTGCAGATTGTCACGCCGGAGGGTGAGTTCGACGCCGTCACAGATCTGTTGCTCGGGCATGCTGGCATCGACGCGGTCTCAGTGACCGCGTCAGATTCACCGAGCGGCACTGCACCGATCACTGAGGACGGCATCACTGCGTTTGGCCCTCCCGGAACGCCAGCTGCAGAACCGACCGTTGTCGACGGCCACGTGCTCATTCAGGGCACACTCGCTGACGCTGCAGACTCTGACGCGGCAGCAGACACGGTGCGGGATCTTCGTGCCGAGCTTGCAGCAGACGGCTCCGACGCACTCGTCGGTGGCGTCACCGCGACCGCAATCGATACGACAGACGCTTCGATCCACGACCGCAATCTCATCATCCCGATCATCCTCGTCGTGATCTTGCTCATTCTCATGCTGCTCCTGCGATCGGTGCTCGCCCCGGTGCTGCTCATCGCCACGACGGTGATCTCATTTGGAACTGCGATGGGTGTCTCGGCACTCGTGTTCAACGGCATCTTCGAGTTCCCAGGAGCTGACCCTGCAGTGCCACTGTTTGGGTTCGTGTTCCTCGTAGCGCTCGGCATCGATTACAACATCTTCCTTATGACACGAGTGCGTGAAGAGTCGATCAAGCACGGTACGAGAGAAGGAGTGCTGCGGGGGCTTACGATCACAGGAGGCGTGATTACATCTGCCGGCCTCGTGCTCGCCGCGACATTCGCCGCGCTGTCGGTCATCCCGATTCTGTTCCTGCTGCAGCTCGCGTTCATTGTGGCGTTCGGCGTGCTGCTCGACACGTTCATCGTACGCTCATTGCTCGTGCCAGCCCTCGTGCACGACATCGGCCGCAAGGTCTGGTGGCCGTCAAAGCTCAGCAAGGAACGCGTGGAGTCGTGAGCGCCGAACGAGTAGTCATCGCGGGTTCCTCCGGCCTCATTGGGAGCGCCCTCAAGCGCTCCCTTCGGGACGACGGTATCAGCGTCGTGAGCCTGGTGCGGCGAGCACCGAGAAATGACGAAGAGATCGAATGGGCCCCCGACCAACTACCGCTCGATCCTTCCGTGATCGCTGAAGCGACCGTTGTCGTGAACCTCTGCGGCGCGAGCATCGGCAAGCTTCCTTGGACTTCCAAGTATCGGAAGGTGCTGCGCGAATCGAGGCTGCAACCGACCCGCACACTGGCTCGTGCGATCCACGAACTGGGATCAACCGCGCCACACTTCCTTTCCGCTTCAGCAAGCGGTTTCTACGGGAGCCAGCCGGGAATAGATCTCACTGAAGACAGCAGCGCTGGGAGCTCATTTCTGGCCCAACTGTGCGAGGAATGGGAACGGGAGGCGCTGTCCGCAGGACCAGGTGCACGCGTTGCACACATCCGAACCGCACCGATTCTGCACCCGGACGGTGTACTGAAGCCCCTCATTGCGCTTACGAAGTTGGGAGTAAGCGGTCCGTTGGGGGGTGGCGACCAGGCGTGGCCGTGGATCTCGCTCACTGACGAGGTGCGCGCGATCCGCCACATCATTGACCGAAACCTCTCGGGGCCGATCAACCTCACCGGCCCCGAGACGGTAAGCGCCAACGAGACGGGAAAAGAGCTTGCGGAGCAGCTTCGGCGCCCCTTTGTGCTTCCCGCACCAAAATGGGCGCTTCGTCTCGGGCTCGGCCGCGACGCCTCTGACTCACTACTACTTTCCGACGCACGGATTTTCCCAAAGGTGCTCACTGATTCGGGGTTCGTATTTGCGCACCCGAGCATTCGTGAAGCCATCAGGTCTGGGCTCGGTCACTGAAAGAGCGCAGCCATCCAACGCTAAGACCTCGGTAACGAGCGGATAGAATCGTACGCTGCAAGTGCACGCCCTCGGCTACTGCGAAGATCCACCAGTTCGTCTCGCGCACCGCTGTCGGGCGCCCAGTGGGCTGTATATTCCCTCACCGGATCGAATTTTTGCTGTTGAGTGACCGGGTTGAAGATGCGGAAGTAGGGAGCCGCGTCTGCCCCGCAGCCAGCAACCCATTGCCAGTTAAAAGGATTGCTCGCAGCGTCAGCGTCGACGAGCGTATCCCAGAACCAAGCCTCTCCAACTCGCCAATCGAAAAGCAAGTTCTTTGTAAGCAACGACGCAGCAACCATGCGCACTCGGTTGTGCATGAACCCGGTGCGCCAGAGTTCACGCATACCTGCGTCAACGAGACCGAAGCCCGTCTCTCCGCGTTGCCAAGCCGCGAGCTCCTCGGTGTTCGGGTCGCGCCAGGGAAACGCATCAAACTGGCGGTTCAACCCACGGGTGTGCAGATCTGGGTTGTGAAACGCAGTGTGCCAGGCAAATTCCCGCCACCCGATTTCTGAGAGGAACGCTCCGGTGTCAGCCCTAGATTCAAGGGCCCGATTCCAGACTGTGCGGGGGCTGATCTCACCCCAGCGCAGATATGGCGAGAGTTCCGACCCGACATTTTCAGCGGGACTGTCGCGTTTGTGTTGATACTCACGAGCGTGCGTCGTAAGAAATGTGTCGAGTCGCGCGAGGGCGGCATCCTCACCAGGTGTCCATCGCTCGGCGAGCCCGGTCGCCCAGTTGGGCTGTGATGGCTGCAACTCCCATGTCTCGAGATCGTCACTCGCTAAGGTTACGCTCGCGCCCCTCAGAGTCTCTGGCACCGAAAAGGGGGCCTTCGGTGCGGGCATCGACAGACAAGCACGCCAAAAAGCCGAGTACACCCGGTACGGAGTTCCAGACCCCGTGGCGATAGTCCATGGCTCAAAGAGCAGCCCACCGGGGAACGAATGCGCGTCGATTCCTCGCTCGCAAAGCTTTACCTTTATACGGGCGTCTACGTGACGCTCGGCACCGTAGCGTCGGTTCCAATACACTCGCTCGGCACCGCACTCACGTGCAGTGTGCAGCACGACATCCTCTGCAGCTCCTCGCCGCAAGACGAGTGTTACGCCGCGATCGTCTAACGCTGCGCGAAGCCGAAGAAGCGATTCGTGCAGCCACCATTGTGCTGCGCCACCTAAAGTGCGGACTCCCTCAGATACCTCGTCGAGAACATAAAGGGCGACGATACCGCCATCAGCCACACTTCCGGCATGCAGTGCCGGATGGTCCGTGAGTCGTAAATCATCACGGAACCAAATCAGTGTGGTCATCGAATCAACACCGTGAGTGTCGGTGTCAATTCATAGCGGTACGTCGCCCTCAAGTTCGACACAAATGTGGAATCTTAGCCGACCGTTTCGGCCTTATCGAGAATCTCCTGCGGAATGGTGACGCCCATGCGCTCTGCTGCGCCCTCGTTCACCACATAGGTGAACTCGTTCGCGAACTCCACGGGGGTCGTGGCAGGGTCTGCGCCCTCAAGAATCTTGATCGCCATCTCGCCGGTCTGGTAGCCCAGCTGCGTGTAGTCGATGCCGAGCGTGATTACTGCTCCGCCTTCCACAGTGCCCGACTCTGCTGCAATCACCGGGATCTGCTTAGTTTCCGCGACCTGCACGAGTGAAGCGATGCCAGCTACCACCATGTTGTCGGTCGGCACGTAAATCGCGTCTACGTCGCCGAGCGCCTCGGTCGCTGCCGAGATATCGTTCGCGGTGGTGACCGTCTTCGTGACAACCTCGATGCCAAGCGCATCTGCTGCCTCGGTGACTGCGTCAACCTGCACCTGCGAGTTCACTTCACCCGAGGCGTAAACGATGCCGAGCTTCTTCGTATCTGGCACGATTTCCTGGAGCAGCGCGAGCTGCTCGTCGATCGGCGCCATGTCGCTTGTGCCGGTGAGATTACCGCCGGGAGCCTCGTTTGAGTCAACAAGCTGCGCTTCGACGGCATCTGTCACTGCGGTGAAGAGCACCGGAATGTCCATAATTGCCTGTGCAGCCGTCTGTGCAGATGGCGTGGCAACGGCAAGTACGAGGTCGGGGCTTGACGCCGCGAGATCCTGCGCGATTGAGACCGCAGTGCTCTGGTCGCCGTTCGCGTTCTTCTCGTCCCATTCAACCTCGATGCCTGCGTCTTCGAACGCCTGCTTGAAGCCTGCGGTCGCCGCGTCAAGAGCCGGGTGCTGCACGAACTGGCTCACGCCAATCGTGTAGCTTTCGGCCGCTGCATCATCTGTGTCTTCGGCTGCTGGGCTGCTTGAGCAAGCAGACAGCGCGAGTGCTGCAACTGCAAGGCCAGCGAGCGCCATGGCCGGGCGACGGAACGAGGTCATTCGCATAGTGGTGAATCCTTCAATCAGAATTCGCTGCAACTGCGCAGCGATGTGTATGAAAACGGCAATGTAAAAATTGCAGAGCAAAACGGCGAGATCATTCCCCGTTTCCAGCATCGTACCGAGTCGATCCTGAAACTCCCGCTCGAATGAAGGGAACAGTTACGCAAACGAGACTGGCTCGCGGTTGAT
>JBQEBC010000067.1:2648-5230 GCA_052106035.1 Leucobacter sp. | reverse complement strand
ACATAGCGGGCACGCTTGAATTCCTTCAGCTTCGCGACAGGGGAACCGTCAATCGCGAGCTCGCCCGAATCGACCGTGTACCGACCAGAGATCGTATTGAGCAGCGTTGATTTCCCTGCACCGTTCGACCCGATCACGGTGACGAAGTCGCCCTCACCGAGCTCGAGATTCAGGTCGACAAGCGCGCGACGCTCGTTGATCGTGCCCGCGAAGAACGTCTTTGAAATGTTCTTGATACTCAGCATGGCTACGCCCCCTTCACTTCTGCCGGCGCCTGTTCAGCATCGAGTGGTTCGGAGGTCTGTCGCCGCCCGCCCCGGTTGCGAAGCGACGGAAAACGCTTGAGGAACCCCCAACGTGGCAGCAACAAAGCGGCGACCACCAGAATTGCGGTGATGAGTTTCATATCGTCTTGGTTGAGCCCGACGCGGAGCGCGCCGAAGATGATGAGGCGGTAAAGCACGGAGCCCACGATGACGGCGAGCGTTGCAAGCCAGATCCACCGCTGACCAAGCAGTGCTTGACCGAGAATCACCGAAGCGAGACCGACAAGAATGACGCCGATGCCCATGCTGATATCGGCGACGCCGTTGTACTGCGCAATGAGTGCGCCAGCAAGACCAACAAGTCCGTTCGAGAGCGACAGCGTAAGAATCTTCATCCCATCGGTGTTCACGCCGAAGCTGCGAATCATTTGCTCGTTGTTTCCGGTCGCCTGAATTGCGAGGCCGACATCGGTAGACAGGAACCAGTCAACGATGAGCTTGATGACGAAAACCACAGCGAGAAAAATGAGCACGACGTACCAGGTCTTGTTCATCCAACCAGCCTCACGCAGCGGGCTGATAAGCGTGTCTTCGCGGAGGAACGGCATGTTCGATTTGCCCATAATGCGTAGGTTTACCGACCACAGCGCGATCATCGTAAGGATGCCTGCGAGCAGCCCGTCGATGTTGCCCTTCGTGTGCAAGATGCCGGTGATAGCACCAGCGATCGCGCCGGTCACGAAGCCTGCGGCGGTGGCAAGCAGCGGGTTTTGCCCCGCGTGGATCAGCGCAGCCGCCGTCGCCGCGCCGGTCGTGAGGCTGCCATCAACTGTGAGGTCTGGGAAGTTCAACACCCTGAAGGTGAGATAGACGCCGAGCGCCATGATTCCGTACAGGAGCCCGAATTCAATTGCGCCAATCACGTTGCGCCTCTTTTCGTGTGGTGTTCATGCGTAAATTCTCTGCAGTTTCTACTACGTCTTTTACTACGTCGTTCAGCTATGTCGCGCTCAGAGCGTTGCGGGTGCCAGCAACGCAGCCGCCCGCCCAGCGATCTCGATGACCGCATCGTTTTCGATCGGTGAGCCAATCGAAATGCGAATTCCAGACCCCGCAAACGCGCGCACCGAGATGCCGCGCTCGCGAAACACGTCGTTCACGGCTTCGGTCGCACCCCCGGTTGCGAGCCAAACGAAGTTCGCCTGCGACTCGACCACGGGTAGCCCTGCCTCGCGGAGACCTTCAAAGACCCGCGAGCGCTCAGCCACAACGGTGTCGACCCGTTCCTGCAGCTCGTCTTCGACCTTGAGTGAGTGCACTGCGGCCACCTGTGCGAGTGTCGTCACGCCGAACGGGAGCGCGACCTTCCGGAGGGCCTCCGCAACATCATCGTGTGCGACCGCGTATCCGACCCGCAGGCCCGCGAGCCCATATGCCTTCGAGAAGGTGTGCAGCACGGCAACATTTTCGTAGCGCGCAAAAAAGTCGAGACCGATGGGTGAATCGGGATCCACATCGAAGTGCTCATACGCCTCGTCAATGACGACGAGCACGTGGCTCGGCACCCGTTGCATGAAGCGTTCGAGCTCATCTTTCGACACAACGGTGCCGGTCGGGTTATTCGGGTTGCACACGAAAATGAGCTTTGTACGCTCGGTGATCGCTTCCGCCATCGCGTTGAGGTCGTGCCGCGAGTCCGTATCAAGCGGCACCTCGAGCGGCACCGCACCCGCGGCACGGACGAGAATCGGGTACGCCTCAAATGAACGCCAGGCGTACATCACCTCGTCGCCCAACCCGCTGAGCGCGTGAATGAGCTGCGCCGCAACTTCCACGGATCCCGACCCAAACACGAGATTGCCACCTGAGACGCCAAGCTTTGCGGCGAGCGCCTCGGTGAGCTCAGGCATCGCCATGCTCGGGTAACGGCTCACGGCCCCGGGCAATGCTTTCGCGAGCGCCTCGATGACAGAGGGAAGCGGCTCGTACGGGTTTTCGTTCGATGAAAGCTTCGCGCTGAGCCCATCGACGCCCACGGGTGCCGGCTTACCGGGGGTGTAAGCGGCAACGTGTTCGAGCCCAGGGCGAAACGACACAGACATAGGGGTGCTCCCATTCAACGAGTTAGAACAATCCTACGCAGCTGATTCGCCGTGCGTGAACCGGGCCGCTGTTGCGACGCTACGCCGCGTTCCCGAATTCCCCCGTCGCGACGATGATCGCCCGCGCAAGCACGGCCTCGCGCATCATGAAGCCAAGCACCGAGGGCGTGGCCTGCGGGTCAATTTCGATGTGATCGACGCTGAGTGCGTGCAC
>JBQEBC010000067.1:0-2548 GCA_052106035.1 Leucobacter sp. | reverse complement strand
GTGAATCCAGGTTTCTCAGGCATCCCCGCGTACGGGTTCAACAGTCCACGACTGGGTTGGTTCGTCATGCCGATTACGCTACCCGGGAACCCCGGTTCTCGGTAGTGCACCCAGATATACTGTAAAAATCAGCCAAATGGCACGACAATCAGATAATCGGGGTGGTGGATCGATGGCGACAACGACCGGCTCGGAGCGTGCGCGCACAGCGCTCTCTTACCTGCGGCGACAAATTTCAACTGGTGAATGGGCGCTCGGAGAGCGGATCCCGATCGAGCCGGAGCTCGCGGAACAGATGGGTGTCGGACGTTCAACTGTTCGCGAGGCAGTGCGCTCTCTCGCGAGCATGGGCATGCTCGAAACCGCTCCGGGTCGTGGCACCTTCGTACGCTCGACGACGCCGACTAGCTCGTTACTCGATGAGTTTCTTTCGGATTTTTCCCTCGAGGAGATCCTCAGCTATCGTCGCGCACTCGAGGTCGAGGCCGCTCAGCAGGCCGCGATGCACCGCTCTGACGAAGACATTGAGGCGCTCGAACGGGCGACGATCGAAGAGATCGGCTGCTCACGCTGCCCGGTGTTAAGCCTCGCTGACTCTGGGGCCGGTGCTTTCGATAGCCGTTTCCACCGGCTCGTCTTCGACGCGGCGAAGAACCGGCTGCTGTCGTCGCTCTACGCCGGCATCAACGACCAGCTACGCACTCCAGCGCATCGGGGTCGCCTTGCGAACGTTGCTACGAGCGCCGAGATGGAGCGCGACCACCACCGCGTGCTCGATGCGATCAAACGCAAAGACTTCATTGATGCGGTTCACGCGATGGTCGATCACGTTGACCACGACGTGGTGATTGTGAACGAGCAGAATGTGGTGTCACCACTTCAGCGCACCCCCGAGCAGCAACAACGCATGGACGACGTGCGAGAGGCTCGCCCGACAAGCGTGTAGCCGATTGGAACCCCGCTAAACCCGTGTTTCGCCGCGCTCAACGTACGCTTTGAGAGCATCGCGCACGAACGAAGCACTGGTGACTCCGCCGTAGTTCGCCGCGAAGCGCTCATCTGCGACATACATCTCACCGAGACCTAAGAGGTAGCCAGAGAAGTCGTCGCCCGATGGTGTGCCGGGAACGCTGCGCAGCCACTCAGCATGCCGTGCCGCAAGCGCCTGAGCGACATCTGATGCCGGATCCGCACCGCCCTCAGCCGCCGCGGCCCAGTCCGTGTTGAGCTGAGCCACACGCTCCTGCCATTCCCGCTGACCCTCTGCGCCAAGACCGCGCCACCAGGCGTCGCTCTTCCTGTATGCGTCGGCGCCCCAGCGCGCCTCGACCTCCTCCTTGTATTGGGTGTGATCGAAGCCGTCGAACATATTTTCTGCCATGAGTCCTATCCTTTCGTTCTGCGTATCGGGTTCTGTGAGGGCAGCGATCGTGCGCTCAACTGCGCCGATCTGCCGGTCGATCCGCTCGCGCTCGCTGCGCAGCAGTTCGAGATGGGAGTCGAGAATGCTCGCTTCGGCAGACACCCCATCGCCCCGCGCTTGCGTAGCGCCGTGCGCATCTTGCGCATTCAGCACCTCGGCTATCGCCCCGAGACTGAGACCGAGTTCTCGAAGCAACAGCACTCGCTGAAGTCTCATGAGTGCCCCGTCGTCGTAATAGCGATAGCGGTTTTGCCCGACACGAACCGGGCGCACGAGCCCCAGACTGTCGTAGTGACGCAGCGTGCGCGAGGTTGTGCCAGCAGCCTTGGCTACTTCTTGGATCGAATAGTGCATCTCAGCCCCTCCCTTGCCCTTGCGCTCTACGGTAAAGCTTGACGTTACGTCAATGTCAAGTGATTCGCCGTGGCTGCACCCGGCTGTTCAGTTTCAGCTTTCGTCAGTGCCGCGGAATAGCATCGGAGGCTATGTGGTTATTGACTGCATGACTACTTTAGGAATCATTGGTGCGGGACACATCGGCAGCCAGGTTGCGCGAGCAGCGATTGCCGCAGGTTACGACGTCGTAATCTCAAACTCACGAAGCCCCGAGACGCTGAGCGAACTTGTGGCAGACCTTGGCCCGCACGCGAGGGCCGCAACCGCTGCCGAAGCCGGCGCGGCGGGTGAGGCCGTCGTCGTGACGGTGCCCCTGCATGCGCTGAGCGAGGTTCCGGTCGACGAGCTCGCGGGCAAGATCGTGCTCGACACAAACAACTACTACTTTGAGCGCGACGGCCACATCGAGGCACTCGATAGCGGCGAAACAACAACTTCCGAAATGCTGCAGCAGCACCTTCCAAGTTCGAAGGTCGCCAAGGCCTTCAACCACATTCCAGCCGCTGACATCACGACAGATGTCGCACCAGCTGGCACTGACAATCGGCGCGCGCTCGCAACTGCGAGCAACTACCCCGAGGCTGTCGCATTCGTCACCAAGTTCTACGACGAGCTCGGCTTCGACACGTTAAACATCGGCGAGCTGAGCGAGTCCTGGCGTGTTGAGCGCGATCGCCCCGCGTATGTGGTGCGCCAGAACGCGGCGGAGCTCGAGGCGAATCTCGCGAA
>JBQEBC010000066.1:0-10220 GCA_052106035.1 Leucobacter sp. | reverse complement strand
AGCCTGGGAACTCGTCCCCACAACCTGACGTTGCACTTCAAACTAGAACCCGGGGACTGGATGAACGCGCGCCTCATCGAGGCAGGCCAGCTGCAGGAATTTGATTATGCAAACCTTGCGAACGTGAAGAGCAACCTGCTTGATTCTGAGTGGGAAGCTCTTGCAGAGGATTCTGGACGCAAGTTCACTATTCCGTGGCAACTGCCGACAACCGGTTGGGCATGGAACAAGGAAGCGTTCCCCAACGGCCTCCACACGCTCGATGACCTCATGGACCCCGCGCTCAAGGGCAAGGTTCAGGTACTCAGCGAGATGCGCGACACGATCGGGCTTATTTTGTCTGGTCAAGGAGTGGATCCCAGCGGTGACTGGGGAGACACCGAGTTTGATAAGGCCATGGAGTGGCTGCAAGATGCACTCGATAGCGGTCAGATTAACAACGTGAAGGGGAACGACTACACGCAGGATCTCGAGACGGGCACGATGCTCGCTGGGTTCGTTTGGTACGGTGACGTCGTCATGATGAATTCTGACCTTGACGATCAGTGGGGCGTTGAGATTCCTGAGGCGGGCGGCATGATCGCGCGTGACTCGTTTACTATCCCGAATGGCACCTCTGCAGAGAACAAGGCAAAGGTCGAAGAGCTCATTGACTACTACTACCAGCCAGAGGTCGCAGCAGAAGTTGCTGCGTACGTGGCATATGTGACCCCAGTGAAGGGTGCGCAGGAGGCAATGGAGAAAGTCGATCCTGCACAGGTCGACAACCCTGCAATCTTCCCGGATGAAGACGATTGGACGCACCTGAAGCAGTTCCGTGCGCTCACATCTGAGGAGGACAATCGGTACTCGACCGCATTCCAGAAAGTGTTGGGTCTCTAGCGCATGGCAACTTCGAGGTCGTTCGAGGAATCAGGCGCCGATCTTCGACTCACTGGTATTCAGAAACGCTTCCCTGGGTTTACCGCGATCGAGAACCTCGATCTCGAGATACCAGCGGGTTCGTTCTTCGCATTGCTTGGGCCGTCGGGCTGTGGCAAAACGACGACGCTGCGGGTGATTGCGGGTCTTGAAGACCCGACTGCCGGACAAGTGCTTATCGGAGGGAAAGACGTCACCGCTCTGAAGCCGCACAAACGGCCGGTGAATACCGTATTCCAGTCGTATGCCCTGTTCCCGCACATGTCGATTCTTGAGAACGTAGCGTTTGGCCTGCGCCGCAGAAAGGTCGGAGATCCGGTCGCGAAGGCGCACGAGGCGCTGCAGCTCGTGGAACTCGATCATGTGTCGGATCGCAAGCCGGCACAGCTTTCGGGCGGTCAACAGCAGCGTGTGGCACTTGCACGTGCGCTCGTGAACCGACCCGCACTGTTGCTGCTCGATGAGCCGCTTGGGGCCCTGGACTTGAAGCTGCGTCGCCAGATGCAGCAGGAACTCAAGCAGATTCAGCAAGAGGTCGGGCTCACCTTCCTGCATGTCACTCACGACCAGGAGGAAGCCATGACTATGGCTGACACTGTCGCGGTGATGAATAAAGGCAGGATCGAGCAAATGGGTGCTCCTGAAGCGCTCTACGAACTCCCCAGGACTGTATTTGTCGCCAACTTCCTGGGGCAGTCAAACCTGTTCTCGGTTGATACGGTCGGGGAGAACGACCAAGCGATTCACACCACGCTAGCTGCTGGCGGTGGCGCACGAATCTCAGTAATGCGTACCCGCTCTGAACGCCATAGCGGAACGATCACTGTGGGCGTTCGTCCTGAGAAACTGCGGATGCACACGCAGTCCCAGCCTGATGAACCAGGCGTGAACGTCATAGGACCAGGCCGAATCATCGATGTCTCATTTACTGGTGTGAGCACGCAGTACACGGTGGACATTCCGGGCGCGGGACATGTTCAAGTCTTCGCGCAGAACCTCGAAGCAGGTCCCGCTGCGCGCTTGGACGATGAGGTTTGGCTCAGCTGGCTCGTCGAACACACCTTCGGCCTCGCTGACGACCACCTGGCAACGGGGGCGCTGACTTCTGAGCTCTCAACCCAGGTGATCGCTGCGCAGGCAGCATTGTCGGAATAGGCGGTCATCATGGCATTTACCGCTTTCTCCTCGGCGACAAAAGTCGTCGAGCAGGCGCCCAAAAGCAAATGGTGGGTAGTGCTCCTGTTGCTTGCTCCCGGCATTGCATACATGCTGCTGTTTTTTGTGGCACCGTTCATTCAGCTTGCGATCACTTCACTCCAGGTTCCCGCTGAGGGCAACGGGATCGGACAGTATGTCCCCGGCGTTGAATTTGCGAACTATTGGGTCGGCATCCAGGAATACTGGCCGCAACTCGTGCGGTCGTTTATATACGCATTTATTGCCACCGTTGTCGGGCTCATCGTGAGCTACCCACTCGCATATCTTCTCGGCGTGACGCTGCGGAGCAAACCGATGTTGCAGGGCGTTCTGTTAATTCTGGTGGTGGCACCGTTCTTCATCAGCCTGCTGCTGCGTACCCTCGCATGGAAATCAATCTTGCCGGTCGATTTCATCGGTACTGACGGTGCGGTCATTTTTGGTTTGATTTACAACTTCATTCCATTCATGGTGCTGCCAATGTTTGCGTCGCTCCAGGCGCTCGATCTGCGCTTGGTCGAAGCAGGGTCTGATCTCTACGCGTCTCCGGTGACTGTGTTCCGCAGAGTAACCCTGCCGTTGTCGATGCCTGGTGTGGTCTCGGGGACGCTCCTGAGTTTTATTCCTATGTCGGGTGATTATGTCGTGGCATCGCGAAGTTTCTTGGGCAGCACTGATACGGCAATGATCGGTAACGTGATCGAGTCAAATTTTCTGCAGACGCAGAATTATCCAATGGCCGCTGTGTTGTCAATCGTTCTCATGCTCGCGATTTTGGTGATTGTCGCAACCTACGTGCGTAAGAGCGGGGCGGAGGATCTACTGTGAAAAAATTCGGACTTGGTAAGGCTCTCGTTCCCGTCGTCAGTGGGATCACGCTGATCTATTTGCTTCTGCCCATTGCGTATGTGGTTGCTTTCTCGTTCAACGAAAAACGCGGACGAAATAACATCACTTGGCAAGGCTTCTCATTTGAAAACTGGCAGAACCCCTGTGGTGCGCCTCAGGTGTGTGAGGCATTTGGCAACTCGATTCTTGTCGGTGTAGTCGCTACGGTCATTGCAACTGTGCTGGGAACGATGATCGCGATCGCACTCGTCCGATACCACTTCAAGGGTCGCTCCACAGTGAGCTTGTTGCTCTTCACGCCCATGGCGACCCCAGAGGTCGTGCTGGGTGCTGGGCTTGCCGCTCAGTTCCTGCTCGCAGGTGTGGAGAAGGGGATCGGCACCATCATCCTCGCGCATACGATGTTCTGCATCTCATACGTGGTGGTTGCGGTGAAAGCACGTGTGGCCTCGCTCAACCCCGCGATTGAAGAAGCAGGGCGTGATCTGTACGCGTCGCCCACGCAGGTGTTCTTCAGGATCACACTGCCCATGCTGATGCCCGGCATCATTGGTGCAGCGCTGCTCAGCTTCGCACTGTCGTTCGATGACTTCATCATCACGAACTTCAACTCGGGCACGGCAACCACCTTCCCGAAGTTCATTTATATCGCGGCGTTGAAGGGGGTGCCAGCGCAGGCAAACGTGCTCGCTTCGATGGTCTTCTTTGGAGCGTTGCTCCTTGTCATCATCTTCCAGTTGGTGAACATCAACCGGCAGAAACGTCTCGCAATGTCGTAGCGCGGTTGCGTGTGTGCGCACAATCGGAAAGCGGTGAGTGAATAATCTTCGTTCGCCGCTTTTTCGATTGTGTAGACGTGTTCTCGAACCGATATAATGTACGACGTGCCTCACACCTGTGAGGGGTGCGCGCGGTCACAGTGGCCCACGTGTATATAACGGTAGGGAGCGAACATGGTAACTTCGTCGACACCAGGAATTGCAAAGGGCGCGCGGCTCAAGCGCAGCCTCGGACTTTGGGCAATCGTAGGCCTGGGGCTTGGGTATATGACCCCGACAGTCGTCTTTGATACGTTCGGGCTTGTTGCGCGGGACACGAATAACGTCGTTCCGCTCGCCTATGCTGTGGCGCTCATCGTGATGGTGTTTACTGCGATCAGCTACGGCAAGATCGCAGGCGCGATTCCAAGCGCGGGATCCGCATACACATACGTGCGCGAATCCATGAACCCGAATCTTGGCTTCATGATCGGGTGGACCTCACTCATCGACTACATGCTGCTCCCGATGGTGAACTGCCTGATCATTCGAAGCTATCTTGAGGCGTTCTTTCCAGCGTTGCCCGGCTGGCTTTGGGTCGTTCTTTACGTTGCGTTTGTGACGACCGTGATCTATCTCACCATGCAGGGCACATCAAACATCAACATGATCCTGCTCGTATTCTCCATCATCGTGATGGCGGTATTTGTCGTCATGGTTGTCGTGCAACTCTCGGGTGGGGCAGGAGTTGGCGGCGTTGTAACGATGCAGCCGCTGTTCCATAACGGTGTTGAGCTCGGCGCAGTGCTCGCTGGCGCCACCATTGTGTGCTTCTCATTCATCGGGTTTGACGCCGTCACCATGTACGCAGAAGAGGCGAAATCGCCGAAGATTATGCCTAAGGCAATTCTCTTGACGGTGGTGCTTGGCGGCGCAATTTTCTTTATCGCCGGCTATTTCACACAGGCGCGTTTCCCTGATTGGAACGAGTTTGCGCCCGGGGGAGATATGCAGTTTATTGAGGACAGCACGCTCCCACTCATCGGTGAAGCCGTCGGCGGAAAAGTGCTTGGCGCGGTGCTTACCGCGGCGGGCTTCGCTGCAACACTCGCATCTGGGCTCGCATCGCATGCCTCGGTGTCACGCATGTTGCTCGTGATGGGGCGGAATAACGTCCTTCCACGAAAGTTCTTTGGCTACATTAATGCTCAGACCCACACGCCGACATTTAACATTGTGCTCACGGGTGCCGTTTCGTTGCTTGCGGCAGCATTTACGCTCGAAATGATTGCGGCGTATATCAATTACGGTGCGCTCATCGCATTCACGTTTGTCAACCTTTCTGTGATTGCTTGGTTCGTCTTCAGAAAGGGCATGTACAAAACCCCGAAACACGTGTTCCACTACATCGTGATGCCGGCGATTGGGGTGCTCCTTACTGGGCTGTTGTGGGTAAACCTTGACGGGAATGCGCTCATTGGCGGTCTTATCTGGACCTGCGTCGGACTCGTATATCTTTTGGTCATCACCAAGGGGTTCCGTAAGAAGGTTGCATCGTTTGATGAGATCCAACCGGTCACGGGCTACAACAAGGTTCCACTAGACGACTAAACTGGGGCAATCATGCTCGATCAGGATTTTTCCGCCCATATTCGCGCGCTGCGCGCCACCTACGCTGACATCGCTGAGGTGACGGACCTGCCGAAGCTCGATAGAGAGATCACTGAACTCGAAGAGCAGGCAGCCGCACCCGGGCTTTGGGACGACCCTGACGCTGCACAGAAGGTGACGAGTGGGCTTTCGCATCGCATCGCGAGAGCCAAACGCGTGCGTGCAGTAGAAACCAGGATCGATGATCTTGAGGTGCTTGCCGAGCTCGCGATTGAAGCGGACGACGCCGAAACTGAGGCTGAGGTCACGGCGGAGCTGACCTCGCTCGAAGCGCACATGCAGGAACTTGAGGTGCAAACGCTGCTCTCCGGTGAATACGACGAGAACTCGGCAGTGATGACGATCCGCTCGGGGGCCGGTGGCGACGATGCGACAGATTTCGCGGAAATGCTCCTGCGCATGTACTTGCGCTGGGCTGAGGATCGCGGGTATTCGACCAAGGTCCTAGACACGTCATACGCGGAGGGCGCGGGCATCAAGTCAGCGACCTTCGAAATCGATGCACCATACGCGTTTGGCACTCTCTCGGTAGAAGCTGGCACACACAGGCTCGCACGCATCAGTCCGTTTGGATCCGCAGACAAGCGCCAGACGAGCTTTGCCGCAGTCGAGGTGATCCCGCTACTTGAAGAAGCGACCGAGATTGAGATCCCTGAGAACGACATCCGGGTCGATGTATTTCGCTCAAGTGGCCCAGGCGGTCAGTCCGTGAACACCACTGACTCCGCAGTGCGCATTACCCACGTCCCAACGGGCATTGTGATCTCAATGCAGAACGAGAAGAGCCAGATTCAGAACCGCGCAGCCGCAATGCGGTTGCTGCAGGCGAGATTGTTGCTCCTCCAGCGCGAAGAAGAGGCCGCGAAAAAGAAGGAGCTTGCTGGAAACATCACAGCGAGCTGGGGTGACCAGATCCGGTCATACTTCTTGTACGGTCAGCAACTCGTGAAGGATCTGCGAACCGGGTTCGAATCAACCCAGCCGGATTCGGTGTTTGATGGAGACCTCGACGGCTTCATCGCTGCGGGAATCCGTTGGCGCTCGCTCAATAAATAACTCGGTAAATTCCCAGACTTGCCGAGAAACTTCAACACTCGCGCGCGCCTGAAGCCGAACCCAGGCAACGACGCGTATTCTCAGTTGCGTCATGATCCTCTTTGAAAACGTCACCAAGAAATACCGCGGCACGCAAAAGCCCGCGCTTGAAGCGATCGACCTCAAGGTCGATCGCGGCGAGTTCGTGTTCATTGTGGGCGCTTCGGGATCCGGTAAATCGAGCTGCTTGCGCCTGATTCTGCGCGAGGATCAGCCCACCTCAGGGCAGATCCACGTTGCAGGACAAGACCTCAGTAAGATCTCCTCGCGAAAAGTGCCGTACTTCCGGCGCGGTGTGGGGACCGTGTTCCAGGACTTCCGTCTGCTCGCGAATAAGACCGTGTTTGATAACGTCGCATTCACGCTCCAGGTCATCGGAAAGTCGCGCGGATTCATTCAGGAAGCCGTACCAGACACGCTCGAAATGGTGGGTCTCGCGGGGAAAGCCAAGCGCTACCCACATGAGCTTTCGGGCGGTGAGCAGCAGCGTGTGGCGATCGCCCGCGCAATTGTGAACAAGCCTGCGATCCTTCTGGCCGATGAGCCCACTGGCAACCTTGACCCTGCGACGAGCTTGGGCATCATGCAGCTTCTCAAGGCAATTAACGCCTCGGGCACCACAGTGGTGATGGCAACTCACGAGGCGACATTCGTGGATATCATGCAACAGCGCGTCGTGGAGCTCTCTCAAGGCGTTGTCGTGCGTGACGAGGTTGGCGGTGGTTACGGCCACACCGCATCGATTCCAGTCTCTGAATTGACCGAGACGAGCGCCCGAGTGCTTCGCACCTCTGAGGACGTCGTGCGCTCTGCGCTCTCGCCTTCGTTGGGTGATGCTTCCGCATCTGAGGCAGGGCTGCCCGCTGATGCTGAGCCTGCAGCGCCTACGTCGTCCTCGGATTCGATCGCACAACGTCCAGAAGAACCGTCGCAACCGCAGAGGCCAGCTGGCAGCGCAGCGCAGGACAAGCGTATTCCTGCGTTCCTCGAGAACGATGAGCACGACGGATCAGGCGAACCGCCGACAGACACATCTTCGGCTGAGCCGCAAGAAAGTCCGATGCAAGTCGCAGAATCCGGAGGGTTCGCTGAACGACTTGGGCTGCGTGAAGGCGACGATCATGGGAATGTGGGGCCAGTTCGATGAGGTTTAGGCTCGTACTCGGTGAGGTCTGGAACGGCCTTCGCCGCAATCTTTCCGTGGTGATCTCGGTCATCTTGGTGACGTGTGTTTCACTCACGTTTGTAGGGGCAGCGATTATCATGCAGCTGCAGGTGCAGCAGATGAAGTCATTTTGGTATGACCGCGCACAGGTAGCTGTCTATCTTTGTACGGAGTATGACCGCAGTGCGACCTGTGATGGGTCAGACGCGGGGGAAGAACAGATTGCGGCAGTCGAAGAGGCTCTGAAATCTGACGTTCTTGCGCCGTATATCGAGGATTACTTCTTCCTTGACCATGATCAGGCGTTCGAGGAATTTCAGCAGCAGTTTGAGGGTAATCCGATCCTCGACGTGACGCGCGCCGAGCAGCTGAACCAAACGTTCTGGGTGAAGCTCGATGACCCGTCGAAGGCCACGATCATTTCCGAAACGTTCACCGGTATTCCTGGCGTGCAAAGTGTGAAAGATCAGCAGAGTCTTCTCGATCGCATCTTCCTCTTCCTCGGTGCCGCAAGCTACACCGCGATTGCGATCGCGGGGCTCATGCTTATTGCGGCAATGCTGCTTATTTCGACCACTATTCGCCTCTCCGCATTCTCAAGACGCCGCGAAATCGGCATTATGAGACTGGTGGGAGCGTCGAACAGATTTATTCAAACCCCCTTCATTCTCGAGGGCATCATTGCCGCGCTCATTGGTGCGGTGCTTGCAGGCGTGGCCTCGGTCGCAGTCGTGAAGTTCTTTGTGCAGGGGTTCCTCGTGCGAGAAGTACCATTCACGAGCTATATCACCGTTGAGCAATCGCTTATCGTTCCCCCGATACTCATCGCTCTCGGGGTGATCCTCGCCGCGATTGCGGCAAAGATCGCCATCACCCGCTACCTGCGCGTTTAGTTCTCACTCGGGCACCAGCTCGAATGAGTGCCCGTATCGCGTGTAGGCTAGACGCTTGCTGTCAGTGCCCTCGGCGAAAGGAGTGAATCGTGCCAAAGGAAACCGGCGAGAAGCTCATCGCCTCGAATAAGAAGGCCCGTCACGAGTACCTGATTCTCGACACGTTCGAGGCAGGATTGGTGCTCACGGGGAGCGAAGTGAAGTCGCTGCGCATGGGCAGGGCTTCACTCGTGGACGGCTATGTGTTTATTGAGCGTGGCGAGGCCTGGCTTGATACGGCGTACATTCCCGAGTACCTCAATGGTTCGTGGACCAATCATTCGCCGAGACGTAAGCGCAAGCTGCTCCTGCACCGACAGCAGATCGATAAGTTGTATCAGAAGACCCGTGAGGGTGGCATGACGATCGTGCCGCTCAGGTTGTACTTCTTGAACGGGCGCGCAAAGGTCGAGATTGCTCTCGCGAAGGGTAAGAAAGAGTACGACAAGCGCCAGACACTTCGTGCGAAGCAGGATAAGCGCGAGGCTGAGCGCGCAATGCGCCAGCGTAACCGCATGGGTGACTAACCGTGGATCGCCTGCGCCAAGTCGCCGTTGTCGTGCTCGAAGGAGCAAAACCGCTTGACGTCGGTATTCCGGCGCAGGTATTCACGACGAGACCGAGTATGCCGTACGAGGTTCGTGTCTGTGGGGTTGCTCCTGGAAAAGTTACCGGGGGAGACGGCCTTTCGTACTCGGTTGAGCATGGCCTCGAGGCGCTTGATGATGCGGATCTCATTTTTATTCCGGGGTACCGCCTTCCAAACGTGGACGATCCACCAGCCGAACTACTTCGCGCACTTGTCGCCGCGCACGAGCGGGGTGCGAGGCTGGCAGCGATTTCAACCGGAGCGTTTGCGCTTGCGGCGACGGGCTTACTGGACGGGAAGCGCGCAACGACGCACTGGCACTACTCCGAGATCTTTGCCGAGCGGTACCCACAAGTGCAAGTCAACGAGAGCGTGCTCTTTGTCGACGAAGGCTCAGTGCTGACTTCCGCCGGCGCAGCTTCCGGCATTGACTTGTGCCTGCATATTTTGCGCGGTGACCTGGGAATGAAAACTGCGAACCATGCGGCGAGGCGTCTCGTTGCGGCCCCGTATCGGAGCGGTGGTCAGGCGCAGTTTGTGCGACGGAGCGTGCCTGCCACCGCCGGCGAGCGGTTTTCGGCTACGCGTGAGTGGGCGCTCGCGCATATCGATATGCCGTTAAGTATCGATGTACTCGCACGAAATGCGAGGGTGTCTCCGCGCACCTTTTCGAGACGGTTTCGTGAGGAGACTGGGTACGCGCCCATGCAATGGGTCATGCGCGCCCGCGTGGATGTGGCACGCGAGCTCCTCGAGAACACCGATCTTGGTATCGATGAGATTGCCACGCGCGTGGGGATCGGTTCGGGAGCAAATCTCAGGCAATTCTTCCGTCGGGTGCTCGGCACCACACCAAGTGAGTACCGAAGAACCTTCACGCACGGCGAATAAATCAATTTGGCGCGTTCCTTTCGAATGTAGTCATTATTGCCACTTGAGTCGATCGCGCCGGAACGGAATGATTGACAGTAGTAATCGGTGTCAGTCGCACGAAAGATGGGGAACATGACCGCTCGTATCGCAATTAATGGCTTCGGCAGGAT
>JBQEBC010000065.1:0-10257 GCA_052106035.1 Leucobacter sp. | reverse complement strand
CCGCCCTGCAGCTTCGCAAGATCGTACGCGTGCAGCGGGTTGCCGAGTTCGAGCATGACGTAGTTTGAGATATCAACGGGCAGCGAGAGCGCACGGATTCCGGCGAGCTGAAGCCGCGCCACCATCCATGCGGGTGTCGGGCGAGTAGCGTCGATTCCGCGCACTACGCGAGTCACAAACCCTGTCGCACCGACCCGGCCACGAATAGGGGCATCATCGACGAGATTCACGGTGAACCCAGAAGCTGAAACCGGCGAAACACTGTCTGCCGGATCTTTAAAGTCACGACCGGTTGCATGCCCG
Organism: Leucobacter sp.; assembly: GCA_052106035.1. Taxonomy (GTDB): domain Bacteria; phylum Actinomycetota; class Actinomycetes; order Actinomycetales; family Microbacteriaceae; genus Leucobacter. The sequence goes on along the minus strand of JBQEBC010000065.1, from coordinate 9,954 downwards.
TACTCGCGTGCCACACCACGCACCGAGAATGCGTACCCACGGTCGGGCGTCACGTTGATTTCAACGGCGGTCTCATCGAGGCCGAGAAGCGCGAGTGCGTCGGCACCGACCTCGGGGTCGAGGCCGAGCGTCGAGAGCACAATGATGCCGTCGTGCTCTTCACCCAAAGACAGTTCTCGCGCTGAAGCGATCATGCCGTCAGACACATGACCGTACGTCTTACGCGCGGCGATCTTGAAATCACCGGGAAGCACGGCACCTGGAAGCGTCACGACGACCTTGTCACCAACACCAAAGTTGTGTGCACCGCACACGATGCCGCGTACGTCTTCGCCACCGTCGGCAGCCAGTTCGCCCTCGGGCGCAACTCGCACCTGGCACCAGTTGATTGTCTTGCCGTTCGTCTGCGGTTCAGGCTCAGCAGAGAGCACCTCACCGACGACAACAGGGCCAGAGATTTCGAACCGACGAATCGACTCCTCCTCGAAGCCAACACGCACCAGATCAGCGTGCACGTCCTCAGGAGTTGTTCCTGTGGGAAGCTCTACAAATTCACCGAGCCAGTTGAGTGGAATCCTCATTTAGACCAGGCCTCCGAACTGTGCGTTGAATCGAATATCGCCCTCAACCATGTCGCGCATGTCATTGAGGTCATTGCGGAACTGGAGGGTGCGTTCGATACCCATACCAAACGCAAATCCCTGAAACTCTTCGGGGTCGATGCCTGCGGCAAGCAGCACGTTTGGATCGACCATGCCGCAACCGCCCCACTCAACCCAGCGTGCGCCGCCCTTTGCGTTCGGCTGCCACACGTCCATTTCGGCCGACGGCTCAGTGAACGGGAAGAAATTCGGGCGCAGACGAATCTTTGCTTCGGCGCCAAACATTTGGCGGGCAAAGTGTTCGAGTGTGCCGCGCAAATGCGCCATGGTGAGCCCGCGATCGATCGCAATGCCCTCGACCTGGTTGAACACCGGGGTATGCGTCGCATCAAGCTCATCGGTGCGGTATGTTCGGCCGGGAGCTACGACGTAGACAGGTAGCTCGCGCTCAAGCAGCGATCGCACCTGCACAGGTGACGTATGAGTGCGCAACAGCAAATGGCGGTCTGCCGGCTCCACGAAGAACGTGTCTTGCATCGCACGTGCCGGGTGGTCGGGATCGAAACCGAGCGCATCGAAGTTGAACCACTCATGCTCGAGTTCAGGGCCCTCGGCGACTTCCCACCCCATACCGATGAAGATGTCTGAGATCTCATCCTGTAACTGTGTGAGCGGGTGTCTCGACCCCACACGGGAGCGCGCGGGAGCGGCGGTCACGTCTACGGTCTCGGCAGCGAGTCTCGCCGCCGCTTCAGCTGCCGCGAGACTCGTTTCACTGCCCTTGTACGCGCCTTCGAGCCTGCCGCGCGCCTGCCCCATGAGCTTGCCCGTGGCGGCTTTCTCATCCTTCGGCACTTCACGCATACGTGAGTTGAGCTTCGCTATTGCGGAGTCGTCTCCCAAGTGCTGGGTACGAGCGGCTTTCAGCTCTGCGAGAGAGGTCGCAGCGGTAAACGCGGCGAGCGCCTCCGCAACTGCGGCATCGACCGCTTCTTGCGAAATCGGGTTGGGGTTCTGAGTGCTGTCTGACACAAGGATTCATCCTATCGCGGGTTCGTTACCGTGCGGCTCAGTTACCGGGAAGCTGCTGTTCAGAAGATCCAGATTCCACCCAAGCGAGAAAGATACACTCAGATCGTGGTTCAGCGACAGCAACGCATGAGCCGCGCAGCTCGAACGGCGCGCGGTGCACTTTTTGCGTTTGTGTCGACCGTGCTTGCCGCGGCCTCGCACGCTATCGCAGGTGGAACGATTACGCCCCAAGCCGTGCTCGTCACTGCGGTAATTGTATTGCCGATATGCGTGGCCCTTTCTGGGCGCGTCGCCTCGCTCTGGCGAGTGTCACTCGCCGTGGGAGTGAGCCAGTTCTTCTATCACTGGGTGTTTGCAGGAGTTGGCGCATCGTCAGCACTCTCCGTGCAGAACACTCCCCTAGGAGCTCACGCGGCGCACGTGGCCTCGCTTGAACGGTTTGCGCCATCCGTAGTTGATTCTGGTTCGGCTGGGGCGCTGATGTGGGCCCTCCACGGTGTCGCCGCCATCGTCACGATCGCACTGCTTACTCGCGGCGAGCGCGCGATACTTGCCCTGCGGCACACGATTCGCCGCGCGTTGCCCAGACCATTTGTACTGCCGATTATCGGTCGTCGCGTACTCGTTCCAATTTCTCACGAAGTCTCTGCGCTCAACGATCAACGTCGGGCCTTCTCCGCGTGCACGCTGCGCGGCCCTCCTGCTTCTGTGTGATCTTCGCAATCCACAGAACATCCCGAATATTCGGAAGAACAACAGGACATTTTTATGCACACTCACACTTCGTCAACCCAACCGCGGTCAAGAGCCCGCATCGGAGCACTGAGCGCGCTCGGGGCGCTCGGGCTTGTGGCTGCCGCGCTTCTCGGCCCAGCGTCGCCCGCGCACGCACACGATCAACTCATCGATACGGTGATCGAGACGTCGGACAGCGGTGCGGCCGAAGCCGTGCGCATGACATATAGCAACAACGTACTCGCCGTTGGCACTGAAGTACTCATCGCCGACTCCGCGGGCACCAACATCACTTCGGTTGATCCCGTTGTTGCTGGCCCCGACGTCACGCAGGCACTCCCTGCAGACCTCTCCGATGGCACGTACAACGCGGTGTGGCGCGTCGTTTCGAGCGATGGTCACCCTATTGAAGGTGGGTTCAGCTTCCATATCGAGGCCGGTGTTCCGGGTCCCATCGAGATATCGCCCGCGGGTCCTGGGCATGACCACGGGGACGAAACCGGAGATGAGTCTGATCATGAGCACGGTGATGAACCCGGCGACGAATCCGGCGAAGCTACTTCCTCACCAGTACCCGGTTGGGCAGTACCAGTGAGCATCGGAGCTGTCGCGGTCGTTGCGCTCGCGGTCGCGATCCCGCTGATTGCGCGCAAGCGCGAGGGATCTGCACCCGGGGAGACTCCCACTTCAACCGACTCCGAGTAGGGTTCGGGGCACGTACCGAAACTCAAAAACCCCAGGTCAACACACCACCAACTGAAGTTCAGCGGTCACTGCTATGGTGGAAAGGTTGCTAACTGGCGGCTGGTAGAGATGTAACTATCTCCCACGCACACAGCGGGCCGTCCTGAAACGGGCTACGAGCTTTCCGCCCGCGAGATCAATCGTGCGCGACCTAATTTCATACACGCGTACCCACGTGCCACCAGTTGGAAACACCTATGACTGGAAGAAGGGTAGTGTCAATGAATCGCAAGAAGAAGGTAGCAATTATTGGGGCCGGCCCGAGCGGAATGGCTCAGCTCCGAGCATTTGAGTCGGCAGAGCGACAGGACGTCGAAATCCCAGAGCTCGTCTGTTTTGAGAAGCAGGACGACTGGGGCGGACAATGGAATTACTCGTGGCGTACTGGTTTAGACGAGTTCGGTGAGCCAATCCATTCGAGCATGTACCGAAACCTCTGGTCGAACGGGCCCAAGGAAGGCCTTGAATTCGCCGATTACTCCTTCGACGAACATTTCGGTCGCCCCATCTCCTCATACCCACCGCGCGAAGTGCTCTGGGACTACATTGCGGGTCGGCTCAAACAGAGCGACGTACGCAAGTACATCAGGTTCACGACCGTGGTTCGTCTCGTCACGTTCGACGAGGAGACCGAGCTCTTCACTGTGACGAGCGAGCACCTACCAAGCGGTGAGACCACCGTTGAAACATTCGATCACGTTGTTGTGGCGAGCGGCCACTTTTCGTTCCCCTTCATACCCGAAATTGACGGTATCGAGACGTTCCCAGGTCTCATCACGCACGCTCACGACTTCCGTGGCGCCGAAGCACTCCAAGGCAAAGACGTCGCCATCGTAGGCTCAAGTTATTCGGCAGAAGACATCGGCAGCCAGGCCTACAAGATGGGCGCAAAGTCAGTAACCGCGAGCTATCGCACGGCACCCATGGGGTACGACTGGCCCGAAGGATTCGAAGAACGTCAGGGGCTCACGCGCTTTGAAGGGAGCACCGCTTATTTCAAAGACGGCACCTCAAAAGATGTTGACGCAGTTATTTTCTGCACCGGGTACAAACACAAGTATCCGTTCCTTCCTAGAGATCTCGCGCTCTCAGGCCCGAACACGCTTTACCCAGAGGGCCTCTACCGCGGTGTTGTCTGGCAGAAAAACCCAGCACTCTTCTACATTGGTTCGCAGGACCAGTGGTACACCTTCAACATGTTCGACACGCAGGCCTGGTACGTGCGCGACCTCATTCTCGGAAGAACCGAGATGCCTGGCGCTGACGAGCGCGCAAAGTCAATCGTCGAGTGGCACGAACGCTTCACGTCTGCAGACGCTGGAGCTCCAGGCCAGATCGAGTTCCAGGGTGCCTACGTACGCGACCTCCTCGAACAAACCGACTATCCGGAGTTCAACATTGATGAGGTGAATAAGATCTTCATCAGTTGGACGAACGATAAGCAGGAAGACATCATGGGGTACCGTGACTGTTCTTACCGCTCGGTACTCACTGGCACCCACGCGGAGCGACACCACACGCAGTGGATCGAAGAGCTTGACGATTCACTCGAGCGGTATCTCAATCAAGAACTTCACACACGCGAGCAAGCCGCCGCAAAGGCATAAGCTGCGCTCACCTGGCTGTGCCAGGAGCAGTAGCTCCGCCGCAACGCACGACAAAACACGATGTGTTTTGTTCTAAGCGCGTTGCGAGAACGCGGTTTCGTAGAGAAGCACGCTCGCGGCGGTCGCAAGGTTAAGTGATTCAGCGGCGCCGAATATAGGAAGCTTCAGTGAGCGACCAATAATCTCGCGCTCTGATTCGTCGAGCCCGCGGGCCTCATTGCCAAATACCCAGGCAATGGGGTTCGTGAGGTCCCCACGCACTTCAGTGAGCTCGCTCCCCCGCACATCAGCGGCGATTGTCTCGAGCCCAGCCTTGCGTGCCGCCGTCACGACGTCTTCCAGAGACCTGGCGGTGACAACGGGCAGGTGAAAGAGAGAACCAGTGGTGGATCGCACGACCTTGGGATGCCAGGGATCGATCGAGTCACCGGAGAAGATCACGGCGTCCGCGCCCGCCGCGTCCGCCGCGCGAAGCACTGTTCCTGCGTTACCCGGATCACGCACCTCGTGGAGCACCGCGACAAGTTTTGCATCTGCGAGCGCTTCGCTGAGTGATTCCTCCGGAATGCGAGCTACCGCGATCACGCCCTGTGGTTGCACAGTCTCTGCCATCGCGGTGAGAACCTGACCCGTAACGCGTTCGATCTCGATGTGTGCGTCGGATGCGAGGCGATCAACCTCGAACTGCCACTGTTCACTGCCGGTCGTGGCATAAACGACCTCGGCGAGCCCCGGTCGATATGTGAGGAGCTCTCGCACCGCCTGTGGTCCTTCTACGAGGAAGCGCCCAGTCTCAAGCCGCTCCTTCTTCCGTGCAAGTGCAGCTGCACGCTTCACGCGCGTCGCCTTGGGGTTATCCAGGATCTCAAAGCTCATTCGATCAGCCTAGTGGCACTGGCGCGAAGCACCATTTAGGTACAGGAAAACGAATTGCCAAGATTCAATAGAAGCACTTGATACGTCGCCGTAGTGTGCACAGTCGTGCGTGACCATTGAGGCGCATTTGGATAACTTGCGGTAACTTCGAGCTCGATATAGCTCTTCGACCCGAGCAGGTTTCCTAGTAGACGTGTCAGGAGTCCGATGAGCCCACTACTTGACGAATTCGAGAGCTGCACCATGAGGTTGTTCTGCCCGCTCTGGGTGCTGACCGTAACAGGAAGCTCATTTCGCGCACCATTCGCGGATGTTCTCACGTAAGCCTTTGCCGTATAGACCTGAGCAATACCAGCGGTCCCAGTCGCCCTTGCCCAACTGTAGGTAACTGTCTTTGGGTTTGAGCCATTACTCGCCGAACAATTAAGTCCTGCGCCGCTCGCCTGCTTTGGAGCCGTGGGTAATGTGCCCAACTGCACCGGACTCGCGGTCACCTTTGACGTGTCGCTCCAGAGGGCCGATGAATCCGTTGCCGCTCCCGGCATGACAAGCGTACCTACCAACCCGATAGCAGCTGCCATGCTCACGAGCGTCACGGATCCCCGCCCGCGGCCTCGTCGCCAACTCCGTGTCATGTTGTCTCCTGGCTTGCAGAGAAATCGAGAATCACTGATTGCGCGGTCCCTGCGGCGCTCGCGGGAGCATCCGCACGCACAGCAACAACAACGCACAGTGCTTCACCTGCGCCTGAACTGAGCTTTCGCTCGCTCGTGATAGCGGAGCTCCCTGACGGGCCGAGATTCACCAGAGCACCAATCGCCACACCGGTGCAGGTATTCGTACGTGGATACGTCGTCCGCTGCGTTCCAGGTGTTCCCGTGTATAAACGCAACGAAAGCACGCTCGTACTCGCGGTCGAAGCTCTCACTGCATATCTGAAGTCAGCTGTTCCGCCATTCTTCGGCGAGATAGTGAATGCAGCCGATTCCCCTGGTGTGAGATTTGTGACCGGCAGCATGACTTTCTTCGCGTATGCGGTTCCGGTGCCTGCTGCGCCATTCGGAGTGTCAGCAAACTGCAGGTCGAGCGTGCCCGCGGTAATTGTGTCACCGGGAACCGTTGCAATCGCATTCCAGGCGGCCCAAGCGGCTGCTCCGCCGACTCCAAGCAGCAGCACTGCGGCGATAATCCCCTGCAGCAGAAGTCTGCCCGCTGAGCGCCGCGGTCGTCGGGCGCTCACGATTCACCGGCCGATGCTCCGCGTACGCGCGACGTCGTAAATTTTCTGCGCAACGGATCGATCACGAATGCTGCGCCGATGCCAGTTGCGCCGGCGGCAATCCACCATCCGGTAAATGGCTCGCTGCCAGACAGTGCGAGCCCCCCGTCAGGTGATTCGGGAGCATTAGGAACGTCGACCGCTTCCGCAAGGTTCACCGTAATATTGAATCTCGCATCATCGAGCTGAGTATCGTTTCCCGCACGCCAGGGCACCTGGGCCTGCACGGTTACTTCCGTCGCTGCGGAGTCGGATTCGGTCAATGCAAGTTTTTTCGCGGGAGTCCCCCCAAGATTTTCCCACGCACCGTCACTCGCCCGCGTAGCGAGAACTATATCATCTTCGGGCAATGGCCGCGCGCTTGATAGGCGTTCAGCTTTGAGCGACAACCAGGCGTCGGTACCACCAAGATTCCTCACGAAAAACGTGGCAGTGCGCGAGTCACCTGGCACCCACCTGGTCTCCGAATCAAATAGAGGATCGGCGAGATTCGATGCCCACACGATGCCATCTGCACTCAACTCGATCTTGGGTGACTCCGTTACTGCGCGAGCGGGACTAGCCCAAGCTAACGTTCCAGTCAGCAACACACTTGCCGCGAGTGCGGAGAGCACCGTACGGGTGCGCCTATTCGCTTGACGCGACATCGGTTTCCCCTTCCCGCGGTGAGCGCTCGCGCTTCTTGCGTACTCGGTCACGAATCGAACCAGTAAACATATATGCCGCATAGGCAATAAGCACCGCGGCGCCCGCGTACTTGATGGCTTCGCGTTGCTCCATCGAAATTGCGTTGGTCACATATCCGAGCTTCGGCACCGCGTACCAAAGCTTCCCGCGCACCTGCACTTCTCGAACCCACGGATCGTCAGGCGTATCGTTCGCATCGCCTTGCGTTTGAAAGATCTGCTCGCCATTCGCAGATGACACCCCAATTACGCGGTGAGTCACGACCGTCGGTTCGCCTGATTCCAGTTGATATGTGATAACACTCCCGATGCCGATCTCCTTGGCAGGCACGGGTTTCACTACGATCAGTGTGCCTGGTGAAAGTGTCGGCTTCATTGACCCCGTCAGCACCGTATACGGGGTTGCGCCTCCGATGCGCGGAATGATGATTGCAATGAGAAGCAGAGCCAGGGCCGAGAGGAGCACACTCCACACGGCGACGCGCCACCCAACGACTACAACAGAACGCAGTGGTCTGCCCCGCGCAACTGCTTGCTCCGGGGCCGACCGCTCGGCAATCACGCGCATCATCAGTCTTCCGAGAACGACCCGATGCAGTAAGCATCGAAGCCGAACGACCGAAATCGATTAGTTGTGTACCTGTGTGAGGGTTACGACGTAATCACTGAGGACGCTGCTTGTGAGCTGCGTCGTATTGTCGTTTGCAGCATTTACGGTAAGCGTAACTACCGCGGAAAGCGTGTCCCCATTATTTGCTTCAGTGATCTCAGTCACAGCGTCGCCACCGATTGTGAATGATGCCGCCGGTGTAACGCCGAGGCTGCCCGTCGCTGTCGGATCGGTGAAGCCAGTAGTCGCACGAAGGTGCTCACCCTGGGCGAGGATACCAAAGTCACACGTCTTGGTGAGCACGTCACCGGGTACGACCAGATCTGTATCGGGATCAAACGAAACCCCAGCCGCATCCTCTCCACCGTCGAGAGTCCATGGCAGATTCTCGCAGTCGCTTGTATCGGTAAGTTTCAGTTCACCCGCGTTTATCGTTCCACCCGCGACGGGCGCCTCCGCGTTCCAGTAAGCGAGAGTGCCTGCGCCACCAAGTAACAGTGCCGCAGCTCCCACCGCCGCTATCGCGCCCTTCGTTGACTTCTTCATGTGTAAGCTCCCCAGTTCTCCCGTTGCCCCGTGCGACGAGTCTTGAAGAAGCCTAACAAATGTAGTCCAACAGATGGGTATTCGGTGAACCTGACGATAGCTAAGTAGAGAATAATCTGTGCAAGAACGCAAAAATCCCCGCCGACTCGCGAAGAGTGGCGGGGATTCTCGAAAATTCGTTAGGCTGCAGCCTTCGGTGCCGAAGTGTCAGCAGGAAGAGCTGCCTTCGCAGCAGCAACGAGCGTCGCAAACGTCGCTGCATCGTTCGTAGCGAGCTCAGAGAGCATGCGACGATCAACCTCAATACCAGCAAGCGAGAGGCCCTGGATGAAACGGTTGTAAGTCAGGCCGTTTGCGCGAGCTCCAGCGTTGATGCGCTGGATCCACAGGCGACGGAAGTCACCCTTCTTCTTGCGACGGTCATTGTACGCGTAGACGTACGAGTGGAGCAGCTGCTCTTTCGCCTTACGGTACAGACGTGAACGCTGTCCGCGGTAACCCGAGGCGCGCTCTAGAACTACGCGACGCTTCTTGTGGGCATTGACGGCCCGTTTTACTCTTGCCATTTCTTCTTTTCTTCCTTAAAGACTCTTGGTTCGTGGGGCCGTTGTTAGTGACCGAGAAGCTTCATTGCCTGCTTGGCGTCACCCTTGGCGAGTACTGTCTCACCGTTCAGGCGACGCTTGCGGCGCGAGGACTTAACCTCAAGCTTGTGGCGCATGCCGGCCTGCTGCTTCATCAGCTTGCCGGAGCCGGTGAGCTTGAAGCGCTTCTTGGCCCCCGAGTGGGTCTTCTGCTTGGGCATCGGTTTCTCCTTGTTGTGGGTGCACCGCCAGAAGCGGTGATGTCTAGAGGTCTTACTCGGCCGAAGCCGACTTCGCAGTCTCGTCTGAGTCTGCGCCCTTATCTGTGCGGCGATTCGCCTTTTCCTCAGCACGACGAGCGTTCTGCTCTGCCTTAGCTTCGGACTTATTCTTGACTGGTGCGATGACCATCACCATGTTTCGGCCATCAATGCGAGGGTTTGACTCGACGATGCCGTACTCGGTGATGTCCTCCGCGAACTGCTGCAGCAGACGCACGCCCTGTTCGGGGCGTGACTGCTCGCGTCCGCGGAACAGGATCATCGCCTTTACTTTGTCTCCCTGCGAGAGGAAGCCAATAGCGCGCTTCACCTTGGTCTCATAGTCGTGCGTGTCGATCTTCAGGCGGAACCGAACCTCTTTGAGGATGGTGT
>JBQEBC010000064.1:0-10931 GCA_052106035.1 Leucobacter sp. | reverse complement strand
GGTGATGGCGACGCGGTTTTCGTTGTTCTTAATTTCGGTGGGAATACCGACGCGCATGATCTTCTCCAAATAAATGCGTAAAGTGTGTCGATGAGTATCGCGAGATACTCCGTCAAGATCGCCATGTTGAGTCGAAACGACGGATGAGTCACGCTAGAGTTGAAGTATATTCGAGATCCGTTGAGAATTGATGAATTCTCTTCGGAATCAGTATCAATACTCTGGTTGAGTGAAGCCGAGGAGAGATTTTGCCTATCGATTCGAAGAATCTGCGCTCAGAGCTCGATCTGGACGCCGTAGACCGCAAGATATTAGACGAGCTCCAGTCAAATGGTCGAATTACGAACGCTGAGCTCGCAGAACGCGTCGGCGTTGCCGCCTCAACCTGTATCGCCCGCGTGCGCAGCCTGGTGTCTCGTCGAGTCATTACGGGCTTCACAGCGGCGGTCGATCCTCGCGCGATGGGCCTTGACCTAGAGGTGCTCGTCAGCGTCACGGTGCGCTCGGGTGCACGTCAGCGCATCGCCGAGATGAGCGATGAACTGCGTGCGCTTCCCGAAGTGATGCAGCTGTTCTTTCTTGGCGGGGTCGAAGACTTTATCATCCACCTTGCCGCGCGTGACTCGGATCATGTGCGTGACTTTGTGATGGAACACCTCTCCGCTCACCCCGCCGTCTCGTCAACTCGCACAAGCATCGTCTTTAGCCACCACCAGAATCCGGTGCGTTCGGCCTAAACGGCCGAGGCTAGTTCAGCCACGCGTTCCAACGTAGTGTGGTTGACCGGGGGAGTAGTTGCCCCACACACCCACAAGTGTCTGGTGTGTGAATCACTTCCGAAAGGCTGATCACTATGGCTCGTGCACTGCTCATTGTTGACGTGCAGAATGATTTCACTGAGGGTGGTGCCCTTGGAGTCGAAGGTGGAGTCTTGATTGCGCGAGGGGTGACAGAAATGTTGCGAGATGCACGCGTGGCCGAAAGGTATGCGCTCGTTGCCGCATCTCGCGACTGGCACGATCCGCAAGGCGATAATGGTGGGCACTTTGCGTTGCCGGGTGATGAGCCTGATTTCGCCACCACCTGGCCCGTGCACTGCGTGGCTGGGACCGAAGGTGCCGACTATCACCCTGCGCTCGACATTGATTACGTTGATATCCACGTTCGCAAGGGCATGGGAGAGCCCGCGTACTCGGCATTCGAGGGTGAAACAACAGAAGGCTTGAAGCTCGCAGAAGTGCTCCATGACCGTGGCATCGATGAGCTCGATATTGTCGGCATCGCCACTGATTACTGCGTGCGAGCATCCGCACTCGACGCGCACGCGCTCGGAATGCGGGTGCAAGTGATGAGCAGCCTTGTCGCAGGGGTCGCCGCGGAGTCAACTGTGGCCGCTTTGAAAGAACTCGCCGGAGCAGGGGTAACGATTACTTAGCCGCTGCTCGTTACTGCTGCGAAGTTACTGCTGCGAATTTGGTGTGATGCGGGATTCGTGGGCATCGAGCGAAAGCTCAGCAGCGCGGATCGCCTTCGAGCTATATCGACCGATTGCACGTTCTTCGTGCAGTGCTGCCCTCTGAGCCTCAAGCCCGAGGCGCGCAAGTCTCATGTATGCGGCTGCCGGGGTTTCTATTGTCGGGTGAGCATCAACGGGATGCGCATCGAGTCCGAGCGGAGCGGTTGCAACGCGGGTACTGAATTTTGCTCGCTCAACTGTGGCGTCCGGCGTAATGGACCGGTTCGGGTCATCAGTCTCAAGCGTCAGTTCATCATCAATTGCTTCTATGCCGGCTTCCAGCAGGTCACGCCCGAGCGCGGCGAGCTCCGTGCGATCGAGGCCGGATTTCACCCCAGCTGGCCACAACCAACGAATCAAAGCGGGAAGTGAAAGCCCGTGTAGCAGCAATGTGAAGACCGCAACGAGAAATGCGATGAGTACGATCTGTGGACGATAGGGCACCTCTGCCGGAATCGATTGTGCTGCAGCAAGCGTAACTACGCCGCGCATTGCACTCCAGCTAAGCACGACACCTTCACGCCAACCGAGTTGCTGATCGATGTCGTGATCGAGATCGGCCTGCGCGCGTTGCCGGAGCAGTTGCACGCGACGCGCGATTCGCTCACTATCGCCTTTACCCTTGCGTGTGAGACGGGATTCGAGGCGGGTAATGCTGTCGTCTCTGGAACGACCGCGCCGCCCGGTGCCGCGCATCGAAAGGATGAGGGGCACCATGAAAATCGCTCGGCAGACGATAAGGAGCACGACGAGACCTGCGGCGATCGATGTAATTTTGCCGAGGTGGAATGGTGAACCGAGCACTTCGGTGACAAGTTCGTGGAGCTGCAAACCCATGAGGAGAAATACGCCATTCTCAAGGATGAATTGCAGGGTGCGCCAGTTTAGGCGTTCATTTATTCGTGTGACCGCACTGAAGTGTCGCGCCGAGTGATGCCCGGTGTACAGCCCAGTTACTACCACGGCGAGCACTCCGGATGCACCGATTTCTTCGGCTGGAATGAACGAAATGAAGGGGACGACAAAGGAGATGAGCGTGTCGTAGACCGGGTTGTTTATGCGTGACCGGATCCACACGGTGACGATACCCATGAGGAGACCAACGACGATCGCTGCGAGAACGGAGTACACGAATGCGCCAGCGGCATCCCAAAATACGAACCCGCCGCCAACCGCTGCGAGCGCCGTGCGCAGAAGCACGAGCGAGGTGGCGTCGTTGACGAGGCTCTCGCCCTCGAGGATTGACACGATCCGCTCGGGAAGGCCGAGTCGTTTACCAATTGAAGTTGCGGCGACAGCATCTGGCGGGCTGATCACAGCGCCAAGGGCGACTGCGGCGGGGAATGGAAGCTGAGGCACCGCGAGGTGCAGTAACACGCCCACGATGAGCGCGGAGAGAATGACGAGCAGCACCGAGAGGCCCGCGACCGGCTTTAGGTTTCGTCGAAAGTCAACGAAGGGGACGTTGACTGCGGCTGCGTACAAAATAGGGGGAAGGACGCCGAGCAGAATAATTTCGGGGTCGATCCTAATAAGCGGCACCCCGGGGATGTAGCCGATGCCAATCCCCACGAGCACAAGAACAAGGGGGGCGGCAATCCCGATTCTGCCGCTGAGGAGTGACACACCGACAAGCACGATGACCGCGGCTACTGCGATGAGTCCAAACTCCATAACTTCTAGAATCTCACGACAGGAGCACCTGCGGAGAACTCACACCGTAAAAATCTGACATGTGTTCGACCGCAGGCCGTAGCGCGTTTACGTCGATAATCGCGCCTGGAAACGGTGTGACGGTAATCGAGGCGGCCTTTGGATCCCGCCGCCAAGTGCCGACGACCCGGCCATCGTGCACGACGGTCGCTTGAAACACACCGTTTCGTCCGGGAACAATGAGTGCTATACCACCAGCGGCAAGCTGAGGCTCACGCTTGGTGAAACCCAATAGGTGCTCGTCAAATGCGGGCAAAAGTTGCCAAGCGTGATCGTCTGTTTTGGGCACAGCGGCTTGCGCGCCTTTGGACACAGCGGCTTGCGCGCCTTTGGGCACAGCGGCTTGCGCGTCGAGATAGTGCGGATCAACCCAAAGCCTCCCGGCTGATCCGACCACATCGGCGCGTTGCACGGGAATGACGGCTCCGCTCTCAGCCGCCAAATCGAAAGCGCGTTTTACCGGCGCCATGGGGAGGTTCGCCCACGCAGCCAGATCTTTCTGAGAAACCGCACCGCGCCCGTGCGCATACCGAGTCGCCAATTCAGCGAGTGCTTCGTCACCGTCTAGGTTGCGGGGATTATCGATCCACTCAGATGTGAGCACTATGCGTGGATCAGACCCCTCTACCGGCCCAAACGTGGTGTGGCCGGTTTGGCACAGCCACCAAATGAGGTGATATCTCCAATTTGGCTGCCAATTGATTCCTGCATCCGTCCAAACTTCACTGAGTTCATCCCGATCAAGACTCTTTCCACCGGCGAGCGCGCTGAGCGTGACCTCTGTTATGCGGTCGAGCACGGCTTCACTGATGCCGAGGAACTCACGTCGTTTCGCAGCGCCAGCGATCATCCGTGCATTGGTCAGACGCTGCATCCAACCAATATCTGTTGCGCCGATGAGGTGCACCGTTCCGCGCATCGGCCACGAACGCACGATGCGGCGCTCGTTGAGTGCAGCAATGACGTCGGACGCCCTGAGGCTCGGGGCCCGAACCCCAATGGCCCACTGCGAAGCTCGCCAGTCCTGTCCTTGCAACGCGAACAGATGATTGACGACACCGGCGGCGCGCTCTGAGCCAGAACCGACGGTCGAACTGGAGAGCGGTTCGCCGAGAAGCCCGAGCGCACGCATGCGCACTCGAATGAGATCCTCGTCACTGAGCGTCGTCATGTAACGAGCTTACGGTGCGCTGGCTCCGGGCATTAGAACCGTGCGCGGTGATACTGCTTGGGCACGAGATCGGCCGCGTGTGGTGCGCGAAGTTCAGTCGCCCAACTCAACGGAAGATGAGGGTTCGCAAGCAACGGGCGGCCGAGCAAGATCACATCTGCCTGCCCCGTTGCAAGGATGCCCTCCGCTTGAACGGCAGAAGTGATTAACCCGACGGCACTCACGGGGACGCCTGCTTCACGGACTTGGGCAGCGAGCGCAACCTGGTAAGACGGGCCCACCGGTATCCGCGCGTTCTCGACATTTGCACCGGAAGAAACATCGATGAGATCTGCTCCGTCTTGAACGCACCATGCACCGACAGTTGCTGCGTCTTCAACGGTGAACCCGCCTTCGACCCAGTCAGTTGCAGAGATGCGCACGAGGATCGGCAGATCCGCGTGATCCTCACGAATCATGCGCACGATCTCTCGCACGAGCCGTGCACGATTCTCGAGAGTACCGCCATAGAGATCTTCGCGCGTGTTTGAAATTGGGGAGAGGAACTCGTGCAGAAGGTACCCGTGAGCAGCATGGATCTCAACAGCGTCAAACCCGGCGTTAACTGCACGGGTCGCCGCGTCAGCGAATGCGCGGACGAGCGCTGGAAGTTCATCGGTTGTGAGTTCGCGAGGCGTTGTGAGTTCGTCGCTAAAGGGGATTGGCGATGGCGCCACGGTCGCCCAGCCACCCGCCTCAGCCGGAAGCGATCCACTCGGCTCACCGGGGAACCCAGGTGAGGTGCTTGCCTTTCGACCGGCGTGAGCGAGTTGCACGGCAATTTTTGCTCCGTGTTCGTGAACGAGCGAGGTGATGCGCGAGAACGCCTGTGCCTGCTCCGAGTTCCACAGGCCAACATCTTGTGGAGAAATGCGACCCTCGGGAACAACAGCGGTTGCCTCGACGATCACGAGACCAGCGCCGCCTCGAGCGAGCCCACCAAGGTGCTGCAGATGCCAATCGGTCGGTACGCCATCTTGCTCGAATGCTGAGTACTGACACATCGGTGCCACCCACAGTCGATTACGGATTTCGAGCCCGCGAAGGTTATACGGCTGGAAGAGTAGGGGATTTGCCATAAGACACAGCGTATCGAGCCTCGCCTACATGCTTTGTCGGCGGCCTATGCCAGTCTTGAAGCAGTGTTCGACCGTCACACACTGAGGAGGCCTCATGGGCGAGATTAAATGCCCGCACTGCGGCAAGGCATTCACCGTCGATGAAGCGGGTTACGCCGACATTATTAAACAGGTTCGTGACAGCGAGTTTGAACAACAATTGCACGAGCGACTAGCGCTCGCAGAGAAAGACAAGCAGACCGCCCTCGAGCTTGCACGCGTTCAGTCGGCCGGTGAGTTGCAACACGCGTCGGCCGCAAAAGATGCTGAGATACAGGAACTCCTGGCGAGGCTCGACTCTGGAGCGACTGAGCAAAAGCTAGCTGTCGCTGAGGCTTTAGCTGAGGTCGAAAAGCAACGAGATACGCTCGCGAATGAACTTGCGCAAGCACACCAAGAGAGGCTTTCAGTGGCTCAGCTTGCAGAAGCAAAACTTGCTGCTGAACTGCAGCGTGCTGCGGCAGAAAAAGAGGCCGAAGTTCAGAAGCTTCGCAGCTCTATCGAGTCCATTGAGCTCACGCAGAAGCTTGCCATCACCGATGCAGTTGGGGCGGTTGCGAAGGAGCGAGACGAGTTTAAGAACGGCCTTGAACGCGCTGAACTCGAGAAGCAACTCGCGGAGAGTTCGTTGAAGGAACGGTACGAAATACAGCTGCGGGATCGGGACGACGCAATCGAGCGTCTCAGAGACATGAAAGCGCGCCTGTCCACCAAGATGATTGGTGAGACTCTTGAACAGCACTGCGAGAACACCTTCAATCAGATTCGAGCGACCGCCTTCCCGAACGCGTACTTCGAGAAAGATAACGATGCGCGCTCGGGTAGCAAGGGTGACTACGTCTTCCGTGATTTCGACCCGAATGGGATCGAGATCGTTTCAGTCATGTTCGAGATGAAGAACGAGTCTGACACCACTGCTACGAAGCACAAGAACGAAGACTTCTTGAAAGAGCTCGACAAGGATCGAGCTGAGAAGAAATGCGAATACGCAGTACTCGTCTCGATGCTCGAGCCCGAGAGCGAGCTGTACAACACCGGAATTGTTGACGTGTCGCACCGGTACCCGAAGATGTTTGTCGTGCGGCCGCAATTCTTCATGCAGATCATTACGCTCTTGCGCAATGCGGCGTTAAACGCGCTGAAGTACAAGACTGAACTCGAGCTCATCAAAGCGCAAAACATTGACATCACAAACTTCGAGGAGCACCTCGATAGTTTCAAGGATGCATTCGGAAAGAATTATGACCTTGCATCTCGACAATTTCAGGAAGCGATCAAGCGCATAGACATATCGATCGCCGAGATGCAAAAGGTGAAAGAAAATCTCCTCAAATCCGAGAACAACCTGCGCCTCGCGAATGACAAAGCTCAGGGTGTTTCAATTAAGAAGCTCACCCGGGGCAACCCGACGATGCAAACAAGGTTCGCAGAGATCGAACACAGCGACCGTCAAGCAGATGAATCTCAGGAAGACTGGAATACGAACGTATGAATTTGGGGAAGCTGCTTGAGACGACGAAATTCTCGGCTCCTGATGATGCGTACGCCGCATTCGAAGAATGGGCGTGGGAGGAGCGCGGGCTGCGACTGTACCCTGCGCAAGAGGAAGCAGTGCTCGGTGTCACTCTGGGCAGCAATGTGATCCTCGCAACGCCGACAGGCACGGGAAAATCGATGGTGGCAATAGGGGCGCACTTTATCGCCTTAGCTGAGGGACGTCGTACCGTCTACACGGCACCGATTAAAGCACTCGTGAGTGAGAAGTTCTTTGACCTTGTGAGCATCTTTGGTGCGGAGAATGTCGGAATGGTGACGGGGGACTCCTCAATTAACTCTGACGCCCCCATCATCTGCTGCACGGCCGAAATTCTTGCAAACCTCGCAATTCGCGACAAGAATGTCGACAATCCAGACACCGGCGGCATCACACAGGTCATCATGGACGAGTTCCATTTCTATGCTGATCCCGAGCGCGGTTGGGCCTGGCAAGTTCCGCTCCTCCTCATGCACGACGCTCAATTTCTCCTCATGTCGGCAACACTCGGCGATGTTTCAGAACTCGCCACCGACCTGAGCGAGGCGACAGGGCGTGATACTGCACTTGTCACGGGCGTGGAACGCCCAGTACCGCTGAGCTTTACGTATGCGGTCGCGCCCGCTCACGAGGTCGTGGAACAACTCATCAAAGACGCCGAAACTCCGGCATATCTCGTGCATTTCAATCAGTCGCACGCGGTTGAGCAGGCACAAGCGCTCTCAAGCATCAAAGTGGTGGATCGTGCAGGTCGAGACGAGATCGCGGCTGCGATCGGGGCATTCCGTTTCTCCGCAGGCTTCGGACAGACGCTCTCCCGCCTAGTTCGTTCGGGAATCGGTGTACACCATGCAGGCATGCTGCCAAAGTACCGTCGCCTCGTCGAGCAACTCGCTCAGCGGGGTCTTTTAAAGATCATCTGCGGTACGGACACGCTCGGAGTAGGGATCAATGTGCCGATTCGTACGGTAGTCATCACTGCTCTTACGAAATTTGATGGCGAGAAAATGCGCCGGCTGTCTGCGCGCGAGTTTCACCAGATTGCAGGCAGGGCTGGCCGCGCGGGTTACGACACCGAAGGTGACGTCATTGCGCTTGCGCCCGAACACGAGGTCGAAAATGCGAAATCTGTGGCCAAGGCCTCTGCAAAAGCGGCCGGCGGTAAAAAGGCAAAGCCCGTAAAGAGGAAATCGCCGCCACAAGGTTTCGTTGCCTGGAGTGAGCAAACTCTCGAAAAGTTGGTTGGTTCGGAACCCGAGTCTTTGGTGAGTCGCATGCGCGTGACTCACTCGATGGTGCTCGGTGTGATTGGCCGAGGCGAGGAGTGGGAGGGTGAAGCCCTCAACACCATGCAGATGCTGATTTTTGACAGCCACGAACCGAAAGCAACGCAGTTCGCGCACGCGCGTAGTGCGATCGAGATATTCCGCACGCTCCGAAACGGCGGCATCGTCGAAGTGCGAGAAGAGCGCGGACAGCGGCTGCTCGGCCTAACAGTGGATCTCCAGTCCAATTTTGCGCTCAACCAGCCGCTCTCGCTCTTCGCTCTCGCCGCAATCGAATTGCTCGACCCTGAGTCAGACACGTACGCCGTCGACGTCATCTCAATTATGGAAGCGACGCTCGAAGATCCGCGTGCGATTTTGCGCGCACAAGAACATCGAGCACGCGGAGAGGCCATTGGCGCGATGAAGGCCGAGGGCATCGAATACGACGAGCGCATGGAGCTTCTCGAAGAGGTCACCTATCCGAAGCCCCTCGCCGAGTTGCTTGGCGAAGCTTATGACGTGTACGTCAAGGACGTTCCGTGGGCGCGAGACTACGAGCTCAAGCCGAAATCGGTTGTGCGTGACATGGTCGAGCGGGCATTTGGGTTTCGCGATCTCGTTTCGTTCTATCAACTGGGCCGCGCCGAAGGCGGGGTGCTCAGATACCTGTCTGACGCCTACCGCGCATTCGAACGAACCATCCCTGAGACCGCGAAGTCGCCAGAACTCTCTGAACTCATTGAGTGGCTCGGAGAGCTTGTGCGTCAGGTCGACTCGAGCCTGATTGATGAGTGGGAAGAGCTTCAGAACCCGGAGAAGGCAGCAGAGATTGCCGCGCGCCACGATGCAGCAGAAGTTGGTTCACTCGTGCCACCTTCCGCGCGATCGCTTCTCGCGAACGAGCGTGCGTTCCTCGTGATGGTGCGCAACGCGCTCTTCCGACGCGTGCAAGCGGCAGCGTTTGAGCGCTTTGCAGAACTTGAAGAGCTCGACGCTGCGCACGGCTTTGGCGCCGATCAATGGCGCGAGTCGCTTGCCGGCTACTTTACCGAGTATGAGGAAATCGGGGTTGACGCCGATGCGCGCTCGGCTTCGCTGCTCACCCTCGACCGTTCGCGATCTGCCGAGGGAGTCTGGGACTTCAGACAGGTGTTCCAGGACCCCGCGGGTGACCATGACTGGGGAATCGTTGGCACCATTGACCTTGAAGCCTCAGAAGAAGCGGGAGATGCCATTGTGCAAGTCACGAGAGTCGGCCCGCTCACGTAGAATCAACCCATGACTGTTTCAGAATCTCTGACTTCCGAACGCTTTCTTGAAATCGCAGATCACACGCTGCTTGCACCGACGACCACCGTTGATGAGCTCGACACATTTCTTGAAGATGCAGCAAGGCTCGGGGTGAAGCGTGTCTGCGTGAGCCCGTCATTGCTTCCTGTCGACAAGCGTGGGCTTGAAATTGTGACTGTTGTTGGGTTTCCATCGGGCGTGCACAAGGCAGCGACTAAAGCTGCCGAAGCTGTGCAGGCCATCAAAGATGGTGCTGACGAAGTCGACATGGTTGTGAACCCTGGGCTCGTGCAAGCGGGCGACTGGGATGGCGTTCAGGCCGAGATTCGTGCAGTGCGTGAGGCAAGCCAAGGGCACGTGCTCAAAGTCATTATTGAAAGCGCATCGCTCACTGATGAACAAATCGTCGGGTGCTGCCGCGCGGCGGAGTCCGCAGGTGCCGACTTCGTGAAAACCTCGACGGGGTTCCATGCGGCGGGTGGTTCGAGCGAGCATGCGGTCCGCCTGATGGCTGACACGGTGGGAGACCATCTCGGCGTCAAAGCGTCAGGCGGTATCCGCAATGCAGAAACGGCGCGCACGCTCTGGGCTGCCGGAGCCACACGGTTTGGGGTTTCGGCCACCGCTGCAATCGTGAGCGAGTGGGGCGTAGACGGCACGACATCAGTGGCGTCAGAATCAGGTTACTAGCGCTCCCGGGCGGCCAACCCTCCCGAGTGTTTAACTCTGCCGGGCGTCAAAGGCATCACTGAGAAGCTGCACAGCGCGCTCCCGGCTCACTCCGAGAGCGCTGAGAGACTGGGCAGTCTCGAGCATAATTTCTCGCGCCTGCGCTTCAATAGGATCGTTGCCGAGCTGCACGAATGTCCCCGCACGGCCTCGCCCTTCAACGACACCTGCCGCTTCGAGCGTTCGATATGCCGACGCGACTGTGTTTGTGGCTAAAGAAAGTTCCTGAGCGAGTGCACGAACCGTGGGCAATTTTGCGCCGGGCACGAGTTCACCGGCCGCAATTGCGGAGACCACTGCTTCATGGAGCTGTCGAAACGGCGGTAATGACGCTGCCGGGTCGATCTTCGGAGTGAACCTATTCATCTCCCCAGGCTAATAGACTCTTCCTCATGCGACTCGGCGTGATCGACGTAGGCTCAAACACAGTTCACCTGTTGGTGGTTGACGCGCACCCAGGTGCCAGCCCAGACCCATATCACTCAGAGCGCTCTACGCTGCGTCTCATGCGGTATCTCGACGCCGACGGCGCGATCACCGAAGAAGGCGTGCG
>JBQEBC010000063.1:0-11059 GCA_052106035.1 Leucobacter sp. | reverse complement strand
TTAACAGTCAAGCGCTCTGCCAACTGAGCTACAGGGGATCATTGCCGAAGCAACTAGATCACCTTAGCAATACGGTCGCTGGGCTTGCAAATCTGTGCCACGCGTGGCGCAGAGATCTATTCCTCGGCAATCTCGTCGTACGCGGTAGAACGCAGCGCGTTCGCGAGGCGCCGAACATAATCGTGCTCGGTACGCCGAAAGATTGTGTTGATTTCACCGCGCCCAACAACCTGGCCCTGCTGAAGTACAACGACTTCCTCAGCCAACGCCTCGAGCATGCCAATATCGTGACTCACGAGCACCATGGCGGCACCCGTGCGTTCTCGATACCACTTCAACAGATCAACGATTCGTGGCCGGTTCAGCGCATCCACTCCGAGCGTGGGTTCATCTACGATAATGAGCTTCGGATCCAGCATGAGCGAGCGCATGACTGCGACACGCTGGCGCTGACCTTTCGAGAGTTCAAATGGATACTCTTGCAACTTGGCGAGCGGCAACGCGACGATGTCCATCATCTCGGCCACGAGGCTCCCAAGGGCCGCACGGTCAAAATTTCGTACTCGCTCGACGATCGGTTCGTACAACACGTCGCCAACGTTGAGCTCCGGCGTGAGTTTCGCCCCTGCGTCTTGCGCCAGATGCCCCACATACGCGGTTAATCGGGTACGCCCACGGCGCGACAGCTTTTGAAGCGGAACGTTAAAGGTATGCGCTGCACCTCCGGTCAGATTGATTCGCGCGCTTTTATCGCCCTCGCTCCCCCGACCGGCAAGATATCGTGTGAGCGTGGATTTTCCAGACCCGCTTTCGCCGAGTACCGCGAGAACCCCGCCGCTCGCAAGTTCGAGCGATACACCCTCGACCGCTTGAAATGCCTTTCCTCCTGCGTGTGCCGGGTATCCGAGTGAGAGGTCGGAGGTTTGCAGAACGGGGCTGGCGTCGAGATTCGGTTGGATCACACATTCACCCTACTAGTCGTGGCGCAACGATCGTCTGGCACTCTCAAGTGCGGCGAGCTGCTCCTGAATACGCCGCGAGGCTTCACTGGCGGAGTCTCCGAGCCGTTGCATGCGGGCGAGAAGTTCTTGCTTGAGAGACACCAAGTCGCGATCGAGGAGTGAGATAACCACTTCTCGGGAATATTCCTCGAGCTGAGACGGATCCCGCTGCGGCATCGACGCAATGGCGAGCTCCCGCACGAGACCTTGGTGGGTGGGCGGGGTAGCTTCCAAGACAAAACGCACCCAGGCCCCTTCTGCGAGATGTGGCAAAGCCTGCGCAATCGCATCTCGTACGACACGTAACTGTGGTTCGGTGACCTGCGCGGTGACTGCCTGCGCTAACAAGTCCGCTCCCACCGCTGGACCCTGCTGCACCATGGCCATGATCGCATCACGCTCAAGCCAAGCGACGGGGTTGCTGCGGAGACTCGCAAGAGTAATCTCGGGCCTTGATGCCTCGGGAGGAGCTTCCTGCCTGTACTGCTGACGCTCCGGCGCTGGAGCTTGACGCTGCGCGGTACGGATCGAGTGTTGCACTTCAGTAAGATCCATGCCGAGCATTCGTGCGAGCTCCCGCGTATATCCCGGGCGCATAGACGGATCTTTAATACCCGCAATAATTGGTGTGGCTTCACGGAGCGCCGAAACGCGTCCCTCAACTGAATTGAGGTCGAAGCGCGAAATCGACTGACGAAGCGCGAATTCAAAGAGAGGAACTTTGCGCTCAAAGAGGTCTCTGACGGCCTCATCGCCGCGATGTAACCGCAAATCTGCGGGATCATAGCCGTCGGGCGCAAGAGCCGCGTACGTTTGCGCGGTGAAACGCTGCTCCTCGCTGAACGCACGCAGCGCAGCCTTCTGTCCCGCCTCGTCTGGGTCGAAGGTGAAAATCACCTCAGCAGCAGCATCGTCACCCATCATGCGCCGAAGCATCGCAATGTGATCTTTGCCAAACGCCGTCCCACAGGTTGCAACTGCAACCTCAACACCGGCAAGGTGACACGCCATCACATCGGTATACCCTTCGACCACCACCGCGCGACGCCCACGCGAGATCGCCTTCTTAGCGAGGTCGATGCCATAGAGCACTCTCGATTTGTGATAGACCGGCGACTCCGGTGTATTCAAATACTTTGGGCCCTTATCGTCTTCGTACAGCTTTCTCGCACCAAACCCGAGGGTCTGCCCGCTCGTGTCGCGAATCGGCCAGAGTACGCGCCCGCGAAACCGGTCGTACACGCCACGTTGCCCCTCGGACACGAGCCCCGCGAGCACGAGCTCTTGGGGGGTGTATCCAAGCTTCCGGAGGTGCGAGGTGAGTGCGTCCCATCCCCTGGGCGCGTACCCCACCGCGAACTGTTCCCAGGAGGACTGCGGAAATCCGCGCTGCTCGAGAAATGACCGGGCTTCAGCTGCCTCATCGCCCATGAGCTGCGTACGATAAAAATCGTTCGCGGCCTGGTTGGCTGCGAGGAGTCGGGCTCTATTCGGACCATCCTCACGACGTTCGCTCCCCTCTTCATAGGTGAGCACATAATTAATCTTTGCCGCGAGGCGCTCAACGGCCTCGGCGAACGAAAGGTGATCCATCTTTTGAACGAAGCTGATGGCGTCACCTGATTCGCTGCACCCAAAGCAGTGGAAATATCCGAGCGCTGGCCGCACATGGAAGCTGGGGCTTCGCTCATCATGGAACGGACAAAGCCCCTTCATCGAGTCGATTCCGGCACTCTTCAGCGCAACATAGTCGCTGACAAGATCCGCGATATTCGTGCGTCGCTTCACTTCCTCGACGTCACTCGCTTTGATCCGGCCCGCCATAGCGCTGAGTCTATCGGCTTGTCGAAGCTGGGTCCCACGTTCAGACGAGTGGAACTTCACACAGGCGTCGGTGCCAGGAGATCGCCGACTGATCGGTAAGGGTCGCGACCTGATCCACAATGACACGCTGGGCAGCTGCATCGTCGCCCGCCTGCCTAAAGTCGGCTTGAAATGCGGGTTCGAGATTACTCTCCCCAGACACCCACAGAGCATCCAACAACTCAGTGAGCAGCTCGCGTTGGCGACGGTAGGTGGGCTGGCGTCGCCCGCTCGACATCACAAACGCAGCCACGATCCCCTTCAATACGGCGATTTCCGCGTGGATCTCCCGAGGCACGATGATGCTTGCGCCGAAACGCGTGAGACTCGCCTGTGCTGATGCTTCCCGTGTCGCAGAAATCGCGGCGCGTGCGAACCTACCAATGACATCACTTGTGAAGTTCTTGAGTTGCGCTTGATCTTTGCGCGAACCCTCCCAGCTTGTGAGCCAGGTGGGTGTTTTTGCGAGTCGGTCGTAGGCGGCCGAGAGTTCTTCCGAACTGAAGGATCCACCCGCCCATGCGGCAACGTCAGTGATGAGCGAATCGTGCCCAAACCTAGAGGTAAGAATGAGCGGATCAATGTACTCACTCACGATCGCATCCTCAAAGTCGTGCACAGAGTAGGCGATGTCGTCGGAAAGATCCATGGTCTGAGCCTCAACGCATTTGATGAGAGGCGGAGCTCCCTTCCGCATCCAGTTGAATACTGGGGCGTCGTCGGCGTAGTATCCAAATTTCATGCTTCCCGGGGCCGCTTCCTCGAGGTTCCACGGATACTTGCAACTCGCATCGAGGGTTGCTCGGGTGAGGTTGAGTCCGGCACTCGCGCCCGTGTCGGTGAATCGTTTCGCTTCAAGTCGCGTGAGAATACGGAGGGTTTGCGCGTTCCCCTCAAATCCTCCGGCGTCTGATGCCCAAGCGGAGAGCGCCTTCTCTCCATTGTGGCCAAACGGTGGGTGCCCGAGGTCGTGGGTAAGGCACGCCGCATCAACGACGTCTCGGTTGAGCCCTAGCGACGCTGCGAGTTCTCGCCCAATCTGAGCTACTTCAAGTGAGTGAGTGAGCCGATTTCGGGCGAAATCCACTCCCGCGGTGGGGCTGAGTACCTGTGTCTTTGCAGCGAGCTTTCGCAACCCCGATGAATGAATCACCCTGGCGCGGTCGCGCTCAAAGTCGCTGCGGTGCCCACTGTGAGTTTCAGGAACAAAACGCTCGAAATCAGCGTCAGAGTACTCCCGGGTTCGGGGATCAGTGTTACCCACCCGAGTCGTCTCGTTCAGCTTCGGCCAACTCAGCAAAATCGATGGTTGCGCTCTCGCGTGAATCAAGCCATCTATCGGGTAGTTTGGGTTGTTTCGGACTTCCAGCCCGACCACGCTGGCCCTCAGCTCCGATTCCCGGGTACGGCAGCGAAGTATCCATGGTCTCGAAGATGGCATCCATTTGTTCGAGCGTTTCCACCATTGCGAGCGCCCTGCGGGTGTCGCCACCAACGCCGTACCCCTTGTAATACCAGGCAACGTGTTTCCGAATATCACGGCACGCCCGTGCTTCGTCTCCGTCGAAAAAGTCAATGAGCAGCTCAGTATGACGACGCATGGCTTCCATCACAAACCCCAACGAAGGTTTCACAGCACTTGCGCTTGCCTCTTCCCGTGAAAGCAGCCCCTGCTCTGCGCGAAAAGCGGCCGCAAGGTCACCAAACAGCCACGGACGACCAAGACACCCGCGGCCGACAACGACGCCATCGCACCCGGTCTCGCGCACCATACGGATCGCATCCTCCGCAGACCAAATGTCCCCGTTGCCAAGCACCGGCACTGAAGTGATTGCTTCCTTGAGCGTCGCAATGGCAGACCAGTCGGCCTGCCCAGAGTAAAACTCACTTGCCGTACGTCCATGAAGAGCGATCGCGGCAACGCCAGCACCCTCTGCTGCACGCGCTGCATCAAGAAACGTGAGGTGATCCGCATCAATTCCCTTGCGCATCTTTACGGTGAGCGGAATATCGCCGGCGGCTCGGACTGCGCCTTCGACAATGGATCGGAAGAGGTCGCTCTTCCAAGGGAGCGCGGCTCCCCCGCCTTTGCGTGTCACCTTCGGGACCGGGCAACCAAAGTTCAAATCAATGTGGTCCGCGAGATCTTCATCAACCAGCATGCGCACCGCCTGAGCCACTGTCTTCGGGTCAACACCATAGAGCTGAATCGACCGCGTAGTTTCGCTTTCGTGGTGTTTGATAAGCCGCATAGAACCGGGGGTTCGTTCAACGAGGGCGCGGCTGGTAATCATCTCGCTGACATACAGACCTGCACCGTACTCACGGCACAGTCTGCGGAACGCAGTATTTGTGATCCCCGCCATCGGAGCGAGCACAACAGGCACGTCAAGTTCAAGCGGACCAATTTTGAGCCGGGAGTCATGGAGCGTCGTAGAAGTCATTGCTTGTCCATTCTCTCAGACGTAGGTGGATGATCGGGTCACGACTACGCGCTGGGCCGATCAACTGCGCCACCAAACCTACGATCACGATCGTGATAGATCTGAATTGCCTCCCAGAGGTCAGCACGACCGAAATCAGGCCAGAGCCGGTCAAGGAACACCATTTCGGCGTAGGCCGATTGCCACAGCAGAAAATTGCTCGTCCGTTGTTCTCCAGAACTTCGCAGGAATAGGTCAACGTTTGGAAGCTCGGGTACATATAGGTGGCGTTCAATCACACGTTCGGTGATGCCGTTTGGTGAAAGCTTCCCATCGGCGACCTCCTGCGCGATCCGTTTTACTGCATCGGTTATCTCATTTCGTCCGCCATAATTCACGCACATGGTGAGCGTTAATCCAGTGTTGGTCTGTGTGTACACTTCTGCGGCTTTGAGCTCGTTGATGACGGAGCCCCACAACCTCGGCTTTCGACCGGCCCATCGCATGCGCACGTTCCAGGCGTTGAGCTGTTCGCGACGGCGCCTGAGTACATCTCGGTTGAATCCCATGAGGAAGCGCACCTCATCTGGTGAACGGCGCCAGTTCTCGGTGGAGAAAGCGAACACGCTGAGATGAGTGACGCCGGCCTGAATAGCGCCAGCCACTACGTCGAGCAGCACCTGTTCGCCCATGCGGTGACCTTCGACGCGCGGAAGTCCCCGCTTGTTCGCCCATCTCCCATTACCGTCCATCACAATCGCGATGTGTTTCGGAGAGGGACCCTGAAACCTTGGCGGGTACTCGCCTGTCCAATCGAGGGCTACGAGTTCGAGCGGTGCGTGGGACATAGTGCGATTCTATTGCCGTTCGGGCTGCTGTCGGGCTACCGGCGTGAGAGGGTGCGGAGCCCACGCTCAAGGTGCCACTGGACATAGGCAGCGGTAATGCCCGCAGCCTGGTCTCGAGAACGGTTCGTTGCTTCGAGTGCTCGATCCCAATCGCCCTTGAGGAGAGCGCGGAGCAGTTGCACTGAGTCGACGTCGAGTTTCGGAATCCCTGGAGTTCTGCAATCGTCGCACACCAACCCGCCCAACGAGACGGCGAAGTATTGGTGCGTGCTTTCTGCGGGAGGAACGACACCACACTTCACACATTCGTTGAGACCCGGGGTCCACCCAGCGAGGCTCATCGCACGCAGAAGGTAGCCATCACGCACCAGTCCAGCATCAATCTTGCCGCTGGCCAGCGTCCGGATCGCCCCTGCGAGTAGATTGAACTGTTCGGGTGAGGGGTCTCCCTCCCCCAGGCGCTCGGCGGTCTCAGCCATCACGTTCGCGGCGCGAAACGTGTCGTAATCAAGGGTAATGTGTGGACCGTACGCGCCGAGTGTCTCTGCCTGAGTAATAGTGTCGAGCGTGCGGCCTTCATAGCATTGCAAGTCTGCGACCATGAACGGTTCCAATCGCGCGCCAAACTTGGATGACGTGCGTCGTACACCTTTCGCCACGGCTCGCAATATCCCACGGCCCCGTGTGAACATCGTGATGATGCGATCGGCTTCGCCGAGTTTTTGCGTGCGGAGCACGATGCCGGTTTCACGGTAGAGCGGCACAGTTAGCTCCGGCCGATGGGGCCGCTGCGACGACGGCCGAGTTTTGCCTCGGCCTCGCGCCAAGCGCGTTGGGCAGGAGTCTCACCTGCACCGCCTGGGGTAGCGCCTCGCGAGCCGTGAGCGGGGGTAACGCTGCCTCGCCCGAGACGCCACGCATGCGTGATCGCGAGGGCAAGCGCATCTGCGGCATCAGCGGGCTGCGGCGGCGCAGCAAGCCCGAGTAATCGCGTCACCATTGCGGTTACCTGGGCTTTATCTGCCGCTCCGTAGCCTGTGACCTGAGACTTCACTTCATTTGGGGTATAAAGCGTGACTGGAATTCCGCGTTCCTGCGCAAGGAACATCACCACACCACTGATTTGTGCAACGCCCATAACACTCGGCAAGTTTTGTTGCGCGAACACGCGCTCAAGCGCAATTGCATCTGGGCGTTCCCCGTCAAATAAGCGCCGAAGTCCACTTCCGAGTTGGTGCAACCTCACAGGGGTCTCCTCAGAAGCAGGACTTCCCATAACCTCAACATGCTCGAAAGTGAGCTTTCTCGTTCCGTCAGAGCTCACGATACCTACGCCGAGACGGGTGAGACCGGGGTCGATCCCGATGATGCGCATGGTGATGGAAAACCTACTCGTCGTCCGCGAGTTCAGCCTGCACGTCGGCGGTGAGATCGAAGTTTGAGTAAACGTTCTGTACGTCGTCGCTGTCTTCGAGCGCATCAATCACACGGAACACTTTGCGAGCAGTCTCTGCATCAATCTCGATCTTGACGTTCGGCACAAACTCAGCATCAGCCGAGTCGTAGTCGATGCCAGCATCGACGAGAGCGGTCCGAGTCGCCCCAAGATCCGATGCCTCGGTGATCACTTCGAAAGCCTCACCGTTCGGGGTCGCCGCTACTTCTTCCGCTCCTGCCTCGAGTACTGCAAGCAACACGTCGTCTTCTGTCGTGCCTTCAGCAGGAACGGTGATGACACCCTTGCGTTCGAAGTTATACGCGACGCTTCCTGGGTCGGCCAATGTGGCCCCATTGCGGTTGAGTGCACCTCGAACCTCTGCCGCAGCACGGTTCTTATTATCGGTGAGGCACTCAACCATGAGTGCGACACCATTCGGGCCATATGCCTCATACATGATTTCGGTGTACTCGACGACTTCACCAGTGAGGCCCGCACCACGTTTGATTGCGCGATCAATATTGTCGCCAGGAACCGACTGCTTTTTCGCCTTATGTACAGCCTCAACGAGCGCGGGATTGCCAGCGAGGTCAGCGCCGCCAATGCGCGCAGCAACCTCGATGACTTTGATGTACTTCGCAAACGCCTTTGCGCGACGTGAGTCGAGAATGGCTTTCTTATGCTTTGTCGTTGCCCATTTGGAGTGTCCAGCCATGGGATTCCCTCTTTCTTACGTGTATGCCTGCCTGTGGTGTTCGCGTTGATCTATTCTCCTGCGTCTGGAGGGTCCGCCCAGGCAGCAGCGATCAAGTCACGTACCTCGCCAAGAAGCTGGGGCATCGCTTTCGTTTGTCCAATGATCGGGAAGAAGTTTGCGTCAGACTTCCACCGCGGCACGATGTGCTGGTGGAGATGTGCGGCGACCCCGGCTCCAGCCACTTCGCCCTGATTTATGCCCAGATTGAACCCATCGCAGTTAAGCGCGGCACGCGCGGCTCGCATTCCGATCTGGGTGAGCCGCGCGATCTCTGCGACTTCCTGAGGCGTGGCTTCGTCGTAGCTCGCTACATGCCGGTACGGACATATGAGCATATGCCCACTGTTATATGGAAACAGATTGAGTAATACATACGCGGTTTTGCCTCGAGCAACGATCAGCGCTTCGTCATCGTTGTGCGATGGCGCAGCACAAAACGGACAGTCGTTGTGGTCTGGCTGTCGATGGTCCGACACGTAGGCCATGCGATGCGGCACCCAGAGTCGCTGCAACTCATCCGGTACTCCGACGGTTCCGTGCTGTCCTGGGTATTCCGCGTTCACTGTGGCTACTCCGACCACGCCGTAGACACCTGCTCGCGGGTTGAAATCGCGCGAAGAATGCGTTCGATGGCTTCATCGGCCGGCACACCGTTGAGCTGGGTTCCGTCCCTGAACCGAAAGCTCACTGCACCCGCTGCGCGGTCGTCTTCACCAGCAATGAGCTGCAGCGGAACCTTTGCTTTCGTGTGCGTGCGGATCTTTTTCGGCATGCGGTCGTCTGAATAATCCACGAACGCGCGAACACCGTGCGAACGTAGCCGCTGAATGATCTCTTCGAGATACTCGGCATATTCATCGGCTACGGGAATACCGACGACCTGTTCGGGCGCGAGCCAGACGGGGAATGCACCCGCATAATGCTCGAGCAGAATTGCAAAGAAACGCTCGATTGAACCCAGTAGTGCGCGGTGGATCATCACCGGTTGTTTCCGAGAACCGTCGGCTGCTGCGTACTCAAGCTCAAAGAGCTCAGGCTGGTTAAAGTCGAGCTGCACAGTTGACAACTGCCAGGTGCGACCAATCGCATCACGTGCCTGCACTGAGATCTTCGGGCCATAGAACGCTGCGCCTGCTGGATCGTCTACGAGTTCAAGACCTGATTCTGTACCGACCTCGCGAAGTGTTTCGGTAGCGACTTCCCACTGTTCATCACTACCAACTGACTTCTCTGGATCACGGGTCGAGAGTTCCAGGTAAAAATCATCAAGGCCGTATGCGCGAAGGGTTGAGAAGACAAACTCGAGTTGGCGCTTGATCTCCTCTTTCACGTCTTCTTCGGCGACATAGATGTGCGCATCGTCTTGCGTCAAGCCGCGAACTCGGGTGAGGCCCGAGAGCGTGCCGCTCTTCTCATAGCGGTAAACCGTGCCAAACTCGGCCAAACGCAACGGAAGCTCACGGTAACTGCGTGCGCGCGACCGGAAAATAAGGTTGTGGAACGGGCAGTTCATCGGCTTCAAGTAATAATCTTGACCCGGCTTCGTCACGTTACCGTCAGAGTCAACAGCCTCATCGAGGTGCATTGCCGGGAACATGCCATCTTTGTACCAGTTCAGGTGCTGGCTGGTCTCAAAGAGGGTGCCTTTTGTGATGTGTGGGCTGTTGACGACCTCATAGTCGTGCTTTAACAGCTCTTCACGCATGAAGGTCTCGATCTCGTGGCGAATAATTCCGCCCTTTGGGTGGAAGACCGCGAGTCCTGACCCAATCTCGTCGGGGAAGCTGAAGAGATCCATCTCCACGCCAAGCTTCCGGTGGTCGCGCTTTGCGGCCTCCTCGAGTCTGGTGAGATAGGTTTTCAGTTCGTCCTTGGTCGGCCAGGCAGTTCCGTAGATACGCTGCAACATGGGGTTTGCTTCACTCCCGCGCCAGTATGCTCCAGCGCTGCGCATCAGCGACCAGCCGTTTCCGAGCATGCGGGTAGATGGAACGTGAGGACCCCGGCAGAGATCCTTCCAGCACACCTCACCCGTTTTGGGGTCAATGTTGTCGTACATGGTGAGTTCGGAGCCACCGACCTCAACGTTCTCGTTATCCGAACCCTGATCCGCGCCGCCCTTGAGCCCAATGAGTTCGAGCTTGTAAGGTTCACCCGCAAGTTCAGCTCTCGCCTCGTCTTCCGTGACCACTCTGCGTGCAAATCGTTGCCCCTGCTTGACAATCTTCTGCATCTCTTTCTCGAGAGCCTTGAGATCTTCAGGAGTGAACGACGCTGCTGGGTCAAAATCGTAGTAAAAGCCATCGGCAATTGGTGGACCAATGCCCAGCTTCGTGTCTGGATTAATCTTCTGCACGGCCTGCGCAAGCACGTGAGCTGCCGAGTGACGGAGAATACTTAAACCGTCTTCCGATTCGACCGTGACTGGTTCCACCTGATCCGTCTCTGTCACTTCGTGAGCAAGGTCACGAAGTTCGCCGTTGACACGCATTGCGACAACAGATCGGTCGGTGAACAGTGAAAAGCCGTCGGCCACTGGATTCCCTTCGGAGACGATACGTAAGTGTGACAATTCTATCTGGTCACAAGAAGTTCAATCCGAGGGCACGCGTACGAGGTCGTCAGTGCATGGTATCCACACTCGAGAGAAGCCTGGTTGAGCTGAGACTGTTCGAAAATGGTGGGCGCAATGGAACGCTGTGGGAACAGGCGACCAGGGGTCGAGAGGC
>JBQEBC010000062.1:0-11273 GCA_052106035.1 Leucobacter sp. | reverse complement strand
CGAATAGGATGGTCGGCATGAAGCGGATCCTGACCTACGGCACCTTCGACCTCCTCCACTGGGGACACATCCGACTGCTCAAGCGAGCAAAGAGCCTCGGTGACTACCTCGTCGTCGCCGCCTCCTCGGAAGAGTTCAATGCGGGTAAAGGCAAGAAGACCTACCACGACTTCGAAACTCGCAAGAACATGCTCGAAGCCGTGCGCTATGTGGATCTTGTGATCCCCGAATCCTCGTGGGATCAAAAAATTGAAGACGTAAAGAAATATGAGATCGACACCGTCGTCATGGGCGGCGACTGGGAGGGCGACCCCCGGTTTGAAATTCTCACCGCCTACTGCGAGGTCGTCTACCTCGACCGTACCGAGGGAGTCTCCACCACCAAGATTAAGCGCGACCTCGGAGTGAACTCCTAGCCTCCCTTCGCAGCAACGTAATTACGAAGATCCCCCTAATTCCGAACAAACTCCAAACGTGGAATTCGGAATTAGGGGGATCTTCGTGTGTAGCGAGTGCGACCTCGAGCGCCTACAACACCTTCGAGAGGAATGCCTTCGTACGCTCACGTTGCGGGTTCGAGAGCACCTCAGCGGGGTCACCGGACTCGACAACAACGCCGCCGTCCATGAAGACGAGCTCATCAGCGACCTCGCGCGCAAAGCCCATCTCGTGCGTGACAACAATCATCGTCATGCCGCTCTCGGCGAGGCCTTTCATCACATCGAGCACCTCGCCCACGAGCTCAGGATCGAGCGCGCTGGTTGGTTCATCAAACAACATGAGCTTTGGTTCCATTGCGAGTGCGCGCGCAATCGCGACACGCTGCTGCTGACCTCCCGACAGGTGCGCCGGGTAATAATCGTGGCGCTCAGCGAGCCCGACACGTGCAAGCAAATCCATAGCGCGTGTCTGCAGCGCAGACTTCGAACCCTTCTTGAGCAGGGTCGGCGCAAGCATCACGTTCTCGAGCGCAGTGAGGTGCGGGAACAGGTTGAAGCGCTGAAACACCATGCCGATGTCGCGACGCTGTTTCGCCGCTTCTTTCGGGTGCATTTCATAGATTTTGTCACCGTTTTGGCGATACCCAATCAGCTCACCGTCGACCGAAAGTCGACCGGCATTGACGGTCTCGAGGTGGTTGATGCACCGCAGGAACGTTGACTTACCCGAGCCCGAGGGCCCGACCAAGCACAACACTTCGCCGCGCTTGACCTCGAGCGAGATTGACTTCAGCACCTCGTTCGAACCGAACGACTTAGAGACAGCCTCGGCTTTCACCATCAGTGTTTGTTGGTCGCTCATGCTCCACCACCTCCCGGTCGTTCGTGCGGAGGCACGATATTTTTACCACCAGCTGAACTCGGGTAGGTCGGGTGCACTTCTTCACCCACGACAGTGATTGCCTCGGTTGCGACGCTCGGCTTCATCACATCGGGGCGCTGAGTCACGCCCTTCGCGAAGTGACGCTCAAGGTAGTACTGGCCCACCATGAGAATCGAGGTGACCGTGAGGTACCAGATTGACGCAACGATGAGCATCGGCACGGGCTGATACGTCACCGCCGAAATATCACGTGCTCGACCGTAGAGGTCGAGCGTGAACGGCACGGCCGTCACAAGCGATGTTGTCTTGAGCATCGAAATCACTTCGTTGCCGGTCGGCGGAATGATCACGCGCATTGCCTGCGGCAAGATCACGCGCGTCATTGTGTGCCCCCATCCAAGACCGAGCGCGATTGCCGCCTCGTCTTGACCCTTGTCGACAGCAAGCAAACCCGCACGCACGATCTCCGCCATGTAAGCAGCCTCGTTGAGCGCAAGACCAATCACGGCAAGCGTGAAGTAGCTGAGCAAATCCTTCGTGTTCAGCGTGGCAACTGCCTCGGTGAACGGGATGCCCAGGGAGATCGACTTGTAGATCGTCGGAATCAGGCCCCAGAACACAAGCTGCACGTACACAGGGGTTCCGCGGAAGAGCCAGAGGAAGGCCCAGGCAACCGACTTCACAACGGGGTTCGGCGACATGCGCATCACGGCCATAGTGATGCCAAGCACGATCGCGATGATCATCGAGTACACCGTGAGTTGAAGCGTGTATCCAGCTCCCGCAACGATACGTGAGTCAAACAGGTATTGCCCAACCACCGGCCAGTTGAAAACTGGCCGGTTAAATGCGGTGTCATAGATAAACAACGCCGCAAGGATGATGATCACCACGGCGAACGCGAGACGCCACGGATGCTTCAGCCGAATCGCTTCGATTGCTTCGGGGCGCGCGTGAACCTGGGCATCGTCACCCCGAATTCCCGCGCGTCCGGGTTCATGATCTGTCATGAGGGTACTTTCTAGTTTTCGCCGGCGTTAATAGTGGCGGTGTCGAGTGCACCGCTCTCTACGCCTGCGCTCTTGAGGATTTCGAGGTACGTGCCGTCGTCCATGAGTGACTGCACTGCAGCCTGAACGGCCTTCGTCAGCTCGCTGTCTTTCGGTGTCACGAGACCATACGGTGCGGCATCAAACAGCTCTCCCACGAGCTGAAGCTGGTCAGGAAGCTGGAGCACTGCGTCGCCTGCAACGGGTGAGTCAGCTGAGAACGCAACCGCACGACCGTCAACAACGGCCTGCGTAACCTCAGGCTGCTGGTCGAGCACGAGAATATCGATTGGCTCCTTGCCATCGGCGACGCACTGTTCGCTGCGAGCTGGGAGTTCGGTCTGCTCCTGCACGGTGGTTGCCTTGACTGCAACGGTCAGGCCACATGCGTTGTCGGGATCGACATCTTCACCGGCAGCCGCTGCCCACTGAGAACCAGCGTTCAAGTAGTTGACGAAGTCGACTGATTTCTGACGTTCCACGGTGTCAGTGAATGAGGAGGAGCTCATATCGAGCGCTCCCTCCTGCACGCGGGGAATGATGCTGTCGAAGCTCATCGACTCCCACTCCGGAGTGAGGCCAAGCTTCGCTGCGACGGCATCGCCGAGGTCAACGCCCCAGCCTTCGGGTTCACCGTCCGCGTTCTTGTACTCATTCGGTGGGTAGTTCGGGTTGATGCCTAAGCGCAGCACGCCCGAGTCTTTGATGTCTGCTGGCAAGAGATCGACTGCCGCCGAATCTGCCTCAATACTTTCGATGAGGCCTGCGTCTACCGACTCTCGTTCTACGCCATCTGTATTCGTGCAGCCGACAAGCGTAAGGGCTGCTGCTGCTGCAAGAGCTGGGACAACATATTTGATCTTCATCGATTCATTTCCTCAATCTGTTTCACCTGAAGGTGGGTTTGGATAGTTGGTCTGTTATGTGGATGAAGCCCGCTGAGCCGTGTCCGCTCAGGTGGAACAACGAGCAATCCGAGATGGCATCGCGTTACCGGCGCATGGGGCCTTGCCCTCGGCGCCGGTAACGCGATGCGTGTCACGGATGGTTAGTTCGCGCCAGCGTTGATGGTCGCGGTCTCAAGTGCGCCCGGTGCGATACCAGCGCCCTCAAGGATCTCGAGGTAGGTTCCGTCGTCAATGAGCGACTGCAAAGCTGCCTGCACTGCCTTCGTCATGTCGCTGTCCTTCTGCGTTGCGAAACCATATGGTGCGGCGTCAAACAGGTCTCCCACGAGCTCGAGCTGGTCGCTCAGCTCCTGCACTGCATCACCGGTGACCGGTGAGTCAGCCGAGAATGCAGCTGCACGGCCATCGACCACTGCCTGGGTGACCTCGGGCTGACCGTCAAAGCGCAGCACCTCAATGGGCTCCTTACCTGCGTCAACGCAGGCCTGGTTCTTCGCCGGAAGCTCATCCGTGTCCTGCACAGTCGTTGCCTGCACTGCGATCGTCAGGCCACACGCGTCATCCGGGTCGATGTCTGCACCCGTTGCTGCGGCCCACTGGCTACCTGCGTTCAGGAAGTTCACGAAGTCAACTGACTTCTGACGCTCAACGGTGTCAGTGAATGAAGAAGAGCCCATGTTCAGTGCGCCCTCTTGAATACGAGGGATGATGCTGTCGAAGCCAAGGATTTCCCATTCAGGCGTGAGGCCAAGCTTTGCGGAGACCGCTTCAGCGAGATCTACACCCCAGCCGACAGGTTCGCCTGCGGAGTTCTTGTATTCGTTGGGTGGGTACTCTGCATCGGTGCCGATGATGAGCACGCCGGAGTCCTTTACTTCTGCGGGAAGCAGCGCAACCGCTGCGTCGTCTGGCTGGATCGAGGTGCCAGTATCTGGCTTCTCCCCGGCGCCCCCACCCTCGGACTCTGCGTTGTTTACACAGCCAGTGAGCACAAGCGCTGCCGCGGCGGCGAGCGCAGGAAGTGCGTAGCGAATCTTCATCGATTACTCCTCAGTACAAATATGGTTTGCATCATTGAAACCCCGCAGCCGAGTGTAACGAGTTACGAAGTCCCGATAGTAGTCAGAGTACCTACCCGGCTCCATACCAAGACTGGATCGGAGGCGTATCGTTGCGGAACTGTGTCTGGAGCACCGGACGATTTGTACCCTGGACCTGGGTCGGAATATACAAATAGCCCCTGACCCAGGTCATAAAACCACAGGTCAGGAGCTATTTTTGGCGGAGGATAGGGGATTTGAACCCCTGAGGGCGTGAACCCAACACGCGTTCCAGGCGTGCGCCATAGGCCGCTAGGCGAATCCTCCTCATTGGCGAAGCGCGCTAAGCCAACGCCGACAAGTCTAGCGTGTTCACGGGACGCGTTCGGCACGTCGGCCGACGGGGCAGCACGACTCGCTCAATTGAAGGTTTGCTGTGAGGTTTGCAGTCAGATTTGAAATGTAACGGAATAGTAACGCATACTAGGGAGGTTGCCGATCCGCCGATCGCGCATCTTTGTAGTTGTTATTGGAGTTTAATTAGTGCCTTCACCCGCGAAGCCGTTTGTGGTCAGTCTCGTGGCGCTCGTCACCTTCTCCTTAGGTGCAGCACCCGCAGCAGCAGTAGAGACCTTTGAGTCGTCACCTGTTTCAGCCTCGGTTCCAGCTGTCGCTCCTCCCGCACAGTCGCTGAACACCGTCGGTAGCACTGAAACGCTCCCCGCAATTGCCTCGGTTCTTGAGCTCAGCGACATTTCGAACCCCGCTGCCACCTTCGACGTTGATGCGACCGTCGCCGCGGCTACCTCCGAGATCGGCACGAGCCGCCCGACCGGCTGGGGCCAGCCCGGCGAATGTATGGTCGCCGCACAGCGGTGGATCCAGGCAGGCGGCGGAAACTGGGTGGGCGGCGGCACTCCCGTCACGAACTACGACAATGCCGTTCGTCTCACACTCGAAAACGTGCAGCGCGGCGACGTCATTCAGTACGAAAACATCGCCAATCCAGACACCTTTGTTTCGGGCGTGCACACCATTCTCGTTGTCGATGTGAACGATGACGGCACTTTGTCGATCATCGAGTCGAATAATCCTGGTGGATCAGGCTACGTGAGCGCTACCGAAAGCTGGACGCCGCAACCTCCCGAGGGGTTCCAGGCAGTCGTCTGGCGGTTCTAGCACTTCGACGTAACTGCGTCAGCGTTACTGCTTCGGCGACTCTGTGTTGAGTACACGCTCATAGAGCCGCACCATCTCGGCCGTCTTCGTCGATTGTAAGTGCGCGTCACCCTCGCGCACTGTAACGCGCAGTTCGCCGGGCGCTGCTGCGAGATCCGTCACCGCGTTTCGAATGGAGCGAGCGAGCGCTCCCACGCTCGCGTCTTCGGCAAGCCAGGTCGGTTGCGCACCGACGTCGTGCGCAATGTTGGGGTCACAGAAAATAGTCGGTGTCCCGAGCGCCGCCGCTTCGAACGGAGTGAGACCTTGGGTCTCAAAGCCGATCGAAGTTTGCACGAGCGCGTCGGCGTCTCGCATCGCGGCGAGCGCATCTGCATACGGAACCGGACCGGCAACACGTACCCGATCCCCGAGCCCGAGCTCCTCGATACGTCGTTCAACCTGCGACAGAAGCAGCCCCGCCCCGTGCAGCACAACCTCCACCTCAAGCCGCGCACCGTCGTCCGCACGCGAAGCGGCATCCGCTTCCCCAAGGGCAGAGATGAACTCGAGCACTCGTTTCTCATGGCTCATCCGCCCAAGCCACACGAGGCGCACTCGAGCTCTTGAAGCGCGCGACACCTCTCGTGCGGAGGCGACGAGTTCGTCATCAACTCCCCCGGGTGTCACCAACACTGTTTCGGCAACGTGGTGTCGCCTAAGCGCATCGGCGAAATGCTGCGACGGGGCGGTAACCAACGCGGCAGACGACGTGAGCTCCGCTAGATATCGCCATGCACCGCGGGGAGTGTTCGTTCGGTTCCTGACCGCACCCGGCACCCGACCGACCGCGAGCCATCGCCACACACGCAGCGCGGCAAAGGCGATAGGCGCAAGCGGGGTTACCGCGCGGGTTCCCTCATCCACGTTGTTGTGCATGGTGAATATCACCGGCAACCCGAGCCCTCGAGCGGCACGGAGCCCAATGAGCGCACCCCAAAAATCACCCTGGATGTGCACCAGGTCGATCGGTGGCACTCCTGCTGACGTGCGCTTCGCGAGCGCACGAGCCAGCGCCCTGTCCGTGCGCCTCCCGGGCCAGCTGAGGCCATACTCACGATCGAGCGTGATCGGCCGTGACGGGAGCGCAATATAGGCGTCACGATCCGCCTCAGCGACACGGTAGCCCCGACGATGCAACGCCGGCGCCGCAATAGTGACTGTATGCCCGGCGCGCTCAAGAAAGCGGCGCTGCAATCTCAGCGCCACCTGCACTCCTCCGAGCGAGTCAGGGTGCTGGTCAGTGACGATAAGTATGTGCATTCTGCTAGTTCACCGGAGCGCCTCGGTAGAGCCCTTCAAAAACATCAAGCGTGCGGTCGATATCGTGCACCTTGACGGCCTCAAGCGAAGCACGCTGCATCTGTTCGTAACCCTCGGGGGAGAAGCGCAGCACCTTCGTGATGGCATCGGCGAGTTCGCGATCGTTGCCAGCCTGAAACAAGAACCCGTTTTCGCCGTTGTGCACAAGGTGCGGGAGTGCCATCGCATCGGCTGCAACGATCGGCAGGCCAGACGCCATGGCTTCCATGGTCGCAATCGATTGCAGCTCAGCAATCGAGGCAATCACAAACATGCTGGCCTCGGTCAGATGCCTCCGCAGCTCATCGTCGCTCACACGGCCGGTGAAGTGCACCCGTCCTTCAAGACCGAGCTCTGCGACGAGCTTCTCAATACTCTTCCGCTGGTCACCGTCACCGACGACCGTAAACGAGACATTCAATTCAGGGTCGAGTCGCGTCATCGCCCGAATGATGACGTCGATCTCTTTCTCGAGCGTCACACGACCGACAAACACAATGCGGTTCGTCTGCCTTGGGCCAATGACCGAGGTGTAGTCGCTCGCGCGAAGACCGCAGCTCACCGGAAGCACTCCCCTGCGATGCGTGTTGCGTTCGAGGAAGTCAGCTGCGCGGCGTGTAGGGGTTGTGATCGCTGCGGCATTGCGAAGAATGCGGTCAGCTTGACGCCACCCCCAACGTACGAATACGCGTTTTGCGCGCTCAGGAAGCAGGGTGAAGTCAAGCACGTTCTCGGGCATGATGTGATTCGTTGCGACAATGCGAATCTTCCGACGGGCCCCCTCGACGGAGAGGCCGCGACCAATGACCAAGTGCGACTGCAGGTGCAATACATCGGGCCTCACGAGGTCAAGCACCTGCTTCGAGTAGCGTTTTGCCCGCCATGGCAGCACGAACCGCAGCCAATCATGTGGGTACCAGCGGAAGCTTGGGATGCGATGCACCGTCATCTGCTCACCCTCAATCGTTTCCACGAAGGGGCCCGAGAGCCGATGCTTCTTCGCTGGAGCCATGACGTGCACGTCATGGCCTCGCTGCACGAGCCC
Source organism: Leucobacter sp. (assembly GCA_052106035.1). Lineage (GTDB taxonomy): Bacteria > Actinomycetota > Actinomycetes > Actinomycetales > Microbacteriaceae > Leucobacter. Next base: position 3,388 of record JBQEBC010000062.1, on the reverse strand, counting down.
TGCAGCGAGCCGCTCTGCGAATCTGGCTGCACCATTGACGTCTGGGGCAAACGTGTCGCACCCGATCAAGATGCGAAGCTTCTCGCCGGTGGCCGGAGTGCTGGTTTCAGGGTGACTACTCACTGGGTGGGATCATCCTTCTCGTGGGGATCGTTGAACGTGCTCCAGTGTAGTTTGATGCGCACTCTTGGGCGTCAGGGCTACCTGCTATTTCCCAAATATGGTACTCCGGTATGACACCCTGGCTTCCGCTCGCATACCGGGGTACACAGCACTACTCAGAATAGGTACATTTATACCTGGTTCTTAACTTTCTGGTGCTTCGCGTACGGGGCGACAACCCTGGTTACGTGTCCAAAATTCTCTCTAATGCTGCTCGCATCATCGGCAATCGCATCCGCGATGCACGACTCGCGCAAGGCATCTCGATGGAGGATTTAAGCGCCCTTTCCGGTATGAGTGTCACCAGCGTTGGGAAAATCGAACGCGGTGCTCAGAGTCCGACTGCCGAAACACTCGTGCGGTTAGCCGCAGCTCTCGAGATAGACGCCGGCAAACTTCTCAACGGGTTGAAGCCTGCAGATTTCGGAGAACGAGAACATCGTTACACGGCGAAAGACTTCTTAAAAGAACGTCACGATCGCACCAAACGCGCGTAACTGCCGTAGACACTGCAACGACTCGAGCTTGGTGCTACTCGCGCGGCGCGCTGGTGGCCTCGCCGTCGATCGCGGAATCTTCCGCGATGTCATCGGTCGTGCGGTCACGGTTTCGCCAGTCATGAATACTCTCTGACGCCTTTTCGCGCGACTTCGAGAGCAGCAAGACCGAGAGCGAGAACGAGATGAGGCTCGCAAGCACCGCAGCAACAATTCCCGAGAGAATCATCGTGAAGCCGAGCGATAAGCCCAGCACGTAGAGCGCCGCGAAGGGAACAGCGAAGAACACAAGTCGCAACACGGTGTACGTCGCCCAGGCTTTTCGTTGTTCATTCACAAGTAATGATTCTACCGATGCTCCCTGAGGCGTTCCTTTCATCCTCGATCAGGATCAGCGGAGTCTCCACAGGTAGCATGGAGGGCATGGCCAGAATCCTGATAGTTGGGATCGTCGTTGCCGTCGCGTTCACCCTGTATTCATTGGTTGACGCGGCCATGACTGATCACTCGCGCGCTCGCGGCGTAAACAAGCCCGTGTGGATCGTCATCATTGTGGTGCTCCCCGTTATCGGCGGGCTACTCTGGCTGTTTATCGGCAAAGGGGATGCTGTCGAGGCGTCTAAACGTCGGGCCGCCCCCGACGATGACCCACGGTTCGCGGGCGCCCAGATGTCGAACACCGAGCTCGACACACACATGCGTGACCTAGAGGCAAGGCTCAAGGAGCTCGACGACGAGATCTTCCCTGGGGAAAATCAGGGGAACGACCCGGGCGCCGACCCAGAAACTGGGTTAGGTACCGACAAGTGAGCGACAGCTCCGCCGCGCGTTCGCAAGGGCCCGCCCCTGCTTCGATCTTCGCCGTTGAGCTTCTTGGCGAGTTCATCAGGCGCGGCGTACAAGACGTTGTCGTGTGCCCGGGTTCACGCTCACAGGCACTTGCACTCGCCGCGGCCGCGGCCGAACAGGCAGGAGTTATTCGGTTGCACGTGCGCGTGGACGAGCGATCCGCTGCGTTCTTCGCGATTGGTATTGCGCGCGAGACCGGCATGCCCGCGCCGGTGATTGTGACAAGCGGCACTGCGGTCGCGAATCTCACCCCCGCTTCATTCGAGGCTCACGAGGGGCGTGTGCCATTCATCGCACTCACCGCAGATCGCCCCGCCGCGTTGCGTGGCCTGCGCAGCAATCAAACCACCGCACAGGCAGACATGTTCGGTGCAGCTGCGAGACTGTCACTCGATGTGCCACCGCCGGAGACCGGGGCAGACTTCGATGCAAGTCAACTCGCCGCACACGCACTTTCGGCATCACTTGGGCTCCCAGGCGGAGCGCCAGCAGGCCCGGTGCAGCTCAATCTTCAGTTTGGTGAACCCCTGTCTGGGACCGCAGGTTTTGATGGCATGATCGCTGAAGGATTTGCCGCAGCCGGCGCTGAGGGCGCCGAGATGCGCGCACGCCTCGGCGGGGTCACTCCGGCGCGAACCTCAGATTCTGATGCGCACAACTACGTGCACGCAGACGATGCCCTCACCGTCGTAATTGCAGGCGCTGGCGCAGGTGATGAGGCTGAGGAGTTCGCGCGGTCCGCGGGGCTTCCGCTGCTCGCCGAGGTCGTGAGCGGGTCGCGCTTTGGCCGCGAGTCCATCACGGCATACGCGTCGCTAATTGATGAACCAGCGGTGGGAGGGCTCACGGAACGCGCGATCGTGTTCGGGCATCCGACGCTCACCCGTCAGATTCCAGCGCTGCTCTCGCGTGACGACGTCGAGGTGGTCGTAGTGGATCCGCACCGCGGCAACGCACGCAGCAGCGTAGACCACTACAACCCTTCGGGCAACGCACGCATCGTTCGTTCGGCGCAAGTGGCTGACGGCCACGATCCGCGCACGCATCGACGCTGGCTCGGCGCATGGGTCGCCCCAGACCGAGAGTTGCAGCGCGAACGCAGCTCAGCGCACGAGCCCGACTTGGAGGCGGCGAAAGCGAGCGGATACAAAGAGCGCAACGCGTTCGCCCGCACTGAGGTGGCGGCCAGAAGGGAACCTGCGACACGCGAAATGCTCGTCGAAAGCGCGTGGCTTGGCACCTGGCCACACGACCGCCTCGTGCTCGCGTCTTCGCGTCTCGTGCGCGTGCTCGACAGCCTGGCACCTGCCCGCAAACTCGCCGTCCATTCAAACCGTGGGCTCGCGGGCATTGATGGCACGATTGCCACGGCGCTTGGCATAGCGGTCGCAAGCCAGGCAGATCCCGACCCCAAACGTGCCGCGGGTACGACGCGCGTAATCATTGGGGATCTCGCGCTCTTGCACGATGCGGGGTCACTTCTGCTGCAAGGCGAATCCGAGATGCGTCCGCGGATCCAACTCATTGTGGGGAACGATGGCGGCGGCACGATCTTTACCGGGCTCGAAGTTGCCGGCACTGCCTCTCCGGAGGCGTTCAAGCGCGTAATGCTCACCCCACAGCACATTGACCTCGCCGCACTCGCGCAGGCCTACGGTTGGGAATATGAGCGCGCCGAGACTCGGGTTGAACTTGAACGCGTCTTCACCGCGCCGGTGACGGGTCCCACAATCGTGGAAGTCCCGCTCAGCGCGTAGGCATCAGCCCGGTTAGGCACCAAGTCCTACAATCGAGCCAACTCCGAGCGCTTCGTACCGAGTTTATTCGGAAGTGCGTAAATAGCCGGAATTGCGTAGATGGTTGCTACTGCTACTGCTACT
>JBQEBC010000061.1:0-11297 GCA_052106035.1 Leucobacter sp. | reverse complement strand
CGGGCGCACCTCAGGGTGTACCCGGCGGCTTTCTTCGCGTCTTTGATGTCGCGGTAACCTCAGAACTTCTTGAGCTTGCTCTGACTCATCGCTCGTGGGCGTATGAGCACGATGCTGCCCCGCACAACGAGCGCCTAGAATTTCTCGGCGACGCAATACTCGGGCAGTCGGTTACCGCGATGCTCTATCGCGAGTACCCAGATCTCACCGAGGGCGAACTCGCGAAACGTCGTGCAGCACTCGTATCGACGCTTGCGCTCGCTGAAGTTGCCCGCGGGCTCTCATTGGGTGACGAGATCAAGCTCGGCAAGGGCGAGGAACTCACTGGCGGTCGTGACAAGGACTCGATTCTTGCAGATACCGTCGAAGCAATTATCGGCGCGGTGTTTCTTTCGACGGACCCGGTGCGAGCAGCTGAGTTCGTATTGCAACTCATCGAGCCGCTACTTGTGGATCCTGACCGGTTCGCTGAAACGCTCGACCCCAAGACAACGCTGCAGAAAGAAGCCTCGCTTCGAGGCCTTCCAAACCCCAGCTATGCCACTATCGGAACCGGCCCAGACCACGCCCGGAAGTTCACGTCGACGGTCGAGCTTGACGGTGAGACTGGCCAAGGCACAGGCACAAGTAAGAAGGTCGCTGAGCTTGACGCCGCACGGTCGCTGATCGCTGTGCTCCGCGCACGGAGATCCAAGCGGCGCTCGCGCAAGAACATCAGCTGAATCGTGCCCGAACTTCCCGAGGTAGAGGTGGTGCGGGCAGGCCTTGCACCTGCCATCACTGGCGCGCAGATTACTGCCGTTTCCGTGCTCGATGCTCGCGCGCTCAAACGCCATCTTCCGCTTGGTCAAGACGGGAACGGCCCAGACGGCGGAGGCGGTCACGGGCGTACCCTGAGTTCCGAGGCCGGAATGCGGCGCGCAGCGGACTTTGAACGAAGGCTTACCGGGCAGATGCTCCTTGCGCCGCTTCGTCGCGGTAAGTTCATGTGGGTGCCGCTCGTCACAAGCCGCTCGGGGTCAGGAGAGGCAATGCTCGCGCACCTCGGCATGAGCGGCCAGTTGCTCCTGCGCGCGACGGATGCGACCGACGATCGGCACGTGCGGATCCGCCTGTGGATCGACCACCCTGAGCACGGTGAACTTCGACTCGACTTTGCCGATCAGAGACTCTTTGGTTCGCTCGCAATCGATCGGCTCGTGAAGACGGATCCGTCGGGAGAGATCCCTGCGCAAGCTGCACATATCGCCCGGGATCCGCTTGACGAACGATTTGATGATGCGGCGTTCGTGCGTGCGCTGATGTCACGGCAGTCTGCAGTGAAGAAACTCATTCTTGATCAGGGGCTCGTGAGCGGCGTCGGCAACATCTATGCAGACGAGGCCCTCTGGTTAGCGCGGATCCACCCAGAAACCGCGGGAACTGCGATCTCTCGAAATGCGGCATACCGACTGCTCGAACATCTGCGCGAGGTGTTCGCAAAGGCGCTCGCTGAGGGTGGCACTAGCTTTGACGCGCAGTATGTGAACGTAAACGGCCAGGCCGGATACTTCGCTCACTCGTTGAACGCCTACGGCCGCGGGGGAGAGCCGTGCCCGCGGTGCGGCGGTTTCATTAAGCGCGTCCCGTTCGCAGGGCGCTCTTCACACTTCTGCCCGCGCTGCCAGAGACGACGGTGATCGTTGGAGTCTCGTTTCCGGAACAAGGTTTGTGTCGTAGCGGCAGCCGGATGTACGTGCTCTGCGCGCTCCGCAAATTAGCTGCCCGTACCCGTTGCTTGGTGTCCCTTTACTGAATTGGAGGAACGAAGGCCGCCCAGAGCAGGAGCGCGCTCAACGTCGCGATCCCGACGATGAAAACGACCGTCCACACGAGAGACAACGGCCATGAATCACGGAGGAAGCGACCACGATTCTCGCTTGCAACGAAGTCATGGATCCAGCGGCGCTTCCATACCGCCAATATTGCAAGGGTGAGAAGAACGCCACCTCCGACGACGATGGGATTCATGTTCTCACCGGTCAGTCCTTCCCCCGCGAAGCTCAGGAGAAGATACCCGGGCAGGCGTCCCGCGAGGGAGACGATTAGTAGCGTGCGAATCGGAATCTTCGTGAGTCCTGCGATGAACGAGATCACGTCGTCAGGGAACGCCGGCAGAAGATAGATCAGGAATAGGACAAACGGGCCACCACGGCCGAGAAGTGAGTCGAACTTGGCGAGTGTTTCCGATTTAACGAATCGCTCGACAAAGGGTCGGCCGAGCTTGCGTGCCAACACGAACACCAACCAGAAGCCTAGGAACGCCCCGATCAGTGTGTAGAGCAGCCCAAGCCACGGACCGAACAGGAACCCACCGATGAGTCCGGTGACCTGTCCGGGAAGGGGTGCAATGACGACCTGCGCGACTTGCATTCCCATGAACGCAAGCGGAGCCCACACGCCGAGGCTGCCGATCGTCTCCCGTGCCGTCGCTGGGTCGCTGAACATGGGAAGGAGCGGCCGCCCAAAAATTAGTATCACCGCAACAACCACGACGAGAGCGAGAATGCCAAGAACGATAGGCCACAACGACCGCGGGGGCGTGGCGCTCGAAACAGTGATCTCATCGGATTCAAGGTTCATTCGGTCATTCTATATACGCCGACAGGGGCGAGATCGTCACTGGGGCGTTGGACACGCTTGGACATGATTTCATGTGAATGTCACATACTGTGGCAGTCTGGATACTCTGCCCACTCGCTGAACGCCTACGGTCGCGGGGGAGAGCCGTGCCCTCGGTGAGGCGGTCTCATCAAGCGTATGCCGTTCGGTGGGCGTTCGTCGCACTTCTGCCCGCGCTGCCAGCGCAAGCGGTGAGATGGTGACTGCGCTAAGGACTTATGACCTAGAGCGGAATACGGAAAAACGTCAAGGTATTAGTGCAATTTTGCAATATTGCTTGATGGCACCCTAGAAAACTACAGTGTATTCCGCCTACCCCGTACGCTTGTCGCTATGGGCGTTCCTGAACCATTACCTGCCGCTGAAGAGGCCTCCGTTATTTTTGTGATCAATCGAGCATGGTCACCTGATTCTGATGCTCAATCAACATATAACGCCACCCGCAAATACTGGAAGGTGGGTGAGGGGACCAGGGATCGGGCTATTTATGCGTTGGGTGTCGCCGGAGGTATTGTTCGTGGGGCATACAAAATTCAGGAGTGGCATCAGAACGACGATGGGAGCAGGTGGGGGTTCGTAGGAGTTCCGGCACCTGAAATCCACGCTGTGGGGACAAGTGTTGATAGGTTGGCACCTCCCCGTGGTGCCGCAAACCCAGTGCGACTTTACCTCGAAGGGATACCGGCGAGCGACCCGACGTCAGCTCGGGAGATTGCACGCGAACTCAACAAAGAGCCCCTCGCACGGATCATGTATGGGCAGAGGGAACTGTTCCACAGCAACTTCCTTGCATGGTTCTTTGATTCACTCCCAGAGTTAGCTGACTCCGTGTTCCGCAACCTGGCTCATGACGCCCCTGAGAACACAATGTCAGTTCGACGTTCCGAGCGTGAGCGTGAACAACTTGATCTTGTCTTCTACTGGCCAGACGCAGGCCCCCTCGTCATCGAGAACAAAGTCTTCTCCCTGCCAGAAAGAGAGCAACTCGATGTATATCGAGGCAAGACCGCCCGTTGGAAGACTTCGAAAGTAAGTCATGTCCTACTCAGCATGACACCGTTGGCAGATCTCCCTGCAGATTGGACCTACCTCAGCTACCAAGAACTTGCTGAACGGATTGACCTTGCGCTCGAAGACAAGAACTACAAGAGTTATGAAGTTGAAACGCTCAGGCGCTATTCACGAGTGGTGAGGCTCCTCAACGCTTTGCTTGACCACACACAAGTGCATTCCGTAGAAGAACCAGTCTGGCTCGATGACGTTCAACTCCACGAAGTTGAGTCAAAACAAACGCGCTCCGCCCTTCTGAAATTACGCGCAAATCGAGTCAAAGAAGCCCTCATTGAAGAGGGCCCCCGTATTGGGTGGGTCGAGTCTGGAATGAGTCATAGCCAGCCACTCGTCGGCTGGCGTCGAGTGGTCAACCTTGACGGAGTCCAGATTGAAGCTGGCTGGCAATACCAGGAAGGTCAGTTTCGACTCTGCGTCGTACTTCCGCACATGGAGAGCCGTTCCGAACAAGCGAAAGTTTTACGAGAAGAATTCGCAGGCAATCACCCAGAGCTATTTTCCTTTGAACAATTGTTCGAGGTTCTCCGCGTTGCTGACACTCTAATCCGCCCTGCCTTCCGATTCGGGCACTTCGCGCCGTCATTCGTGTACCGATACATCAAAGCACCTGACCTGACTGTTGTGCAGTTGATCGAAGCAAGTCAGAATATTGCGCAAGAGCTGGAACGCCTCTACGGGACCTGCGCAGAAGCATGATCTATTGATTCTCGGCCGCCCCGAAGAAATATTCAGCACGCTCAGACGAGCAAACTCCGACCCTGGTGCCATCTAAGAACCAGTCCTATCTTGCGTGGGCTTGGGTCATGCCTCGCCAACATGACACCGAATGGGTCTGCTGAAGTTCTGATTGGCTCGGTGACCTCATCGTTCAGCAGTCTCAAAAGAAAGCCGTTGGGCTGATCGGAAACGCGACAGCTAAACTGTGACCACGCACGGGGTGTACTTTCCATTGGGTACTGAGGCGCGCACGATGACTACCGCCCAAGTCCCTGCAAAGCTCACGTTCCCGGAAGATCGGTGAGAGCACTGAGCGTCACTCGGTTATCGCATTGTTCCGGAGAAAAATCTCGTTAATTGCCTCGGCGGAAGTTGGCGCAATGAGCGTTGGTGAGAATGAATGTTCTGCCCATAGATCACCGCGGGATACCCAAGCCGTATTCAGGCCTATCGCCTGCGCTCCTCCGATATCTGCATTGGGGTGGTCACCGATCATCCATGCCCCGTCGAGGACTGTTTGCAATCGATCTGCCGCAATCTGGAAGATTCGTGGTTCTGGCTTCTTGACACCTACTGTCTCCGAAATGACCACGGCATCGACGTATCGTTCTAGCCCCACGTTTTGAATTTTGAGGTGCTGCTGAGAGGTAGCCCCGTTGGTCACGATTGCGATTCTCCAGCCGTGATCTCTCGCAAGAGTGAGCGCCTGTGCTGTGGCGGCATCTAGAGTCATCAAATCGACGTGCTCGTAGAGGAGCATGTCTACGAGCACGGGGACCGCTGCTTCTAATACGAATTGATGCTTGATCATTGCAGCGAGTGACTCACGCGATTCGTAACCGTCGCGATCCGCTTTGATCAACCAAATTGCATCAGTCGCAGGGCGTTCGAGTTTCTCCACGAAACTATGTGCCCAGCTGTTAAAAGCGGAAGCCCGATCAACCAGGGTGTTGTCTAGGTCAATCAGGAGCAGCATATTCAAAGCCTACGAGGTGTCGGCTAAAACACAGCGCAACGTCGCCAGTGGTTTCTCGGGAATCGCGGTGATGTCGATGGGATTCGATCTCGGCTGCACCCGGCTGCGATCAATTGCCACATGAGTGCTCCCGGTAAGGAGACAGTGGCGCTCAGAGGCGTTCCTCCTCAGTTGACCCTTGACGGTGTCTCAATCATTATTTATGATTAAGTAATTCATTAATTAAGGAGTCTTTGAAATGAGTGCAATGGATCGTCTGAGTTTGGTGTTCGCTGCGCTCGCCGATCCGACTCGCCGGGAGATCCTATCTCGACTGTCCGAAGGCCCCGCCACAGTCGGTGAGGTCGCGGCACCTTTCGATATAAGTGCCCCCGCGGTCTCCCAGCACCTCAAGGTGCTGGAGCGTGCGGGCCTCGTCACCCGCACCGCGCACGCACAGTGGCGAACACTCTCGCTACAGACCGAACCTCTCGATGAGGCATCGGCATGGGTGGAGAAGCAGCGCCGCGAGTGGAACCTGCGCCTTGACGCCCTTGAAGATCACCTTGAGGTCATGAAGAGGAACGCATTGAAGAACCAATATTCACAGGAGGCAGAACAATGAGCAAGACATCCGCAATGACCCCGGAATTCTCAATTACCCGCACCCTTGATGCCCCGCGTGAAGTCGTGTGGGGTGCCTGGACAGAGGAGTCCGAATTGGCCCAGTGGCTGCGTCCGTTTGGCGTCAGCACCGACTCCGTCTCATTTGACGTCCGCGTCGGCGGTCACTATGCATACACGATGACCAATAATGAGACGGGTGAGAAGTTTCCCACTGGTGGTGTCTTCCTTGAGGTCGAGCCGATGGGCCGCCTCGTCTTCACCTGGGGTGAACCAGGTGCGCCCGTCGAGACTGCACCTGTCATCACCCTCATCTTTACTGCGCAGGGTGCCGACCGCACCGAACTGGTGTTCCACATGCGCGGGTACGACGGGAAGCCCGGTGACGGCTTCGTTTACGACGGTTGGGACGAAGCGCTCACAAACCTCGGACGGCATCTCGTCGGTGAACGACTGAGCTGAGCGTAGCGTTCCGGTTGTCGGCACCGATGAGGAATTTGAGGACACGCTGGACAGCTTTTGCCACTTTGTGGTGCGCAAACTGAAGGCGTAGAGCGTCTACGGCAGGCACCGGAGGGTTCTGTATTGCAGACTACGGCCGATTCTGGCCGCGATAAACTAGACACCGCACATTGGGTGTACTTTCCACTCCTTGCTGAGTCACGCGAGGTCACTATTCACCACTGAAACTGGATCTTGGGTCTTTGGTGAAGCGAGTCTTTCGGAGCGGTCAGCGTCTTCTCGCAGGGTCAGCCTACGACTCTTGTGATTTTCTGAACCTGACTGTTTTTGCGTACTGCGATTCAGGTTCAACTGAGGTTGATGAGGAAGGCGATAGCCCATATCTTTCCGGCCACGTAGCAGGAAGGAAGCTCGGGACTCCTTCGGCGGACGCGATCGCATACTTTCCTGCGCTGTCAGTCATACGCTGGCCCGGGTCGGCGCGCCACATGAATCTGAGTTACGAGCTCTGCGCCACCAGTTGAATCGCGACATCGGGGTCAACGAGGTGGTCTCGTTCTGCCGGATGCCGATGGTAGTAGTTGATGATCGCTGCGACGGCATCCGGATCGGAGCCGAGCAGCCGCCGCGGGATAACATGGACCTCACCACGTTTGGCGTGCAGACCGAGCTTTGCGCCGCTACGCGAACTCATCGCAGTGGCAGCGTCGAGATCATCCCAGCTGAGCACGATTCGCCCAGCCCCGCGAACACCGCGTAGCCCTTCGGATGTGAGCTCGAGCCCACGCGGAACACGCAGCGACCAGAGCTGCTGTGCTAAGAACACAAGACCGAGTACTCCGAGGACGTACGCAGTTCTTCGGCCGAACCCGATCTCCGCGGCAGCTTCACCGCGGAGCAGAGCAAATAGAGCGACGGTCGCAGGAAATACCATGAGCACCGCAGCAAACGGGTATATCAGATCAAGGCTCGGGGCATAGGAGAAGCGAAGCGACGATGCGTGCTTCTCGAATCGAACGACTCCGACCGTGACCGAAACCCCCCATAGGAGGAGTGCCACACCCAAGCAACCGAGAGCCAACCCGAGGCCCACAACTTGCAGCCGATAGTTCAGGTCGTTCGACTGGAAGGAAAGTAGAATTGCCACGACCATAGCCGCATGCAACAACACAGGTGCGAGATAGATCTGGGCCTGGCTCTTCCCCGGATTCAGCGGAGTCTCTCTGACACCAGGGAAGTGTGCACCGAGATCTTGATGAGTGACGCCCATTGCTGCTCCGATCAGGTCTTTACATCAGCGGGTGAACAAGTGCTGTCAACGTCGAGTACGACGTGCGGCTGAGTCGTATCGACGTCGCCCGCCGGAAACCACGTCACCATCGCTTCAGCGACCTGCGTGTCCTCTCGCGTGGCCCAAACGCGCCAGTACTCCGGTGACTGAGAGGATTCGATCTCCACCTCGCTCCAGCCCGCAGCGCTCAGCCAGCTCGAAAACTCCTGACAGGCGGAACAAGTGGGGCTGTCGGCATGCGGGAAGCCTAGCACGGGCTTCTTTTTTGCCAGGCTACGGGCGTAGCCGCCAGGGGCCGTGGGTGTTGTTACCGTCCAATTATGGCTCTGGATCCGGCGAAGGTGACGCATCGGGAGTTGCGTGCCACCCTGTTGCAGGCGATGCTCGGTGCGGAGGAGACCAAGGCTGTGTTGCGGGCCGAACTTGCTGCTGAACGGCGCGAGCGTGCCAGAGAACGTGTGGCATTGAACGCTCGTGGGGCGAGGTCAAAGAAGCGGTCGCTCCGGGAATGATGTGACCTGGGTTTTATCGGGTTCGTCGGCAGAAGCGAGCACAATGATGCGCCGTGCAGTCTCACGCATCGCGGCCACTTGAGTGGAAACCCGTTCTGTAGCATCGTCGAAACCCGGCGTTCCTCCGAGAGCTGTGATGAGTGCGGTGACGCTCCTTCTCGGCCCATGTTGATCATGGGTGCCAATTGATTCGTACTCGAGCAGCGCAGGAAGACTTGCTGCGCCGAGCCGCTCGGAGAGACACACCGCGAGGTCAGGGGAGCTGAGACCGTCTGTTGAAGTGAGCAAGCTTATTCGAAGTGCCTCATCGATCTCGGGTTCGTCTCGAACGAGCGCGAACCACGCACCTGCTTTGCGACAGCGCCACTCCTTGGTGCTCAGCATCCACAGCACCTCGTCAAGTTCTGCCGAAGTCGCGAGTTCGACAAATTGTTCGAGTCCGGCAGTATCTAGGTTGGGTATCGAGAGGTAATACGGGGCCGCGTAGTCAGATCGAATCCTGTCAACGCCTGGGGGCTCGTTGTCTGCAGAGATCCCGTCTGTGCGCATCGAGAGACTCGACGGCTGGGCAGTGGATCGTTTCTGTGAAGAAGACTTGATGACAGCGATGATGAGTGATGTCACGACAACGAAGAATGCGATGAAGCTTGCCGCGTACAACGGGGCCTCCAACGAGAACGCGGCCGATGCGTCCCAATCGTAGAATGCATCACCCACAGAATTCATATTGCTGAACGAGGCGAAGAAAAACGCAGGTGCTCCACACACGATGATGGCGGCCCAGAGCGATACGGCAACCCAAACTGGCGTAGATGTTTGGGGGAGTAGCGTGAGGATAGCCCACCCCGAGGCCAGCGCGATGCCCACCGCCGAGAAAATGAGCCCCGGGACGGGACTGTATTGCTGGTTCGCTTCGTGCATAGTTGCGATCGCATCTTCGAGTGAAACTCCACTTGCGGCGACGATCGCCCAGTTATTCATCAGTAGCGCACCTACCACTGCGTAGGCGACGATCACGGTAGTCCCGAACAAGGTCAGTATGAGGCGCATGCACCAAGTCTATGGGGATTCGACTTGTGGAGGCGAGGGGCCATAAAGCGGTCTGGGTAGAAAAATTGGGCACTCTGATCTGGGGTTTTCACATGCCCGAAATAAAGTCGAGAATAGATTTGCATTCTGGTAATACCAGATCTACACTTGCTGGTAGTACCACCTGGTAATACCAGAAATGGAACGATCGGGTACAACTGGCGCATCACCGAAAACAATGGAGTTATCTCATGCAACTCACCGAACAGACACCCCAACTGGTCGATCAGGCGGAACAGGCAGCCGCCAATGCAGCAATCATTGACTGCGACGTTCATCCCATCCTCGAGTCATCTGAACAGCTCATGCCGTACCTTGACGAGTACTGGAGCGATCAGCTCATCGGGCAGAATTTCCCCTCACAAGAGCCAAATTTCCACCCGGTGAATTCACCGATCGCTGAGCGACCAGGCCTCACCCAGGGGCCAACTGGTCGCGCAGCTACCCGAGTGGAAGACCTCGTCGCTGACGTCTTCGCTGACGGTAAGACTGACTACGCAATTCTCAATCCGCTCTACAGCATTCAGCAGATCCATCAGCCTCGCCGTGAACAGGCACACGCTCGCGCACTGAACACCTGGGTCCAGCGCGAGTGGCTCGACAAAGATGATCGCCTTCGCGCATCCATCGTAATTCCACTCGGCAGCGGCGATGCTGCAGCGGAGGAGATTGAATACTGGGCCAACACAGACAAGCGCTTCGTGCAGGTGCTTGTGCTTGGCCAGACAGAGATGCTCCTCGGCCGTCGCCACTATTGGGCGATTTGGGAAGCTGCGGCGAAGCACAACCTGCCAGTAGCGATCCACATCGGCGGTGTATTCCGTCAGGCGCCTACCTCGGTGGGCTGGCCCGTCACGCACCTCGAATGGTACGTCGGTCAACAGGCGAATTTCGAGGCACAGGTGCTCTCGATTGTCTCCGAAGGTATTCTCCAGAAGTTTCCAAACACCAAGGTCGTGCTCACGGAGACTGGTTTCAAGTGGATGGCTCCCTTCCTTTGGAAGTTTGACAAGCTCTGGAAGACCTACCGCCCCGACGTTCCGTGGCTCGAAAGCCGGCCGTCCGACATGGTGCGCAAACACTTCAAGATCACGACGGCCCCTTCCGATGGGGCGGAGCTTGCAGGAAAGCTCGATCAGGCAGTGGATCGCATGGGCACAGCAGACATGCTCGTGTACTCAAGCGACTACCCGCACCAGCATCACTCGCAGCCGCGCGATATCGAAGCGGGAACCAGCTCCTCAGACCTCATCGAGAAGATCAATCGGTTCAATGCTTTCGAACTCTACGGACTCACGAAGTAGCTGATTCACGAAGCGGCAAGTTCACGACGTAGAAGTGACTGGCCGTACGCAGCGTATTTGAGCACACAGATTTTAAGGATTCATCATGACTATGACGTCAACAATTAACCCGACACAGACCTACGACCCTCAGACTGACACTAAACCGAGCGGGGTCGACCCGGTCAAGGTAACCACAGGCCTGATCGACGTTGATATTCACCCGTTGCCCGCGCCGGGAAAGATTGACCCGTATCTTCCTGAGAAATGGCGTGATTACACGAGCAAGTTCGGTGTCCGCACCACCCACGGGCTCTCACACGTCTCGGAGTACCCGCAGATGTTTGGGAACGCGATGCGCGGAGATTCTTGGCCCGAAGAGGGGATGCCAGGCAGCGACCTCAAACTTATTCAGGATCAGCACCTGAACCAATACAACATCGAGCTTGGCACGCTTCAGTGCCTCTCGCCGGGTGGAAAGACCCTCTCGCCAGCGAATCAGGCGCTCAACCAAGAACTCGGCGGAGCACTCTGCAGCGCGGTGAATGACTGGCAGCTGCACGACTTTGTGGCCTCCGAGCCGCGTTTGCGTCTCGCGATGGCCTGCACGTGGGAGTCTCCTGACCTCGCGG
>JBQEBC010000060.1:0-11676 GCA_052106035.1 Leucobacter sp. | reverse complement strand
CAAGACAAGTTCCTTCGGCCGCTCGGACAACCCTCCGCGGAAAAGCTTAGCAAACCTTTGCCGCTAGTTAGTAACCGAGACAAATTGCGGGAACTGTAGCGAATTGTGGCTCGGGCCAGGCAGCATGGCTTGGGCAGTGGGATGGCTGGTCTACGCGCCGAGAAGTTCGGGGAAGCGGTCGCGCAGCGCGAGGTAGAGGCCGCGTTGTTCAACTGACTCCGTCACGTGGGTGGCGGAGTCCTTCACCTCGGGTGCAGCCTGGCCCATGGCGACGGAAACGCCGTAACGCCCTGCCCAGCGCAGCATCTCGAGATCGTTTCGGCCATCGCCAGCCGCGAAGACATTCTTCACGTCGACGTTGAGCTTCACACGCAGTACCTCAAGGGCGCTTGCCTTCGAAACTCCGTGCGGGGCGATGTCGAGCCACGCTGTGGTGCCGACGGAATACGAGACATGGGTGAGGCCGAGCGACTCGATCGCGGTGAGAAACTCCTCAACGCGGTGGTCGGGGGAGAACACAATGACGCGGGCTGCTTGCACGCCGAGCAGTTCTTCGAAGGTCACCTGCTTCTGATTTGCGGGGAGCGTTCCCGCGGGGATCGGCTGCGTGTACAAGAAACCACCGGCCGCGAGCTCGACAGCAAAGTGTGCGGTGGTGAGCTGGGGGCGAATCTTCAGCAGCGCCTCAGCCGGGTCAAACGCCTCAACAAACTCGTCGCGGTAAGACCGATCAGCGAGTGGATCGCGTTTGAGCGTCACCGCCCCGTTTGCCGAGACCACCCAATCAGGGCGAATTCCCAGCCGCTCAACGATGGGAAGTGTCGCATCAGTCGACCGCCCCGTCGCTATGACGACTTCGTGACCGGCATCATGAATTGTGCGGATCGCGTCACCAAGTTCGTCATCGATGATGCCACCGGCAGCGTAATCGCCGGCTCCCTCAAATCCATGCCGCAGCACGGTGCCATCGAGATCGAGGGCAACGAGACAACGTTCTGACACAGCGTTGGTCACGCTTTCGCTCCTGTCCGCTTCCCCTGAATCGGGGTGAGCAGTTCGAGCCCTCCGAGGTATGGGCGCAATGCTTCGGGCACAACGACGCTGCCGTCCGCCTGTTGATGGGTTTCAAGAATCGCGACGAGCCAGCGCGTCGTTGCGAGGGTGCCGTTGAGCGTGGCGACCTGGGCAGTCTTGCCGGTCTCTGTGCGGTAGCGGGTTTGCAGCCTGCGCGACTGGTACGTCGTGCAGTTCGAGGTCGAGGTGAGCTCGCGGAACGTTTCTTGAGTAGGAACCCACGCTTCAACGTCGAACTTGCGGGCGGCGCTCGAACCGAGGTCTCCGGCCGCGGTGTCGATGACGCGGTAGGTCAGGCCGAGGGCCTGAAGCATGTCTTCCTGCCAAACCAGAAGGCGTTCGTGTTCGGCTTCC
The DNA here is from genome assembly GCA_052106035.1 of Leucobacter sp. Taxonomy (GTDB): domain Bacteria; phylum Actinomycetota; class Actinomycetes; order Actinomycetales; family Microbacteriaceae; genus Leucobacter. The sequence continues at coordinate 10,248 of JBQEBC010000060.1, read as the reverse complement.
GCATCACTCGGGTCGATGTACACAAACATCTCGAGTTTGTTGAACTGGTGCACGCGCAAGATGCCGCGAGTGTCTTTTCCGTGTGATCCGGCTTCGCTGCGATAGCAGGTTGACCAGCCAGCGTAGCGCAAAGGTCCGTCAGACAGGTCGAGGATTTCGTTGGCGTGATACCCAGCGAGTGCGACCTCGCTCGTGCCGGTGAGGAAGAGATCCTGATCTTTCAGGTGATACACCTCGTCGGAGTGCTCACCAAGAAACCCGGTGCCCGCCATGATCTCTGGCTTCACGAGCGTCGGTGTGATGAGAGGAACGAAGCCACGATCGAGGGCGCGATCGAGCGCCATGTTCATGAGAGCGAGCTCGAGGCGTGCACCGACGCCGCGGAGGAAGTAGAAGCGTGCGCCAGAGACCTTCGCGCCACGTTCCATGTCGATCGCGCCGAGCAGCTCACCAAGTTCGAGGTGATCGCGCGGCTCAAAGTCAAAAGTCGGAGTATCCCCGACGGTGCGAAGCGTGACGAAGTTGTCCTCGCCACCCTCGGGCACCCCATCGAGCACGACGTTCTCGATGCGCGCCGCGATGGCCTCAAACTCTGCGTCTGCGGCCTTCGCGTTCGCGTCTGCGGCCTTCACCGCAGCTGCAAACTCCTGAGCAGCAGCGATCAGCGCTGGCTTCTCCTCCTTCGAGGCAGCCTTCACGCGTTCACCGACTGATTTCTGTTCGGCGCGCAACCGCTCAAACTCAGACAGAGAGCTGCGGCGGGCGGCGTCGGCATCGAGCGCCTGATCCACCAGCGATTCATCGTTTCCCCGAGCACGCTGCGAGCGCTTCACGGCCTCGGGATCATTACGGAGCAGTACTGGATCGATCACCCCTTAAGCCTATCGCGCGTGCCGGGACTACGATTGAGCTATGACTCAGGCACTCGCTGCAGCGACACGTGCGAACCCGTGGCCGCACGCTGCAGTCGTGTACCAGCCGTTCAAGACCGATCTGCAGACGCTGCGCACCGCCGTGACTCGGGCTGAGGATCGCGCAGGGTGGGCGCCGACCCGTTGGTATGAAACCGAAGAGGCCGATGCCGGGGTGAGCGCCGCGAAGCGCGCGGTGGCTGAGGGTGCGAGTGTGGTGTTGGGTGTGGGTGGGGATGGCACGATCCGCGCGATCGCAGAAGGGCTCGCGCGTACTCGTGTGCCGCTCGCAATTGTGCCGAGGGGCACCGGGAATTTGCTTGCGCGAAACCTGGGTATGCCACTTGGTGATATCCCCTCTGCGGTTGAGGCCGCGTTCTTCGGACGCAACTTTCCCATCGATCTCGGCCAAATGACCATCGTGAGACCAAAGGATGCCAGCGGGGTCGAGCGGGAGGAAGAGCACGCGTTTCTTGTGCTCGCAGGTATGGGGCTTGACGCGCGCACGATTCGCACCACCAAGTCTGCTCTCAAGCGACGTGTCGGTTGGCTCGCATATGTCGATGCGGGCATGCGCACGATGGTGCGTGATCGCCCACTCAACGTGCACTATTCGGTTGACGATGGGGAAGCGAAGCCCAACACTGTCTACACCGTCATGATTGGCAACTGCGGTCTGCTTCCGGGCGGTGTGCTGCTCATTCCTGACGCAAAGATCAATGATGGGCTGCTTGACGTCGTGTCACTCAAGCCGCTTGGCCCGTTTTCGTGGCTGCGCATCTGGAACAAAATCGGGTGGGAGAACGGCGTGCTTCGCAAGAGCAAAACGGGCAGGCGCATCATCGACCTCGTGAACGACACCAAGAATGTCCACTACCTCACCGCGCGCAGCTACGCGCTCACCGTTCCGAAGCCCGAGCCGGTGCAGCTCGATGGCGACGATTTCGGGCTCGCGGTCGCGGTGCGCGGCGAGGTGGATCCGGGAGCTCTCATCGTCCGCGTGCTTCCCACGTGGGTGCCCGCCGTTTAGTTGACGCTGGTCGTTTAGAGATCGCTCTGAGTTCGCGACATGACGTGTCGCGCTGACGGGGGCGTTCATCGCAGTGTTCGGTGGCGAGGTCATTCTGCTGGATCCTTGGCGGCAGCGTCGACGCTGGTTTCCGCACTTCCCTCTTCCTCTGCGTCCGGTGCCGGGCACTCTTGCACGAGCGGGGCAACTGAGTCGCGGCGCGGGCTCGCAACCTCAGCCTCGCCGGGCTTACCAGTGACGTCGTTGTACTCAGATTGGGTGAGCGGGTATGCATTCCACTCGGCAGCGTCGGCGGCGAGCGGATGGAATCCCATGATCACTACCCGCTGCTGCTCCTCGTCCCAGAATTCGGCTGGCATATCCTCTGTGTCACCCCACGGGTCATCGAGGGTCGTTTTCAGTGGGTCACCGTTCTGGTCGTAGAGCCTGATTCCATCGAGCAGCTCGCCCTGGCAGTCGTAGGCGAAGATGTTCGTGATCTGGTCGCCGTTCGTGTAGAGCCCCGAAGTGAAGGGCTCAGAGTAAGCAGCATCGTCGACCATTGGGCTGGTGAATGCGTTGGTGGTGAAGGCTATAAACGGGACGAGGAGTAACGCGGCGGCGACGTTCGCGAGCGTGCGCAGGTGCCGCAGCCAGTTGCGGGGAAGCCACTTTCCGCGCCCCCACTGCACGCTCACGATCGCCAATGCGCTGAAGCAGAGGAACGCGGGGAGCGAGATGGGCAACCCATTGAAGCGTGGGTGTCCGATGATGAGCAGGAGGGGCCAGATGACGAGTGCGGCGCGAATGATCCACCAGACTGGACGCAGCGAGAGCGCGAAATCGCGAAACCCGCTTCGGGCGGGGGTGGATCCGAACCACTCCGAAATCTTGCGCTGCTGCGCATTGATGCGTTCTTCGAAGGTAACCCGAAGTGCGGGTTCGGTTGAGAGATCGCGAGGTGGGAGCCCGGCTGCTTGGCGCAACTCGTCGGCGTAACTGCGGGCGTCGCCGAGCTCGCCGCCGTCGACCAGGCGCTCGGTGAGGTCGGCGCCGAGCCCGTCGAGCAGATCATCGAGCTCGTCTGCGGGGAGATCACTCAGGTGTTCGCGCACTTGAGCAGCAAAGACGGCGGCGCGTTCAGCGTACGCCTGAACTGGGGTAGCCGTGACGTTCATGCGGATGCTCCTTCGGAATCTGTTGCCGGTTTCGGCGCGATGAGTGCGGTGAGGGTGGCGGAGAAGCTTGCCCACCCGGCGCGCTGTGATGCGAGGAGGTCTGTGCCAGAGGGGGTGATGCTGTAGTACTTGCGGTGCGGGCCACCCTCAGAAGGAACGACGTAGGTCGAGAGAGCCCCTGCTGCGTAAAGTCTGCGCAGCGTGCCATAGACGGAAGCATCACCGACCTGGTCGAGCCCGGCGTCGCGGAGCCTCCGCACGACGTCGTAGCCGTACCCGTCCTCCTGATCTACCACCGCAAGTACGGCAGCGTCGAGCACGCCTTTGAGCAGTTGTGTCGCGTCCACGTGGCCTCCATTTCCTCTTGCGCACTAGTGTGCAGTACGCGCTAGTGTGATGTCAAGAACCAGGGTGGAATGTTGCCAGCTTGGGCAATTTAAGATCAGTACTCGAAGAGTTCCGCAACCGTGCATGATCTATGGAACATCTGTAGGCTTATTTCTGTCTTTTGTGTGCTCGATTCGCGGGTGCCGCAAATAGGGTGGCATCAGCTCTAGGGGGAGTAATACGCATGAGCGTGGAAAAAAATAGTGGTCGCGGTACGAGTGGGGTGAGCCCGGCACGCAAGTTCTTCGCAGCGTTCGCTACGGTGATGCTCGCTGCGATGGGGCTCGTATCGATGCCGTCGGTTGCGACTGCGGCGCCGAATGAGGCGATCGTTGTCGACCAAGTCACTGTGGGTACCGGTTCAGGCGCGAACGGTCAGCTTGTCGTCGGTGACAAGATCACGGTGAGCGGGTCGTGGGATGCATCATTGGCAAACCCGCAAACGGGTGACACGTTCACGGTTGGCCTGCCGCAGGAACTCGATATTCCCGCAGACGTGCCGTTCAATTTGACCGGGCCGCGCCCAGACGGCTCACTTGCGACATGGGCAACCTGTCTCGCGACTGCTTCGAGCGACGAATTCGTGTGCACGCTTACCGAAGAGGTTGAGCAGAACTCTGAGATTGTAAAGGGTGACTTCGAGTTTGAAGTCGACGTCGTTCTCTCTGACTACTGAGGATGCGCTGAGTTTCAACCTCAATGGGGATGACGTGCTAGTCGATCTTCCGGGAGGCGGCGGAATCGATGACGGCATCGAGATCCCAGACACCTGGGGCAAGTCAGGCGAGATGAACGCCAATAACTGGTCGATGAAGTGGAAGATTGAGCTGCCCGGCGAGCGCATGCGGGGCAATGACGTCATTAATATCGCCGATTCATTGAGCGCAAACCATGTGCTCTGTAACCCCTCGAATCTGAAAGTGGAAACGGTTCGCGGAGACACCGTAGTCGACGTCACCACCATCGCGGCAATCACTGCCGGTGCGGATGCCCAGAACTTCACGATCGGTCTCACCGCGCCTGAGAGTGGATTCGATGCGAACGTCACGTACCGCATCACGTATGACACTTGCACCGAAGACGGGCAGATCGACCCTGCCGATACCGAGTACACAAACGAAGCCGTCGTGGATGTGTGGGGTGAAGGCTCGGGCATCATCGGTGTGAACCCGAACCCGTGGCAAGAAGGCCTCACGAAGTCCGGATCGGTGCTTGGAGGCGCGGATCGCAACGGCAAGATCGCATGGACAGTCACGGTGCCTGGCGACCAGCTCGTTGGTAAGACTGGCTTCAACTTCGCAGAGACCCTCGGTGCCGGTCACGAGGTCGGTCCTGACACCATCAGTGGTATCAGGATCACTGAGCGGTACGGTCCGAGCAACCAGATGCAAGGCGACGTGACAGGGAAGCTTACGCCTACCGTGGCATCTTCGTCGGCGCATGCTTTTGACATCAACTTTGCCGTCACAGACGTTGAGTTCGCATTTAAAGCGTCGGATTTCCGCTATATCATTACCTACTCGACCTATGTTTCTGAGAGTGATTTGCCCGCGGGTGGCACCGGCTACACCAATGAGGTCTCGGTCGATGGCGCGGTCGCTGGAACCGAGACGAAGGTTCCCGGGCGCACGGATACGAAGAACGGATCGATTAACACATCCGCCATCACGCTCGACGGGGACTCGCACCTGCCGCAGACCACACTCGGCTGGAACATCACTGTGCCCGGCGAGCGGCTCGAGGCCGTCGAGGGCAACCTTGTCGTCACCGATACTCTCTCTGGGGCTCACGAGGTATGTGCACCCGGCGACCCTACAGGCGGACTCGCTTCGCAACTCGGCTTCAAACTTGAGGCACGCGATCAGGTGCAAAATGGTGGGCTCTCCACTGTCGACCTCACTGATTCGGTGACCGTTGGGCATGAAGACGGAGTGCTCACGTTTACTGTCCCAGAACCGAGTCTCGCGCAGCCAGGAGGAGGCACTGAGACCGGTTTCAGTACTGAATACCAGTACATCTTCACCTATATGACGTGCACGTCGAGCGGTGGTATGGACGCACCCGGCACGACGTACGGTAACTCCGCCGAGGTAAACGGAAAGACTTACACGAAGACGGTGACGCAGGAAAACCGTGGCAGTGGCTCAGGGCAGGGCATGCCACGCGGCACGGTATCGGTAGAGAAGACACTTGCCGATACGCCGGGCGCCGCATTCGTGCCCGACGATGCAACGTTTACCGTGCACGTCCAGGAGATCGATCCCACCGGAATGGGTCAGGCCGAGTATGACTTACAGGTACCGCTGAATGGCGACCCCGTGAGTGGGTTCAACGCACGCGGAACGGGCTGGACAGCGGTGCTCACGGAGCCGACCTTCCCGTCGATTCCCGGCGTGACCTTCGGTGACCCACTCTTTGCCGAGGGTGACGGAGTGGTCGTTAGCAACGATGGAACGACCGCAACTGCGAATCTCACGCCGGGGAGCAATATCGCACTGAACCTCACGAATGAGGCGCAGCTCGGGTCTCTCACGCTTGAAAAGGCAGTCACCGGCGCCGCAGTCGATCTCGTTGATGATGCGCAGACCTACCAAGTCACAGCCCACATCGACACGAGCGCGCTGGGTGCTGGTTTCCCGGCGCAGGACGACCGTGTAATCGACCTCGCTGTTGGTGAGCCCGTCGTGCTGGAAGACCTGCCGATCGGCGCAGTCGTGACGTTCTCCGAGGCGGTTCCCGCCGACGACGATATTCTCACCTGGGGCGCCCCGGTGTTCTCGCCTGAAAGCATCACGGTGACTGCTGAGCACGCAACGACTCCGGCTGTTGTCACACTCACGAACAGCGTGGAGCGCACGGTTGGCACGTTCTCCCTCACGAAGACTGTCGACGGTGAACAAGCAGATAACCCTGCAGTGCCCGACACGGTCACCGTCACGGCGACGTGGGATGGTGCGGGGAGCCCCAAGGTGCTCACCGTGCCGACCGACGGCACCCCCGTCGACCTCGGAGAGCAGCTGCTCATTGGTACCGAGGTGACTCTCACCGAGACGCCTCTCGTAGATGGTTCGAGCATCGCTTGGGGTGCTCCGACATGGTCTGGTACCGGTGTAACAGTTGACGGAGAAGATGCCATCGTCACCATCGGACGAGACGCTGCAGCAACCGTGAATCTCACGAACCACGCAGCAACCTCAGTGGCGGGTATCAGCCTGCTCAAGGGGCTTGCCGGCGAGGCAGTTGGCGAAGTTGATCCGACCACCGAATTCCCGGTAACGGCAACCTGGACCGACGCTGCAGGCGACGAGCAGTCGAAGAACATCACGATCAACGCGGTCACACCCACAGAGCTCGGTGAGGACCTTCCCGCGGGGACGGTTGTCACGATCACTGAGGGCGAACGGCCAGCATTTGACACCGTCATCTGGGGTTCGATTGTGATCAGTGGAACTGATGTCACCGACAATGGTGACGGCAATGCCGAGATCATTGTTTCTGATCAGCAAAACGACGTCACGCTCGTCACCGTCGTCAACGAAGCAACTTGGGCGCCCGGCACCTTTGAGCTGTCGAAGGCAGTGACCGGCGTACTGCTTGAGAACGCCGACGTGCCTGAGGCGGTCACGGTGACTGCATCGTGGATCGTCGACGGTGAAACTGTCTCAGAGGAGCTCACGGTTCCCACCGACGGGACAGTCGTGCCGTTCGGCATGGATCTGCCGCATGAAACAGAGGTGACGCTTTCGGAAGCTCTCGTTGCAGGAAGCCCCGCGTTCACGTGGGACACCCCGGTCTGGGCTGCGGAGGGCATCGTTGCGCATGACGATGGCACTGCAACGATCACCATTGGTGCGGCGCAGAACACTGCGGTGAGCCTCACAAACAACGCGACGGCAACACTCGGTGGTCTGTCGATCATGAAGTCGCTCGTGGGCGATGGTGCTGCCGATGTTCCTGCAGACACCGTCTACCCAGTCGTCGCAACGTGGACTGACTTGCTTGGCGAAGAGCAGCGCGTAGAGCTCGAGCTCACCGCGGGCACGGCAGCTGAGCTGACCGATCTACCGTTCGGCACTGAGGTCACGCTCACCGAGAATGCCGCAGACACGCAGAGCAACGTTAAGTGGCTCGGCGGCACGTGGGCATCAGATGCTGAGAACATCACCGTTGCTGGCGACGGTAGTGAGGTCGTGGTAACGGTGGTCGGCGAAGCTGATTCAACCGTTGACGTCACACTCGAGAACGAGTTCGAGAAGGTGCCAGACCTCGCCATCACCGGTGGTGGGATCGCGATCGTCGGACTGATCGCAGGCGCGACGCTCCTCATCGGTGGTGCTGTGCTCTTGATCGTTCGCCGCAAGCTGGCGTAAAACAGCAGAAAGGGGAGGTGCGAGCATATTGCCCGCACCTCCCCTTTCGCATGCGATGAACAGTTACGTCACCACTGCAACAATTTACGAGGTGACGCCCTCGATGACTTCGCGCAGCCAGTCGCGGGCGTCGCGGAAGTTGTCGTTGTCGTGCACGCTGCGAATGGTCGCAGCGACGCGATCCGCACGCGGGTATGAGCCTAAGAACACCACGTTCGGACTAAACCGCTTCACACCGAGCAACGCATCAGCGACCCGCTCATCTTTGATGTGCCCTTCGGCATCGATGACGAAACGGTAGCGCCCCATGCGGTCGCCGATGGGGCGAGAGGCAAGGAGCGTGAGGTTTACGCCGCGCGTAGCGAACTGCTCGAGCAAATCGAGGAGCGCACCCGAGCGATCCTCTGGCAGCTCGACAATGAGCGAGGTTTTATCGGCGCCCGTCGGCTCTCCCATAAGAACCGTGCGACTGACGAGCACGAAGCGCGTCACCGCATCTGGGTTGTCAGCGATACCTGTTGCAAGCACCTCGACGTCGTAGTGCTCTTCGATGCCCGGGGGTGCGATAGCGGCGTCAATGCCTTTGCTCGCATCGAATAGATCGGCGGCCGCCTGTACGTTGGAGGTCGCCGGCAGGTGAGTGTGTGTCGGGCGCGCTTCGTCGAGCCATTTGCGGCACTGCCCGTACGCTACCGGGTGTCCCGTAACGACAGAGACGTCTTCGAGCTTGGTGCCAGGCCGCGCGACGAGCACAAAGTTCACCGGAACGAGGTACTCGCCGATGATGCGAATGCCAGGGATTGTTGCGAGCGCGTCTTGCGCGACGGTGACACCGCCATCGATCGAGTTCTCTATCGCAATCATGGCGGCGTCACTTGATCCGTTCACCACGTTTTCGAGCGCCTCGCCAATGTTTGAGACCGTGTGCCACTCCTGCCCATGCGCTGCCTCGACCTGCTTCAGCGCAGCTTCGGTAAACGTGCCAGCAGGCCCCAGATAGGAGTATCGGCGGCGGGTTTCGGAAGTCTGTGACATGAGACTAAGCGTATCGCGCTGCTTCGCTAGTGGTCACCGTGCGTAGCAGTAGTCGCGGCTCGATCTCTCACCGTTGGAGCGCCCGAACTCCTACAAATGAGTCAATTCCGAACGTTTGGGCGCCAATCTGTTCGGAATCGCGAAGAAGTTCGGCGAAGCGTCTGCGGGCCAGCGTCTAGATCCACCCCTGCTCTTCGGCCTGAAGCACGGCCTGCTGGCGAGTGCTCACCGCGAGCTTGGTGAGGATCGTCGAGATGTGATTGCGTACGGTGCCCGGGGCGAGCATGAGGGCCTTGGCGATCTGACCCGTTGTTTCGCCGCGGCGCCCCGCGCGCAACACATCGAGCTCGCGATCAGTGAGCGGACTGCGTTCGTCACTTAAGGCATCGGCCGCGATTTCGGGGTCGACGTACCTGCCGCCCGCGGCAACTCGGCGAATGATCGCCGCCACTTCGCCGGCTCCACGTGACTTGGGCAGAAACCCTGCGACCCCCGAGGCGAGCGCGCGCCGCAGCACCCCGGGCTTTGCGTGGCGGGTGACGACGATGCACCGTGCCGTGATCTGGCGACGCAACTGTGCGGCGACCTCGACCCCATCGAGACCCGGCATCTCGAGGTCGAGCAGGCACACATCGGGCTGCACCCGGAGCGCCTCGGCGACAGCCTGGGTGCCGTTCTCGCACTCGGCCACGACGTCAATATCGTCTTCGAGGCGCAAAAGCGCGGCGAGGGCTGAGCGGATCATTCCCTCGTCATCGGCGAGCAGTACTCTGATCATCGGGCTTCTTCCCATCGCTTTGGCACGGTCACGATCGCGGTAAATTCGGTATCTCGCTGGCGCACCTCGAGCGATCCATTCGCCTCAGTAACGCGCCGTTCAATGCCCTCCAGGCCCGAGCCGGCAGTATGCGGATCGACGCTAAGCGCGCGGTCGTTCGAAATTTCGTACTGCCATTCGCTCCCCGTATCGGTGAGCGCGAGCCGCGCATGTTTGCCCGCGCCATGACGGAGCACGTTCGTGGTCGTCTCTCGAATCACCGGGCCGAGGGTTGCGGCTGGTGCCTGATTCGCGTGCGCATCGACGGAGGTCTCAACCGAAAGCCCCGCTGCACGCAAGAGATCGACGGCGTTTGCGAGCTCATCTTGCAGAGGCACCGAGCGAAACTGCAGCGCGAGATCTCGGGTGCCCTGCATTGCCTCATCGACGCTTCGGCGCGCGGCGCGCAGTTGCTCGAGTGAGGCGGCCGGGTCGCGGGGTGCGAGCTTTTCAGCGAGCTCGAGCTGTAGCGCAATGACCTGCAAATGGTGCCCCTGGAGGTCATGCACGTCGGTGGCGACACGCAACCGCTCTTGGGCGG
>JBQEBC010000059.1:0-12296 GCA_052106035.1 Leucobacter sp. | reverse complement strand
AAATTGGCATTTGACAATTTAAGTGCACACTATTGAGTTCTCAAGAACCAGACGCACCCCGTACACAACCCCATCACGGGCCCTCCGAAGCGCAACTTTTCTAACTTACCACCAACCGGCACCCCACACAAATCCGACACACCGCAAAACGCGGCCCGACCGAACCCTGCCACAGCAAACCTTGCCCGCAGCGTGAGTCACACCACCCCAGAAACCCGGAGCAGACACCATCATGGTGAGAAGCGAATCTCTATCCTACCGCTACGTCACGACTATTCTCAAGTCAAAGTGGAGCAGATAATCCAGAAGATATTCGCGGCCCGACCGGGAAGCATTCCTGCCGCTTTCCGTCCTGGCCAACGAGAGATAACACTACCCCCGAAACCAGGCACCCCACAAATCCACACCACCCACACCCGCGAGAACCGTGTATTCACCACGAATTCACCCGTCAGCCGGGCGTGTCCCACGCCACTCCGCCCCTAGGGCCGGAGCACGGACATCACAGCTTGGAACATCGCGTACTCGATACTTTGCGATCGCGGTGTCAGACATGGTGCTTAGATAGTCGGGTGACTGCACCTACATTTCCGGAGAGGGATAGTACTCCCCCGTCCCCCGCTGACTTCAAGTTCAATATCGAGCACCGCCTTGAAACAGGAGGGGCTCACGCGCAAGACGATCGCCCGCTCGGACGCGTCGGTACGATCCACACCCCTCACGGAGATATTCAGACACCCGCTTTTGTTCCCGTGGGCACCAAGGCAACGGTAAAGGCGATTCTTCCTGAAACAGTAAAGCAGTTCGGCGGACAAGCCGTATTGGCGAACGCGTATCACCTGTTCCTGCAGCCTGGGAGTGACATCGTTGATGAGGCTGGTGGCTTTGGCAAGTTCATGAATTGGAATGGCCCAACATTTACCGACTCCGGAGGGTTCCAAGTAATGTCGCTTGGGGTCGGGTTCAAGAAGGTCATTTCTATGAGCGAGAAAGCTTTCGCTGACGCCGAAGTTATCGCGAAGACGAAGGAACGCCTCGCGCATGTTGACGAAGATGGAGTGACCTTCAAGTCATTTTTGAATGGTGACAAACACCGGTTCACCCCAGAAGTATCTATGCAGATCCAGCACCAGCTCGGCGCTGACATCATGTTTGCCTTCGATGAGTGCACAACACTTCTGAATACACGCGAATACCAAGAAGACTCGGTCGCCCGCACTGAACGTTGGGCAGTTCGCTGTCTTGACGAGCACGCGCGTCAAACTGCGCAACGTCAGCATCGTCCTTACCAAGCACTATTTGGAGTCGTGCAAGGTGCGCAATATGAGGATCTACGCAGGCAAGCGGCAGACGGCCTTGCGAAACTTCGTGGAAACGAATTTCCTGAGCAGGAGTTCGATGGCTTCGGACTCGGCGGTGCGCTCGAGAAAAGTGAGCTCGGAACGATCGTCGGGTGGATGTCCGAGGAGCTTCCCGAGCACAAACCCAGGCATCTACTCGGGATCTCAGAACCAGACGATCTCTTTGCAGCGATTGCCGCCGGCGCTGACACATTCGACTGTGTTGCCCCCTCACGCCAGGCGCGTGGCGGAACGATGTACTCGAGTTCTGGTCGCATCAATGCGAAAGCTGCCATACAGCGACGCCGTTTTGAGCCGCTCGACCCCGAGTGCGACTGCTACACCTGCGAAAACTATACGGCCGCGTATCTCCACCATTTGTTTAAGGCAAAGGAAATGCTTGGTTCAACCCTTGCAACCATCCACAACGAGCGATTCATCGTGCGACTTGTTGATCAAATTCGTCAGGCAATGATTGAGAACAACTTCGAAGAGCTACGCGATGAGGTGCTCACTCGCCAGTATGGGCGCGAATTTGCTACTGCAGCAGCTCTCCGTCATCCAGTTCGTCGCTAAGTGCAGAAAGCACCTCACTGCTCATGGTCACACGGAGCAGTGAACTTTACGGTGCGGAGTGTTCAACCGCGGCCCGTTCTTCAGCTCGACGCACCGCTGAAATGACTCGCGTCGTGATGGGCAAAAGCACTACTTCAGCGAGCACCTTCACGACGTAACCCAGTACGACATACATCACGAAGTCGACCCCGGTAATAATGCCCGCAAAGGCAATCGTACAAAATAGCAGCGTGTCGATGAGCTGCCCAGCGACGGTAGATCCAATGAGACGCGTCCGAAGGAACCGTCCCGAGGTGCGACGTCGCATACGGTCAAGTACCCATGCGTTCAATAGCTGGCCGGCAAGAAAAGCAATCAGGCTTGCCGCAACGATCCGAGGCACAAAGCCGAGTACCGCGGCATATGCTTCCTGATTCTCCCATCCATCGGCCGGTGGGGAGACCTGCACGACGAATATTGTGAGAGACGCGACGAGCGCCAGCGCGAATGCGGCGAGTATTGCCCGCCGCGATGCCTTAAGCCCGTAGACCTCAGTTATCAAATCTCCGAGCACATACGCAAGCGGGAATAAAAACACTCCGCCATCAAATACGAGCGGCAGTGAAACCTCTCCGAAGTCCAACGCACCGAACGCAATGGGCTTCACAGCGACAATGTTCGAAATGAGCAATACACCAACGAACGTTGCGGAGATGAGCGCATAGCGCGACCCGAATGCCGCAGCCTTCGCCCCCGAAGTGAGATATTGCCCGGCCCCGGTTGTCGGTAGTTTCTGGTTCATGGTGTCCGTTCCACTCCGCTGTGCGCTATTCATCGATCTGCCCTACACCGAGTGCGCCTCGGATCATATCCATATTGAGCCTTGCTGCTACGCGCGCACCATTACCTGCCGCGATGATGAGTTGCTGCGGTCCAGGAGGCACAATGTCCCCCGCTGCATACACGCCTCGAATAGACGTCTCACCCCGATCGTTCACAATAATGAGTCCCCAGTCGTCTCGAGCAATAGCGAGTTCGCCCATGAACTCTACGGGAGCATGCCAGGTGGGCCGCACAAATCCGCCCACGCGCAGAATAATTTCCCCGTCAGCAAGACGCACTCCGGTCATTTCAGCTTTCGCACCAACGATGTCATCGATTGGACGGCGTTCGACTCGGATGCCAATTGAGGCGAGTTGCTGTTCCTGCTCGGTTCGCACGGTCTCTGCGCCATTTGTGAACACGATGAGATCTGAGCTGAATCGAGAGATGAGCAGCGCACGCGCAAACAAATCGTTGGTCTCACCAATCAGGGCAAGAGGCTTATCGGTCTTCTCGAACCCGTCGCACTCAACGCACGAGTGTAGCGCGGTGCCATAGTAGGCACGGATCATCGGGAGTGCTGGTAATTCTTCGGTCAGTCCTGCTGCAAGTAACACGCGACGTGCCACGAGTTCCACATCCGCGCTTCCACGAATACCGGTACCGCGCACACGAAACCCGATTCCATCGGGGAATCCTACGCCGATTGCTTCATCTCGGCTCAGCGGGGTCACCTCACGCACAACCGATTGAGCGAACCGAGCTGTTGGGTACGCTTCAAACTCTTCTCGACCGAGCCTCCGAAGCTCTAATGGCGACGCCCCATCGCGTGTGAGGAACCCATGAGACTGTAATGTTGCCGAATGTCTCGGCCGGTTGGAGTCGAGAATCGTGATGCGGCGATTTGCACGCACGAGTTGCAGGCCGGCAGATAATCCTGCTGGCCCGCCTCCCAAGACTGCCACGCCGTAGGGTGCGTCTGGATTACTCGCTACTGTCTCGATCATGCCGCGACCTCTACTACTCCGTTACAGTGTCTGAACCAACTGAAAGATGGGTAATCAGCCGATTAAGCCGCGCAAGCGTCTCTGTACGACCGAGGAGTTCGAACGATTCGAACAGCGGTGGCGACACGCGACGACCTGACGCTGCCACGCGCAGTGCACCGAAGGCGACTCTCGGCTTGAGTCCCAATCCCTCGATCAACGCCGCCTGCAATGACTCCTGAATCTTGGCGGTGGTCCATTCCGTATCGCTCAGCGGTTCGAGCGCAGTGATCCCTGCGGAAAGCACCGCTGGTGCGTCGTCCTTCAATGATTTCAGTGCATCGGCTTCGTACACGAGCGCATCGGTGCTGGTAAACAAGAACCCAAGCATCGGAACAACCTCAGACAAAACGGTGATTCGGCTCTGCACGAGCGGGACAGCAGCCCGCACCGTCTGTCGCTGTGCTTCGCTTGCTTCGATCGGTAGCGCTCCCCCAGCAACGAGGTACGGCAGAATCCGTGCGAAGAACTCATCTTCCTCGAGCAATCGAATATGGTCGGCGTTAATCGCGTCGGCCTTCTTCTGGTCGAAACGTGCCGGGTTGGGATTCACATCGACGACGTCAAATGCCTCAACCATTTCAGCGCTCGTAAACACGTCTCGGTCCGCGGCGATAGACCAACCAAGCAGCGAAAGATAGTTCAAGAGCCCTTCGGGAATGAACCCACGCTCACGGTGGTGCAGCAGGTTCGACTCTGGGTCGCGTTTCGAAAGCTTCTTATTGCCTTCGCCGAGCACGTATGGAAGGTGACCAAATAGGGGAATCTCGGGTTCGATGCCAAGCTCGACGAGCGCACGGTGTAATGCCACCTGGCGTGGAGTGGACGATAACAAGTCTTCGCCGCGAAGCACGTGTGTGATGCCCATGAGCGCATCATCAACTGGGTTCGTGAGCGTGTAAAGCGGTGCGCCGTTGGGCCGCACGACGACGAAGTCAATCGTTGAACCTGCGGGAAAACTAATTGGACCACGCACAAGATCATCAAAGCTCAGGTCGATGTCTGGAATTCGAAAGCGCAGTGCAGGTTCTCGGCCTTCGGCTCGAAATGCTGCTCGCTGCTCGTCCGTTAAGTGACGGTCAAAGTTGTCGTAACCGAGCTGCTTTGCTCGTCCGCTCGCGATGTTGCGGGCATCAATCTCTTCGGCTGTTGAAAAGCTTTCGTAGAGATACCCGGCTTCTTTCAGCTTCTCGACAATATCGCGGTAGATATCGCCTCGCTGTGACTGACGGTAGGGTTCGTGCGGCCCCCCTGCATCAACACCTTCGTCCCAGTCCAGGCCTAGCCAACGAAGTGAATCGAGGATCTGGCCGTAGCTCTCCTCATTATCACGAGCAGCGTCTGTGTCTTCGATACGGAACACAAACGTGCCACCGGTATGACGCGCATACGCCCAGTTGAACAGAGCGGTGCGCACCATACCAACGTGGGGCGTGCCCGTAGGTGAAGGACAGAAGCGAACGCGAACGTCGCTGCCTTGGGCGGTTGAAAACTGGGGATCAGCGCTAGTAGACATCCCCTCCAGTTTAGTGCTGCTTTGGCACTCTGAGTTTCGGATACATGGATGTCGCGATACCGATCGCGAGGACAACCGCCGCGGTGATTGCAAGGAAAGAGTAATCGCTCAGCGCAAACACGATTCCCGCAAGCACGCCAGCCGTTGCACCGGCAGCACTCATGAACATATCTGAGCGCCCTTGCCACACCGTCCGCTCACTCAATGAAGTCAAGTCGGTGAGCAGCGCCGCCCCCGCGACGGTGACCGCACTCCAGCCCAGCCCAACAAGTGTCAAGGCAATCTGCACGAGGATGAAGTTTTCGTTCGCAATGTACGCAGTGTAAATCGATGCGAGGAAGAGGATCCACCCAAGCACAATAACCGGAAGCCGACCCAGACTAGTCGCAAGCATGCCAAACACCGGAGAAAATGCAAACATCCCAGCGATGTGCAAGCTCAGCGTGATCCCGACAATGCCTTCTGTACCGCCGTGGTGCATGATGTGCAGTGGCGCCATCGCCATGAGCCCAACCATGATTGCCTGAGCAGACGCAATGATGACGATCGTGAAGACTTTCGCTGCTTTTGCCGCGGAGTAATCTTCAAAGACTTCCGTACGACCGGTTGCGAGGGCTTCCTCTTCGGCGATCCTGTCGGATTCCGCTTTAATCGCCCGCGCGGTGAGCAGCGGATCGGGGCGAAGGCCGAACCAGTTCACGAGTGCTGCGAGCAATTGGGCCACCACGGTGAAGAAGAATACGCCTGCGAGCGGTGTGACTCCGATCCACTCTCCGACGACCGCGCCAGGTGCCATAAGGTTTGGTCCGACAACTGCACCCACGGTAATTGACCAGACCACAAGCGAGAGATCTCGTGCGCGATTCTTCGGGAGCGCGAGGTCTGTTGCGGCGAATCGAGACAGGAATTGCACTGCCGCCGCCACACCAAGTGTGCCGATCCCAAGCGCAAGCACCGGCCAGAACCCAATCGCCGCACCAAACACCGCGATAAGCGCGCCGAGCATTGCGATCATGCTGCCAAGCACTACCGCCTTCCGACGTCCACTTCTCGCTGCGAGTCGTGCGAGCGGAATACTCGCAAGAGCAGCACCACCATTAGATGCAGCCGCAGCAAGCCCAGAAATTGCATCGTTCCCACTTACTTCCGCAAGCAGAAGTGCACCGACCGAGGCTGATGCCCCAACGCCGAGACCACCCAGAATCGTTGCGGTGGCAAGGACAATGATCGTACGCTGCTGAAGCTTACCTCCCAGTTCAAGTGGAAGCTTTACAGATCGAGTATCTACGCTGGTACTCATGGGCGTGACCTTTCTATATTTGTGCGGCAGGCTCCAGACCCCAAGATCCGCCATTGACGGTTGAGAGGAGTCGTTTTGCGAGCCGCACCTGAGGGCTTTCATTCACCGTCGCCATCGACAGGAGACCGATCGTGCGGTGGCGCGGAGGATTAAGTTGCAGCGAGACTGCTTCATCAGGAAGAGTGCGCGCCGCTGCGAGAGCAAGACCCGGTACGAGCGCGACAGCTCCTCCCGCGGCTGCCATAGCAAGCATCGCGGGAACGTTATCTGTCGACTGGATGATATCCGGTTCAAACCCGGAGTCGTGTGCCGCTACGAGCAAATGACCGCGGCATTTCTCGCAACCTGCGATCCAGTGGTCTTCGGCGTAGTCTTCAAGGTTTGCTGAAGACGAGCTAGTTCGATTGCGCTGATCCTCACTCGCGCGGCTCTTCGAGATCACCAACCGCACTTCCTCGCGCCACAGCGGGAGGAACGTACTCCCCGCTGGCCGATCAGCGGCACCTGAGTAATCAAAAATCAATGCGCAGTCGACCTCGCCGTCGCGCAACATCGCAGTCGCCGCGGGTGGCTCAGCTTCGGTGTATTTGAGGACGACATCTGGTGCCTCCGACGAGAGCGCCCGCATAATCGACGGCACAATGGTGGCCGACGCCGATGGAAACCCTACGAACCGGAGCGTGCCTGCTCGCTCGCCGCGGAGATCTTCAATTGCTGCGACCGCAGCATCAATCTCCCGCACGACAGTGCGACCGTGATCGGCAAGAATCTTCCCCGCATTCGTGAGGCGAATCCCGCGCCCCGATCGCTCGATGAGCGGAACCGTGAGCCGTGTTTCGACACGCTTTATGCGCTGACTGATCGCAGGCTGACTCAGGCCGAGCGCTGCAGCCGTTGCGGTGAGTGACCCAGTAATTGCAAGCGTATGCAGGATTCGCAACTCGGTCGAATCAATCGAACCAAGCGGATCTGGGTTGCTGATAGTGGCGTTCACACCCCCACTATAACTGAATCATAATCATTAGTGAAGTTCTATTCATAAAACTTATAACAAATCGTGGGCCCACTCATTCGAGCCCTATGACGCAGCAAATGCCGCTGCTTCTTCCTTGTCTTGCTCAGTTGCTACCAGCTGTCCACAAGCCCCATCAATCTCTTTGCCGCGAGTATCACGGAGGGTTGTTGGAACACCTGCCGCATTCAAACGATCCACAAACTCGCGCGTCACCTCTCGCGTCGACGACGTCCAGATGGAACCAGGTGTCGGATTGAGAGGAATTGGATTTACGTGCACCCAACCCCTGCCGTACGCGTTGAGCTTGTCTGCAAGTAGATCTGCTCGCCACCCGTGGTCATTCATGTCTTTGATCAAGGCGTACTCGATGGATACACGTCGACCCGTCTTCTCATAGTAGAAATAGGCTGCGTCGAGTACTTCTTCAACTTTCCACCGACTGTTCACTGGGATCAAATCGTCACGCAGCTTGTCATCAGGTGCGTGCAGCGACAGCGCAAAGGTCACAGGAATTTCTTCTTTTGCAAGCTTGCGAATCGCCGGAGCGAGCCCAACTGTCGAAACTGTGATGCCGCGCGCGCTCATGCCAAGGCCCTCTGGCGACGGAGCCACCATTCGGCGTACTGCGTTCATCACGCGCTTGTAGTTTGCAAGGGGTTCACCCATTCCCATGAACACGATGTTGTTCACTCGCTCGGGCTCAGCTCCATTACCTGCAGCACGCTTATGCCCCAAAGCACCTTCCGAAATGGCCCGATTCGCCTGCACGATCTGGTCGAGAATTTCGGCCGTCGACATGTTTCGAGTAAGCCCCGCCTGTCCAGTCGCACAAAACGGACAATTCATGCCGCAGCCGCACTGACTCGAAACGCACAGCGTGATGCGCCCCGGATACCGCATGAGTACTGATTCAACGAGTGCGCCATCAAACAAGCGCCACAGGAACTTGATCGTCGCACCGTCGTCAGTGACCAGGCGCTTCACCTCAGTGAGCAATGGTGGAAAGAAAGCCTCCGCGAGTTCTTCGCGGCGATCCTTTGGAAGGTCCGTCATCTCTTCCGGCGCCGTAGTGCGGTGCTCGAAGTAATGCACTGACAGCTGCTTCGCCCGGAACTTTGGCAGCCCCATTTCCACGACCTTTGCTTCACGTTCCGCAAAAGTCAGATCAGCAAGATGCGTCGCCGGTTGCTTTACACGCGGCGACGCGAACTGCAGCGTTGGGCGACCGTCTGGCGTGGTGAGCTGTTTCCACCCTTCAGCCTTCGGTTTCACCTGCGGGCGGGTAACGGCAGCAGGTGGACGCGTTTTCATGAGCTTCGTCTGTGAGGGAGGAGGCACAACAGCAGGTCCGTGATTGAGCTTATTGGGATCCATAACGATCCATTGTCTCACCCAAACGCCGTTGGGTATCCCCTGAGCGCAGAACTCACGGTTGCTACTTCACTGTATTGCGAAGAATTCCGAGACCCTCGACCTCGACCTCGACGGTGTCGCCTGGTTCAAGCAGCCCCACACCGGCAGGTGTGCCCGTCAAAATCACGTCTCCTGGAAGCAGTGTGAATGCCTGAGACGCATGAGCCACGATTTGTGCAAGCGAGAATATGAGCTGAGACGTACGTCCGTCCTGGCGGATCTCTCCGTTTACTTTCGTCGTGATTCGCGCATCGCTCAGGTCTGGATCGGTCTCGATCACCGGCCCGAGCGGACAGAACGTATCAAAACCTTTGCCGCGTGCCCACTGCCCGTCTTTTATCTGAATATCGCGCGCTGTAACATCGTTCGCGCATGTGAACCCAAACACATACTCGAGCGCACGTTCCTCAGGGACGTCTTTCGCGACAGCCCCGATGATCATTGCAAGTTCACCCTCGTGTTCCACACGGGTAGAGATCGCAGGGCGCACGATGGCGTCCCCAGGCCCGATCACCGAGGTATTGGGTTTAAGAAAGAGCAGCGGCTCTTTCGGCGCGTCTCCCCCCGTCTCACCCTTCATCTCCTCAATGTGGTCGGCATAATTCTTACCAACGCATACCACCTTTGAACGTGGTATCACCGGCGCGAGCAGCCTCGCACTCTCGAACGCGACACGGCGCCCAGTTGTGTCAAATCCCGTGAGAAATGGATCCCCTGCGAGTTCGACAAGCTCAACCCCTGATCCGTCCTCGGCCTGGTCAAGAATGCCGTAGGAGATTTCTCCCCCAAACTCGTAGCGCGCAATCTTCACTGGTTTTCTCCTCTGTGCGTTCTCAAGTTACGTGCGTTTCAAGTTACGTGCGTTCTCAGTTTATGCGTCAACGGGCGCTGAAACGATCGGGTCCAACCAACCGTGGCGGTCTTCA
This sequence comes from Leucobacter sp., assembly GCA_052106035.1. Taxonomy (GTDB): domain Bacteria; phylum Actinomycetota; class Actinomycetes; order Actinomycetales; family Microbacteriaceae; genus Leucobacter. Next base: position 2,363 of record JBQEBC010000059.1, on the reverse strand, counting down.
TGCGTTCCGTACTGAATACCGGTGAGCTCCTCGCGAAGCGCCAACGTCACGTGTCCCGGCGCGCTTTCACCAAAATCAATCGTGAAGTCTGGAGATTTCAGCTGCCCAATGGGCGTGATCGCCGCTGCCGTGCCGCAGGCAAACGCCTCAGTGATTGTTCCATCGGAAACACCCTCGCGCCACTCGCGCACGGTTACCGCGCGCTCCTCGACCAGGAACCCACGATCCTTTGCGAGTTGAATCAGACTCTTACGGGTGATGCCAGGCAAGATGTTGCCGTTCAGCTCTGGAGTGATGATCGTGTTGTCGCTGCGCACCAAGAACAGGTTCATACCACCAAGTTCATCGATCGTGTCTTCGGTGTTCGAATCTGTAAAGAGCACCTGCTGGCAGCCGTTCTCTGCAGCCTGATTCTGCGGGAGAAGTGAAGCCGCATAGTTTCCCCCACATTTCGCAGCTCCAGTGCCTCCCTGCCCAGCCCGGGCAAGGCCCTGCGACAACCAGATTGACACAGGCTTTACTCCGCCGGTGAAGTAGGCACCAGATGGGCTCGCAATCACCATGAAACGAGCGCGCTGCGCGGCTCGAACCCCAAGGAAGCTCTCGTCTGCAATCATGAAAGGACGCAAGTAGAGAGTCTGGTCGTCGCCCGAGGGTACCCAGTCAGCATCAATTTCAACCAACTTGTGCACCGCTGCCACAAAGAGCTCAACTGGCAGCTCAGGTAACGCGATGCGACGGGCGGAATCATTCAGGCGACGTGCGTTCTCTTCGGTGCGGAATGTTGCGACCGACCCGTCCTCTTGACGATACGCTTTGAGCCCTTCAAAAATCTCCTGGCCATAGTGCAGCACGGAGGATGCCGGATCCATCGCAATCGGTCCGTAGGGCACGATTTCTGCGTCATGCCAGCCTTTGTCCACGGTCCATGTAATCGAAACCATGTGATCGGTGAAGTAGTCGCCAAACCCGGGGCTCGAGAGAATCGTCTCGCGCTCCTTCGCGGTGCGGCGTTCAGCCTGTGTAGTGGTGAAGGTGAGGTCAGTCATCACGTTCGCTTTCGTAAAAGTGTGGAGGAGAGGTGTGGATCAGCCACGAGGCGGAAGCGCCGCGACAATCGCATCGCCAATCTCTGTCGTGGAGCGAGTTGCAGCTCCACGCGTCGCGAGATCGGCACGCACCGCATCGCGAAGGCGATCGCCTTCAGCTGTTAGGCCAAGATGGTCGAGCATGAGACCCGCGGAAAGAATAGCCGCGGTTGGATCGGCCTTCTGCTGCCCTGCAATGTCAGGGGCTGAGCCATGTACCGGTTCAAACATGCTCGGGAAGTTGCCGTCAGGATTGATGTTTCCCGATGCCGCTAGCCCAATGCCGCCGCCGATTGCGCCAGCTAAGTCTGTGAGGATATCTCCGAATAGGTTATCAGTCACGATCACATCAAACTGCGCCGGGTCTTGCACCATGTGGATCGTGGCGGCGTCGACGTGCATATAGTTCACCTGTACGTCGGGAAACTCGACGCTCACCGCTTCAACAATGCGCTGCCACATGCTGCCAGCGTGCGTGAGTACGTTAGTTTTATGCACCCAAGTGAGCTTCTTGCGTGAACGCGTCATTGCTTTTCCGAATGCGTAACGAACGATTCGCTCGACACCAAATGCAGTATTTACCGACACCTCAGTGGCAACTTCTGCCGGTGTGCCACCGCGGAGGGTGCCACCGTTGCCAACATACGGGCCTTCAGTCCCCTCCCGCACGACGACAAAGTCGACCTCGCCCGGAGCAGCCAGCTTTGACGCGACTCCCGGAAACAGCGTGCACGGACGCACGTTCGCGTAGTGCTCAAAGTCAAAGCGAAGCTTCAGCAGCAATCCGCGCTCAATATTTGCATTCCGCAGCCGTTCATCACCGGGAACACCACCAACTGCTCCAAAGAGAATCGCGTCATGTTCCGAAATAGCTGCCTGCTCACTCTGAGGGAGCGTGTCACCGGTTTCCAGAAATCGTTCGGCGCCCAGCTTGAATAAAGTGCGCTCAATGATGAGGTCGCTACCGTCAATCACTGCGTCAATAACGCGGTTTGCCTGATCCGTCACCTCCGGCCCAATGCCATCTCCGGGAATCACAGCAAGCTTGATCGTACGGGTCACTAAACACTCCTCATCGTGCGGGCCTTGATGCTACAAGCATAGACCTGCTGAGTAGACACCCAGGACGTGCTGGGCAGGTGCAGACTCCGAGAAATGAATGAAGCCTCACCACTGGTGAGGCTTCATTCATTGGTGACCCCAACGGGATTCGAACCCGTGTTACCGCCGTGAGAGGGGAATCGGCTCCCCCCGGAACTGCGTACCCGACTCCGT
>JBQEBC010000058.1:0-13365 GCA_052106035.1 Leucobacter sp. | reverse complement strand
AGGCTTGTGCCTACCGGGGTAAGTTCGTGCAGCGTGATGCTGTTTACCGCGGCAAGTTCACCGATCTCGGCCGCGGTAATTCCGGTCGCCGAGAATCCTTCTCCGTCGCCGTTTTCAAGAGGGATCAAATCGATATCTCCCTGTCCTGAGGAGACCCCATCCATGACAAGTGACGCGAGTTGCGCAGCCTGCGGACTCTTCACCGTCACCCTCGTGACTCCACCAGAAATAATGTCTGCGATGGGTGCATCTGCGACAACTCTGCCTCGGCCAAGCACGATCACGTGATCTGCTGTTTGGGCCATCTCGCTCATGAGATGACTCGAAAGCAATACAGTGCGCCCCTCGCTGGCAAAGTGACGAAGCAGCTGGCGCACCCAGAGCACCCCGTCAGGGTCAAGCCCGTTCACCGGCTCGTCGAGAATAATGACTTTTGGGTCGCCGAGTAGCGCTACTGCGATTCCAAGCCGCTGCCCCATGCCGAGCGAGAACCCGCCGACGCGCTTGTTCGCTACCGCTCCCAGCCCGGTCATCTCGATGACCTCGCTCACCCGCCGATCTGAGATTCCGTGCGTCGCTGCGAGCGCCCGCAAGTGGCTGCGAGCACTGCGACCGGGGTGAACACCTTTCGCGTCGAGGAGTACACCGACCTCTGCGAGTGGAGCACGCAGATCTGAGTATCGCATCCCGTTGACGGTCACCGTTCCCGACGTTGGCCGGTCAAGCCCGACCATGAGACGCATACTGGTTGACTTCCCAGCACCGTTCGGCCCAAGAAAGCCAGTGACCTGTCCCGGTTTGATGGTAAAACTGAGATCGTCCACGGCCTTCTTCTGGCCGTAAAGTTTCGTAAGCCCTCGAGCTTCAATCATGGTGTCTCCCTCGATCTGCGATGGTTCTAAACCTGTGCTTGTTCTCAACTTGTGGTTGTTGCGTGTGCCTCAAGCTTAGAAATATTGCCGCGCGCGCAGATCCCCCCGAAGTATCGGTCGCATGGTACTCAGGTACCACTGTGAGAACGAGGCGGGTCGCCTTATGATTTTGCGAGGTTTTCGAGATGCTCGTCTTCTTGCTCGATCGCACGCGCAAGCTTCGGGTACTGGGTGAGTTCCGGATCCTCAAGCAACAAGAGCGCCGCGAGTTCACGAGCGTGGGCAATGAGGTCACCGTCGTGGGTAACACGAAGCAGTTTTAGAGTGGATCGGCCACCCGACTGTGCCGTTCCCAGGATGTCTCCCTCGCGCCTCAGTTCAAGGTCGATTTCGGCAAGCACAAACCCGTCGCTCGTTGCAGCGACGGCCTCAATGCGTTCTCGCGCGTTTGTTCCTGCTTCGGCTTCACTCATGAGGAGGCAGAGGCCGGCATGTTCGCCGCGCCCCACTCGTCCACGAAGCTGATGCAGTTGCGACACCCCAAATCGGTCGGCGTCACGCACGATCATGATGCTTGCGTTTGGCACGTTTACGCCAACTTCAATGACGGTCGTTGCGACGAGCATGTGGATGTTTCCTGCGGCGAACTCCCCCATAACTCGATCCTTATCTGGCCCGGTCATGTCTCCGCTCAACGCTTCAATGCGCATCCCGGCAAACTGTGGCATCCCTCGAAGCTCTTCTACGGTATCGATCACGTTCCGAAGCGGACGCTTAGAGGCCTCATCTTCGGAAGGTACTTCAACTTGCCCTGCGTCACCCTCCTCAAGGCTTGGTGATCCGCCGCCTGAGATCGCGGGACACACCACATACACTTGCCGCCCCGCGGAAATATCTTCTGCGGCACGCTGCCATACTCTTGCAGCTCGATTGGGCATCTCAATCTCAGGCACCACAAATGTCTCGATGCCTTGGCGGCCCGGTGGCAACTCACGAATGGTGAGCGTCTCAAGATCGCCGAATGCAGTGAGTGCAACCGTGCGCGGTATAGGAGTTGCTGTCATCGCGAGGACGTGTGGCTGTGCGCCTTTTTGCCTCAGAGCCTCACGCTGTTCAACGCCGAATCTGTGCTGCTCGTCAATAACAGTGAGCCCAAGATCAAAGAAACTTACCCAATCGCTCATGAGCGCGTGAGTACCGACGGCAATGCGCGACGCTCCTGATGCAAGTGAGAGGAGCGCGCGTCGGCGCTCAGAGGTCGCCATTCGACCAGTCACGAGTACCGGGTTCAGCTCTGCAGCCAAGTCGGGTCCAAGCGACTCGACAATTGATCGAAAGTGCTGAGAGGCGAGCACTTCCGTGGGTGCGAGGAGGGCACTCTGCCCACCACTTTCTGCAACTTGCAGCACGGCACGCAACGCGACGAGTGTCTTGCCAGAGCCCACCTCGCCCTGCAACAGTCGGTGCATGGGGTGTGGGGTCTCGAGTTCGCCAGCGATTACTCCGCCCACGCGACGTTGATCTCCGGTGAGTTCGAACGGTAACGCTGCGTCGAACTGTTTCAGAAGCTTTCCCGCCTCGCGCGGAGTGCTGCGCATGCCGGTGTGCTGTTGCCTGCGATGCAACAATGCGAGTTGTAGTTCGAACGCTTCGCGAAACTTTAAGCTCGCCCACGCCTCTTTCCAGTCTTTGTCGACCCGGGGCCTGTGGGCGGCCTCGAACGCTGCCCCGAGTGGGAGCAAGCCCTCGGAATCTAAGATTGAGAGAGGAATTGGGTCTTCAACGTCGCGTAATGCATCGAGCACCATGATGATTGACTTGCCGATGTTCCAGCTTGGTATCCGCGCGGTCGCGGGGTACAGAGGCATCGGCGATTCTGCCCATGCTTTGAGGGCTGCGTCTTCGAGCGCCGAGCGCTCCGGCACTTCATCGTCTTCGTCAAAGAGTTTGTAGTCGGGGTGCTGCAGTTGGAAAGCGCCTCGGTACTCCGAAACTTTCCCCGCAAAGATGCCCTGTCGCCCCGCGCGGATTTCATTTGCCCTCCACGACTGATTAAAAAACGTCAGCGTGAGCGTTCCAACACCGTCGGTGATGCGCACTTCAAGAATCTGGCCACGCCGACGCTGCATCGTGCGCGACCGCACATCGAGCACCTGCGCGACAACTGACACCTGTTCTCCGAGCGGAAGGCCAGTTAGCGGGGTGAGCTCGCCGCGCTTCGAATAGCGGCGCGGCAGGTGCCACAGCAGGTCGCCGACGGTGTGCATATCGAATGCCTTTTCGAGGGCTTTCGCGCTTTGCCCGCCAATGACTCGTTCAAGCTGAGTCTCGAGAGTCGTGCCTGGCATGGTTCCAGGCTAGCGAAGGTCGCCGGGAGCGGTGTCGGGAACCGCTGGTTTAAACAGAACTGTGGACGACGGTCGGTCGACATATGCACGGCCACTCGGAGCGGTCCAGACAAGCACACCTCTCCCCGGTTGCTCGACCGTCCATCGTGACTTGTGCTTGAGAGTATGGTGCCCGCGACACAAGTGGGCAAGGTTGTCCGTCGAAGTGGGGCCGCCAAGCGCTGCATCGACGGTGTGGTCAATGTCGCACCTGGCGAGCGACGCCCTGCACCCGGGGAATCTGCAGTGTTGGTCTCTTACCCTGAGCAGTCGTCGCATCGATTCACTCGGTCGATATCGATCGACTGACATCACCTCAGCTGTCTCGGGATGAGTTCCAATAATGTCCCAGCATTCGGCATCTGCGGCGATCTCTCTAGCTGTTTCTCCGTCGATTGCTCCGGACCCTTCGAACAAAGCGGGAGCAGGGCCCGTCGGATTTCCGATGATAGTGAAACGTTCAGAAGGATCAGTGGAACCAATGGGGCCGCTAGCACCTGCAGATTCGTGGGAGCCGGCAGGATCATTGGAGAAAACAGATCCAAGAACGTGAGCTGGAATGAGTATTTGCACTCGGGCTCTCACATGCACCCGCCCGATGCTGCTGCCGCTACTACTTCCGTCACCGAAGGCACCCACCTCAAACGGGTTCGATCCGAGTAACATGTCGGCGAAGATATCAGTCATGATCTCGTCTCGGGTGCGCCCGGCCGCCTCTCCGTTGTCAGAAATTGTGCGTGCGATCTGACGCATGCGGTCAAACATCGCATACCCCTGAGCTGCGGGCAGGTGCGCTACAAGGTCGACCATGCCATCATCGCCGTCATGCACACGCACGTTGCGCCGTATGCGGGCTTCTGCGTGACGCTCATCGATCGTGAGTTCCGCGAACTCCTCTGCGAGACGCCGAGCGATTGGGCGCAGCCGATTCGGTGACATTTCTCGCGCATACTCAAGCACCTGTTCGGTGTAGCTCCCTCGGCGTCTCATCACATCGAGGTCAGAGCCAAGCCCGATGATCGCACCCGCCTCGGTAATTACCTTCGCGTGCAATTCGGAGATCTCGCCTTCACGATACGCGTCAAGTGCCGCAGCAAAGCAGTTTCGGAGCTCCCACGCGTGCGTCATCCGTTTTTCGATCACCGTCTCGCTGAGGTTCAGCGCGCAGGCCAGCTCTGCTCGGATCGCGCGATAATCCATCTCGGCACGATCGCCCAGCGGGGTCGAGTTCTCGACCGACACGTCCTCCCCGCCGACGCACACCGCACTCCTGATCGAAGCTAAGTCAAATGCATCTGCAAGTGCATCGAGCATGCGCACTTCCGCGGCCCGAACTTCACGCTCTGCGTCGATCGCACGCTCAACTACCGCATCAAGCGCGAGCACCTCTGGTGCCGCTGTGATTGGTTGCTTTGTGGACATGTACTGAGTACACCACGAGCCTCAGACATTCATCGTTTCACGCCGAAACCATCGAAGTTTTGCTGGGCTTACGCACCATTTTGATCAGAACAAGCCCCTTCTCGCGCCGAATCTGCACCGCACCACCCAAGCTAAACATCACGTAAGTGATGGCGCAGCGCAGTAGTGTTAACGGGTACCAACACAGCCGAACACCCTTGATTGAAAGAGGACGCACCGTGACTCGCATCATTTCCGGCCTCGCAGGATCGTTGCGGCTTGAAGTGCCCAAGGCAGGAACCCGACCGACGAGCGATCGCGTGCGCGAAGCAATCTTTTCTGCGCTGGATTCCTGGGGCATGACAGGTGGAACTCGTGTGCTCGATCTCTATGGCGGATCCGGAGCACTCGGACTCGAGGCCGCAAGCCGGGGTGCGCGCGAAGTCACGCTCGTCGAGAAGCACCCCCAAGCTGCACAAGTCGCATCACGAAACGCAAAGACCGTACTGGCAGCGTGGCGCGAATCGGCGGAGCCACCCACGATCAAAGTCGAGCGACAATCCGTGCAGACATTTCTTAATCTCGAGGTCGATCGCAATACGCAAGGTGTTTCCAAGCCATGGGACGTCATCATGCTCGATCCGCCATACGACCTCGGTGAACAAGAACTCGCAGCGAACCTCGCCTCGGTCGCAAAGCTCGTATCTACAGCTTCGGTCATTCTCGTCGAGCGCAGCAGCCGCTCCCCCGAGCCGACGTTGCCTCCGGAACTCACGCCGATCAAAGAACGGAGCTACGGTGAGACGGTGCTCTGGTGGTCTGAGCTTGCACAGCTCTGAACTGAACAGAACAGAACTGGTGTATTGCCGAGCTGGTGTAACGCCGAGCCCGCTGAACGCAAACGAGCGGAGCCACTCTGGAAAAGAATGACTCCGCTCGTTTCTCGTGCGTGCGTTAACTACGCGGAATGAGTGTGTACTTCGACGAGAGGAACTCGTGGATTCCTTCAAATCCGCCCTCACGGCCGATACCCGATTGCTTGATGCCACCGAATGGTGCAGCAGCATTCGAGACGAGCCCCGTGTTCAGGCCCATCATCCCAGTCTCGAGCTTCTCGATCATGCGGTGACCTCGAGCAAGGTTCTCAGTGAACACGTAGCTCACGAGACCGTACTCAGTATTGTTCGCAATCTCGACGGCTTCGTCTTCAGTGTTGAAGCGGATGATGCCAAGCACAGGTCCGAAGATCTCTTCACGCATAATTGCCGACTGCGGGCTGAGCTTGTCGATGACGGTCGGCTGGAAGAAGTTGCCTGGGCCGTCGATCACTTCACCACCGGTCACGATCGTCGCACCGGTCTCGACCGCGTCAGCGACGAGACGCTTCGTGTTTGCCACAGCCCTCTCCTCGACGAGTGCCCCGATGTCGTTGCCCTCTTCAGCTCCACGCCCAACGGTCATAGCCGAAACCTTTTCGCTCACGCGACGAGCAAACTCATCGGCGATCGATTCGTGCACGATGATGCGGTTCGCGGCGGTGCAGGCCTGCCCGATATTGCGGAACTTCGCGAGCATGACACCCTCGACCGCCTTATCGAGATCTGCATCTTCGAACACGACGAACGGAGCATTGCCGCCGAGTTCCATTGAGGTGCGCAGCACGTTCTGAGCCGCTGCCTCAAGCAGCTTCACGCCCACCGGGGTTGACCCTGTGAATGAGAGCTTACGCAAGCGCGTGTCAGAAAGCAGCGCGCTTGACTGTGCGCTCGACTTCGACGTCTGCACCACGTTCACAACGCCAGCAGGCACGCCGGCTTCTTCGAGAAGCTGCGCGAAGAAGATCGTGGTGAGCGGTGTTAGACCTGCAGGCTTGATGACGACTGTGCACCCAGCGGCAAGCGCCGGCGCGATCTTGCGGGTTGCCATGGCGAGCGGGAAGTTCCACGGGGTAATGAAGTAGCACGGACCAACCGGAATGTGCGAGACCACCATTTGGCCGGTGCCCTCAGGGTTTTCGCGGTAATCTCCGCGAACGCGCACGGCTTCTTCGGAGAACCAGCGGAGGAACTCGCCGCCGTAGTTCACCTCGCCACGAGCTTCAGCGATGGGCTTGCCCATTTCCATGCTCATGAGCAGCGCGAATTCCTCACGACGCTCCATCAGGAGGTCGAAGGCGCGGCGCAGAATGGTCGAGCGCTCGCGGGATGATGTTCCGGCCCACGAGGCCTGCACAGCAACGGCCGAGTCGAGTGCGCGGATCGCGTCTTCAACGGTCGCGTCGGCGATGGTCTTGATGACGTCACCGGTGGCAGGATCGCGCACGTCGAAGGTTGCGCCGGAGGTAGAGGCCTCCCACTTACCACCGATTGCGAGACCAGACTGTACTCGTTCGAGTAGTTCTTGTTCGTTGGGCTTCAATGCCATATTCGTGACTCCTTTTCGAGAGTTCGAGAGTTCGAGATTTGAGTTGAACCTAGTGAGCAGCCAGGGCGTCTGCGACAACCTGGAGGCCCTCGCGGAGGAGTTCATCTGAGATCGCAAGTGGCGGGAGGAAGCGGACTACGTTGCCGTAGGTGCCACAGGTGAGCACGATGACGCCCTCTGCACCTGCTTGCTTTGCGATCGCACCGGTGAGTGCTGCCGCCGGTGTCAGTGAACCTGACTCCACGAACTCCACTGCCATCATCGCACCGCGACCGCGAATGTCGCCAACGCGGTCATCGGTCTTCTGCAGCTCAGTGAAGAACTCGGTGATGATTGCGCCGATTTCATTTGCGCGCTGTGCGAGGTTTTCGGTCTCGTAGGTTTCGATCGTTGCGAGTGCTGCTGCACACGAAATCGGGCTGCCTGCGTACGTACCGCCGAGGCCACCAGCGTGTGCCGAGTCCATGATTTCGGCGCGCCCGGTGACAGCCGACAGCGGGAGTCCGCCTGCGATGCCCTTAGCCGTAGTGATGAGATCGGGAACAACACCCTCGTGGTTTGCCGCGAACATCGCGCCGGTGCGAGCGAAACCGGTCTGCACCTCATCGAGCATAAAGACAACATTGTTTGCGGTTGCCCATGCCTGGATCGCTGGGAGGAAGCCTTCTGCGGGAGCGATGAAACCGCCCTCGCCCTGAATGGGCTCAATGATGATCGCTGCAACGTTGGATGCACCGATCTGCTTCTCAATCTGGCTGATAGCGACCTCGGCAGCTGCAGCACCTGAGAGGCCATCGCGGTACGGATACGAAGTCGGTACGCGGTATACCTCTGGCGCAAACGGGCCAAAGCCATCCTTGTACGGCATGTTCTTCGCGGTCATGCCCATGGTGAGGTTTGTGCGGCCGTGGTAGGCGTGATCAAACACCACCACTGCATCACGCCCGGTGTAGTGACGCGCGATCTTCACCGCGTTCTCTACAGCTTCTGCGCCCGAGTTGAAGAGTGCGGATCGCTTCTCGTGGTCACCGGGGGTCAGTTCGTTGAGCTTCTCTGAGACGGCGATGTAGCCCTCGTACGGTGTCACCGTGAAGCAGGTGTGCGTGAACTGGGTCACCTGGTTGATTACCGCTTCGACGACGGCTGGTGCCGAGTTGCCGACTCCGGTCACAGCGATGCCTGAGCCAAGGTCGATGAGTGAGTTGCCATCGGCGTCGACCATGACGCCGCCGCCCGCTGCAACAATCGAAACGGGAAGTGCCACACCAACGCCAGAGGCGACAGCAGCATTCTTGCGTGCAAGCATTTCCTGTGACTTCGGTCCTGGAATGCTGGTGACAAGCTTGCGCTCCTGTGGGAGCGTGGGGCCGCCGATTACTGACATAGTGTTCCTCCTTGTGATGTGTGTGAAGTGGTGCGCCACGACTGCGTAATAGTCGTGGCTTGTGGCACTCCAAATAGGATACGTTCACAAACATTCAGCAGAGAGTGCCATAATGGCGATTGATGAAGCAATATTTCGCCGAACCGGCATTTCATTCGTGGATCGAACTCGACACGCTCCTTCGAGACTATGAGCTTGGCCTCGTCGCCATTGCAGGCATAGACGATGACACCGGCGCACGGCCCGTTCAGTGGGTGCACTCGAGCGATCTTCCGGATCCAACGCCCTTCCTCACCCCGCGCACGGTACTGCTCACAACCGGTGTGCAGTTCAAAGCAGCGCTCGGCAAGAATACCGCCGAGGCATACGTCTCAAGGCTCGTCACCGCAGGCGCGACCGCACTGTGTGTGGGCGTTGGGCTTCGCTGGGATCGCATTCCTCCGACGCTCGTCGAAGCCTGCGAGCACCTCGGGCTTCCGCTGATTCGTGTCCCATACGACACTCCCTTTATCGCGATCACGCGCGCTGCATCTCGCCTCATCGAGGCGGCGATGCACGCCCAAAACATAGACCGGCTCAGTCGTGTGGATCGCACCCCCGCATCGACGATCGCTCGTGCGGAAGCTGCGTTGCGCACGGCCGTTGTCACACTCCTCATTCTGGGGCACCGAGAACTCGCAGAGTCGATTGCGTCCCCGCTCCTTCCGCGTATCCCCCGTGGCCAGGTCGCGGTGGTTGCTTTGAGCAGCGACGACACCGAACTCAACTCTAAGCTCACCGCCGATGCACTCGGTGACGGAACAGTTGCTGCACAGTATGGCGGCAAGCTCATTGTCGTGTGTGAAGCACCCCAGGTGGCGAGTGTACGGAAACTCGTCCAACGTCACGCTGCAGGTCTATCAGAACGTGGATCGTTGCAAGATCTTGAGCGGTTGCTCGACCAGGCAGATCGCGCGCTCGAACACTCGGTTGCAGCGTCCGTAGACTCAGACACTCCCCCGAAACTCGTGGCGTACCGACCATCCATGCACTCGGGGGTGTTTCAGCTTATTGCTGACAGCCCAGAAGCGAAGCGACGAGCGTTGGGGTTTCTCTCCCCCATTCGTGAGCACGATCGCAAACACGAAGACGAACTTGAACGCAGCCTTGAGGTGTGGCTCAGACACAACGGACAGCTCAGCCCGTCCGCGGCGGAGCTCGAGATCCACCGCCATACGCTCAGGTCAAAGATCAGAACCGCAGCGAGCTTGTTACAGCGCGATATTGACTCGCCAAACACGCGAGCCGAACTGTGGACCGCGCTGCGGATCACCGACACATCTACTCAGCTGTAAATGTCGCTTCGATTTGTGCACTGACCGTGATTTCACCAGTGGTCACTTCCGGGGCCGAGTCTGCGACCATTGCGAGCCGCGCTCCGCGAGGACTGACTGACCCTCTCTGCCCGCTGTCCCGCAGCGACACCATATGCAACGACGACGCACCGATTGCCGCTGCGTAGTCTTCGGCGGCTTCCCGGGCTTCATTCACCGCCGCACTCCGAAGAGCGCGAGTCTGCTCATTACGCAGTGGATTGCTGAGACTCCAAGTCACCCCTACATCGGCTCCATTTTTAGTGAGATCCGCAGCGATCTCACTAACTTGGTCGAGCTCACCCAAGATAATTCGCACGTTTACAAACGCGTGATGCTCGGCGACAGTGGTCCCGTGTTCATCAGGCCAGGTGTTTGACGAACTCGAGACCGGATAGGCGATGTACTCAGTGGCTCTGCCCTCAGCAACGAGCTCTTGAGCACGCTCCACGAGCCGTGCGTGCGCATCATTTGCCTCTTGCAGTACCTGTTCTCGCGCTTCGCCCCGGGCCGAAACACCCGCGGTAACCTCGGCGCGATCCGCTGGCACTCGAGCCTCCGCCGCCCCGCTCACCGTAATTTCAGTCACTTGGATCCCTCCAGAGGTCAGCGCACAGAGTGTGTGTGATCAGTGTATGGATCCCAACCACCCGGCGTATAGGGCTCGCCTGCAACGAGCACCGGCGCCGCTTCGCTCGAGCGCGCGCCGCGTACCTTGCCTATCGGAAAAAACCCGGCCGGGAGCGTGGCGCTACTTGGGAAACACGCCAAAAGCCCGTGGTCTTCGCCACCCTCCAGCATGTCTGTGAGCGAAACAGCGACCCCGTGCTGCATTCCGAAGCCTGACGAGAGCAGTGCCGGATCGAGGTCGAGACTCACGTTGCTCGCAGTACCGAGGCGCGCGGCATCAAGCGCAAGCCCGTCAGAGACATCCATCATGGCGGTCGCACCGGCATCGAGCGCTTTTCTTCCCAGGCGGATCGGTGGGTGCGGCGCGAACTGAGCGGAGAGCGCGACATCGTGTGCGCGCCGCACCTCTTCGAGGCCCTTGTTGTGTGCAACGCCCGCAGCGTCCGCGCAGTGCTCAAACAAGAGCGACAGTCCTATTCCTGCGAGTCCGAGCTCACCCGCATACGCAATGGTGTCGCCGACCGCTGCCCGCGCACGGGTCACTGGAGGTTTACCAGAGAGATCACCGAGTGCGGTCACCGCAGCGATGAGCACTGGGGCCCGACTCAAATCGCCTCCGACCACGCCACAGCCCGGTGCGAGCTCACGGCACGCAGCGTCAAGTCCCCGAGAGATTTCGGCAAGCAGCGCCACATCGGTGTCTGCGGGGCACGCAAACGACACGGTGAGGGCGGTCGGCCGTGCTCCCATTGCTGCCACGTCTGACAGGTTCGTGGCGGCGAGCTTCCAACCCAGTTCGTACCCCGTGTGCCAGGCGAGCCTGAAATCTGGGCCCTCGATCATCGTGTCGCTCGTTACGACAAGGTCGCCCGCCACACTCATCACAGCGCAGTCGTCACCAGGGCCAATACTGGCAACCTTTGCTGGGCTCAATTGTTCGAGTACGCGGCGGAGAACGCCGCTTTCACCCAGGTCGCCTACGGTAGTCACACACCTACGCTACCGTGCCGCGCACTGCGCCGGAATACCACACCCAGCCAAGTGTTACAGGTGCCAGCTAGGCTTATCGCGTGAACACTCGCGCTGCCAAGATGACCTCGCTACTGCTCGCTGTTGGCGGGCTCGCAACACTGCTCTCTGGCTGCGCAACCGAGGTGCCCATGGAGACCGCTGTTGACGCGAACAATCCCGCCTGCGCCGATGTCATCGTGCGGCTCCCCGACACCGTGGACGGGCTTGATCGCCGTACGACGAACGCGCAGGCAACCGGGGCGTGGGGCGACCCAGCAAGCGTGCTCTTGTACTGCGGCATCGAAGCAAGTGGGCCCACCACAGACACGTGTGTCAGCGTGGACGGCGTTGACTGGATCATCGACGAGTCTCGCGCGCCGCTTTACCGCTTTGAAGCGTATGGCAGGTCTCCCGGGCTCGAAGTCATCGTCGATTCAGAACAGGCGAATGGAACGAACGTCATCGCAGCTCTCAGCTCTGTGACTGAACAACTGCCGCAAGAGCGGAAGTGCACGAGCATTGCAGACTCGCTCGACAGCTCAACCTTCGACGACTCACAAGTTGAGGAAGTACCTCAGGATTAATACGCGGGACGCTTCGCGAGCGCAAGATCAATGAGCTCGGTGATGAGCTCCGTGTAGCCGAGGCCTGATTCTTCCCAGAGTCTCGGATACATCGAGATGGGGGTAAAGCCCGGCAACGTATTGATCTCGTTGAGCACAGGCCCATCATCGGTCAGGAAGAAGTCGACCCGTGCGAGGGTCGCACACTGTGTCACTTCGAACGCGCGCACGGCGGCATCGCGGATCGCAACGAACTCCTCGTCAGTCACCTGGGCTGGGAGCACGAGATCCACCCCCGACGCACCGAGATATTTCGCTTCGAAATCATAAAACTCGCGCCCACTGAACACGACCTCGCCGAGCACTGAGCTGGTGCGCGGTCGATCCCCCAAGCGCCCTTCGAGCACCGCGATCTCAACCTCGCGACCCGTGACGCCCGACTCAATAAGCACGGTGCGGTCTTCCTTGAATGCAATCTCGAGCGCTGTGGGAATTCCAGCAGCTTCGGTCACACGGGTGACCCCCATTGATGAACCAGCACGTGCGGGCTTTACAAAAAGCGGATACGTGAGCCCCTCGTCGAGCTGAGACACGATCGCAGGGTTACGATCCACCTCGTCAAGCGTGACCGTGCGCCACGGCGCGACAGCGATTCCCACACCGTTCAACACCATTTTCACGAGGTGCTTATCCATGCAGAGCGCCGACCCCAGCACACCACTGCCGACGTATGGCATGTCGATGAGGTCAAGCATTCCCTGCACGGTGCCGTCTTCGCCGTATGGCCCGTGCATCATCGGCACGACCGCGTCTATGTCTCCAAGGGATCGCACAGTGCCGTCATTGGACACGAGCGTGAGCGCCCGGGTCGCAGTCGACGCTGGCCAAAGAACCCGCGTTCCGTTATCGACGACCTCTGGAAGTGCTCCCACCTCAAGGCGGTAATCCTCAAGATCAGATTCATGCATGAGCACGGTCGCGCCCTGCTTGGTGATGCCCACAAGCACCACATCAAACTGTTCACGGTCGATCGCCCGCAGAATACCCGCGGCGGTCACGCAACTGATGCCGTGCTCGCTCGATCGGCCACCAAACAGCAGCGCAACGGTGCGTTTCTGAACGGTGCGCTTCTGGGTCGCAGATTCACTCATGACACAGCTCCTTTTCGGCGCCCAAACAGACGTCGCCAGATTGATCGCGATTCGCCGCCAAGCACGAGTTCCCGCTTCGGTATCCCATCTTCGGTTGCAAGATGGGGGCCAAGATTCTCTGGTCGCATCTCACCTTCGAGCACCATCTGCACCTGTTGCACGATCGGCATGACGATGTCATTGCTCGCAG